>NZ_VFMY01000001.1:3077702-3385472 GCF_006715305.1 Arthrobacter sp. SLBN-100
CCCGCAACAGAGGCCTTCCTGAAAATCGTGGGCACTGATGCGGCCAATACGACCAGTCATGTCACTAAATGAGGGTCCCTCAGTGGTTGGGGGAGCCTCACAGTGCAATGAATGGAGCGGGGTCTACGCGCATTTCGACGACCGCCCTGGCTTTAGGCAAGCGTTGGAATCTTTGCGCTGTTTGGGCCGACCGGCTTACGGGCACGACTGCTTTCCATGAAGCAAGCAGGTTCTTTCCTTGGCGCTGGGCGGCCCTTGAGACTCGTCTTCTTCCCGTGCTCCCCGGGCCGCTTCGAACCGCCGATAATGGACCTTCTGTTAACCTACTGGCGGAGGTATTGGCGGAGTCCGGGGATTGCGAAGTCCACTTTGCCGTAGCCAGCGGATTCGATCAGGCCCGCAGCGATGAGCCGGTTCCGGTACTTGGAAATGACGTTGGGCTTGGCCTTGAGGATGGCGCCGATCTGACCGGCGGCAGAGGGGCCATCCTGGGCGGCCATCGCGTCCAGGAACTCGCGGTCCCTGTCCGAGATGTCCGACAGCGCTGACTCGACGACCACTAAGGTGTTCCGCCGTTGTGCGGCAGCGATTCCACGCCGAACGCTGGTCTCGTCCAGTTTCCATCCTGCCTTGTCGGCTTCTAGCCAGAGGTAGTAACCCACCAGTTGGATCAGGAAGGGATATCCCTCGGTGGCTTCGGCTGCCTCATTGATGAGGTCGGGGGAGATGTTGATGCCTCCCTGGCTGAAGAGCTGACTGTACGATGCGGTGACTTCCGCGATGGCTGCTTCGTGGAGATTGATCCTGTCGGCCCGCCGCAGGAAGGTGGCAACGCCTTCATTGAGGAGGTCGGACACTGCGGATGGCAGGCCGGCGAAGATCAGGCCGATGGGCAGCCCTTCGCGGATGAAGTGCTGGACGTCGGCGGCCAGCTGGGCGATTTCCGTCCGGTCGACGGCATGAATCTCATCGATGGTGATGACGAGTCCTGTGCCTTTCGCATCCAGCAGGCGCAACAGTTCGTTCCCGGTCCCGCGCCGGTCAACGGACCGTTCCGGGGGAAGTTGCGTGGTCAGCCCGAACCCAGCTGCCGAGAAGGCGGTGATCTTCCGGGAGGGAGGCCCGTCTCCGAGTTCGTCGAGGATGCGAAGCATGTCATCGCCGACCCCGGCCAGGAAGCCTGGCGTGGCTGTCCGGGAGATCACGACCCACCCGTGATTGCGGGCGATGCCTTCGGCTTCGCTCAACATGACCGTCTTGCCGATGCCCCTGGAGCCGGTGATGATGGTCAAAAGCCCCGGGGCGCCGGAACCCTGCTGGAGGCCGTACTCGAACTCGTCCAGCAGCCCGGCGCGCCCGACCAGTTCGGGAGGTGTGGCTCCGGCAGTCGGCTTAAAGGGATTCTGCACAGCACCCTCCCTGGGTGAAACTAGGTGAAACTGGTGAAACTGGTGAAAGTGGTGAAACCTCTGCCACGATAAGCCGACTCCCAACCAGAAGCAAGGCCCAGCCGCGGGGAGGCGGTAGCATCGGAGCCATGGCCGGGGAAGAGAACTACATCGAGCCACGCGCTCCACGTTGGCAAGGAATTGACCGGCCTAAGCCTGGAGCAGCTGGGTTTCGAACCCCGGCTGGAGGATCTGACGGAGGTCCAGCGGAGCCGGCTGGACGCTGATGATCTGCAATGAATACGTTCAATCACGCCGGAGCGGCGCGACCAGAGCCTGTTCCAGGCAAAGCTCCTGGCCGGCGCCCTCCGGGAGGCCTCGGCCGTCCTGATAGACCAGCTCTTCGAGGATCTGAACGGCCTGCTGAGGCTTGACCGGATCGACCGCCAGGACAGCGCCAACACCTTCGGCCTGTCCTGTCCGGGCTGCCTCCCCGACAGGCCGATAAATACGACGTCAGGTTTACCCAACAGTTCCTCGTCATCGCTGCGGACATGACCGGGGCGCTGATCCGCGGTTGTGCCGGGAGGGAAAAGCACGTCGTCTCTGGTGACACTGGGGATCGGAACGGCACTTGGGTACATCATGTTGAGGCCCGTCGTGGCCGATCGGTAGGCACCTGGGGAGTAGTCGCTTCGCCTGAGTACAGCTGTACCTGTCGTGGGTGGGGTTGACACCATCCCCGCGGGACCAGAGACTCTAGTGAATGCTTCAAGCTACGGTGCAGTTAGCGATGAGCCGAGGGGTTCAATGTTCTACGACGGCGCATATGACTACGTAATTGCCGGGGGCGGCACCGGCGGCTGTGTCTTGGCCGGCAGGCTCAGTGAAGACCCCACGGTTAGCGTCCTCCTGCTAGAGGCGGGCGGAACCGACCGCAATTTGTTCATCCACATGCCCGCCGGCTTTCCGAAACTTAGTACCGGGCCGCATCAGTGGGGCTATGCCAGCATTCCGCAGAAGCACGGCAACGGCCGTCGTATTCCGCTCCGCCAAGGCCATGTGCTCGGCGGAGGTGGATCCATCAACTCCCAGGTTTTTACTCGCGGCGTGGCCGAGGACTACGACGGGTGGGTCAAGGACTACGGATGCGAAGGTTGGTCCGCCGACGAGGTGTGCAAGTACTTCGTACGCTCAGAGTCGAACAGCCGGCTCTCGGCACCCCACCACGGAACCCAGGGGCCGCTCGGAGTATCTGACCTTGTACATCCGCACAAGCTCTCGGCGGCCTTCGTGCAAGCGGGCCAAGAGTTCGGGTTGCCCTACAACAGCGACTTCAATGGTGCCGAGCAGTACGGCGTCGGTTTCTACCAGACGACCACGAAGAACGGCCGCCGGTGCAGCGCGGCCGTCGCTTACCTGAAACCCGCGCGCAAGCGGCGTAACCTCACGGTTCGCACTAACGTGATCGTCTCCAAAGTAGTTATCAAGAACGGCCGAGCTGTCGGGATTCGGGCGCTCGAAGGCGGCAGCGCACGAACGTACAGCGCCAAGCGGGAAGTGATCGTCGCGAGCGGCGCCTTCGGTTCGCCCAAACTGCTGCAGCTTTCGGGTATCGGTAACTCGCCTGACCTCGCCGCCGCCGGCATCGACACCATACATCCCCTGCCCGGTGTCGGTAAGAACCTGCAGGACCACTGCGCTGTCGACGTCGTTTTCGAACTCACCGACTACCACAGCCTGGACCGGCTCAACCGGGTGAGCCCGGCAGCGATTATGGCCGGTCTCGAGTACCTCGCCCTCCATTCCGGACCGTTCGCCTCAACCGTCGTAGAGGCAGGCGGATTCAGTTATGGGAACAAGGACGAGAAGACGCCGGACCTGCAGTTCCACTTCCTGCCGGCGGCGCGGGCGGAGGTAGGCTGCCCAACCCTGCGGCCCGGATTCGGTGCAACGTTGAACTCGTACTTCGTACGGCCCCGGAGCCGGGGGACAGTCCGTGTCGCGTCCTCGGACCCGGCAAAAGCACCGCTCATCGATCCAAACTACCTGGCCGATGACTACGACGTCGAGATGGCCATCGCCGGCGTGCAGCAGAGCCGACAGATTATGGAGCAGTCGTCGATGGCTCCGTTCATTCGAGCGGAGCGCATGGGCGACGGTACCCCGGTTAAAACCCGCGACGAGTACGTGAATTTCGTGCGCTCCTACGGACGCACTTCGTACCATCCGGTCGGCACCTGCGCCATGGGAACCCATGAGGATTCGGTCGTCTCGCCGCGGTTGAAGGTCCATGGGCTTGAGGGATTACGCGTCGTTGACTCCTCGATCATGCCGCGTCTCGTCAGTTCGAACACGCAGGCTCCCACGATAATGATCGCGGAAAAGGCCGCCGAGATGATCCTCGAGGACGCACTTGATGCGACATCAAGGGTGGTGGCCGGCTGATACAGGGACGGGAAGCCCGGACTCCACAGTCCAAAGGTTCTGTTCCGGACACCGTGGCTGGCGTTAAGAAAGGTCTCAAGGCACGGCTGTTTTAGACGAGGGTTGCGTTCGCCGTACATGTCCGCGCTGCGGGAGACGATGGGCGTGGCCAGGCGCTGGAGAGGAGGGTGGCGGTCACCAGCCAGGAGGCGTCGTCGGCCGTTACGCCCAGGATCCGGGAAAATCCGGAAGAAGCGGAACAACCAACGTTTGCATCAGCGCAACAAGCGTGCCGCTGACAGGCAGGACTGCGGTGATCGCGGACGGGGACGGACGTCGCCGCGGTTCGGGGGCGGAGGAGGGCGGCATGGGCTGCTTGCAGAGGTGCGGAGAGGGGTGAACGCATGTTTACCTTCTATGAGTGAACCAGCGTTCACTTTCGACTGCAATTACTTCCCGTTCACACTCGCTCCCTTTTTCCGTCTCGCCTCCTGATTTTCGCCACCACCGATAGCGGATATTCCGTCAACATGCCTCGGGGCCGACTAGGCCGTGCTTGTTGATAACGCGGCCGGAACTGGGGGCCATACCTTGTCGTCCAAACAGCAGAGATGGATCTAGCGAACTGAGTTGTGAGACGTCCCTTTTTCGGCCCCTCTCCCGCCCATTTTCAAACGCCGATAATGGATCTTCCGTCACCTGCCACCCGCTTCGGTTCCGCGCAGTGGCCGCGCCGGTAGGGGAGAGGCTCAGTCCAGCTTGGCGTGGCGCAGGTACTGGTAGACCTTTCCCTGCTGATCTATCCGAACATCACCCCAGCGCCGGCTCCCGTTTCGCGTGGCCGGTGGCCTGTTCGTAGCCGTAGGCGACCTGGAGCAGCTCGAAATCCTGCCCGTGGTTCATCGCCAGCTGCAGCCCCACCGGCAAGCCGCAGTCGCTGAACCCGGCCGGAACCGAGATGGCAGGGATGCCGGTCGCAGAGATCAGGCAGGCGGAGCGCATCCAGTCCAGGTATGTCTCGAACTCGGTGCCGTTGATGGACGTCGGGTACCGCAATGACGCCTCGAAGGGCAACAATTGCGCGGTGGGGCTGGCGAACACATCGTACCGGCCGAAGAAGCGCCGCACGCTGGTGTCCAGCCGGGTCCGGGCGAGGGCTGCGGAGACCAGGTCCTGCCCGCTGAGTGCATGCCCCCTGTCCACGTTCCAACGCACTTCAGGCTTGACCACGTCCAGGTGCTTGGCCACCAGCTCACCCAGGCCCAGGGCAAATTCGAACGCTCGGGTGGTGCTGAATACTTCGTCTGCGTCCCGCAGGTCCGGCGCGGCTTCTTCTACGGTGGCGCCGAGATCCTCGAAGATCCGCAGCTGGCTTTCCAGGACGCGCAGCACCTCCTTCTCCACCGGGACGCCCAGGCCGAAGTCCGGTGACCAGCCGATCCGCAGGCCGGTCAGGTCGCGCCGCAGCGGCTCGGTAAATCGCCCGGCCGGCACCGGAGCGGCATAGGGCACGGAGGGGTCCGGCCCGGCGACGGCCGTCATGGCAAGGGCGATGTCTTCCACGTCGCGGGCCATGGTGCCGGTCCGAGCGAGCCAGGCCCACGCGTTGCGGGTCGGCGCCACCGGGATCACGCCCACCGACGGCCGAAACCCCACCACGTTGCAGAACGATGCCGGGATCCGGAGCGAGCCGCCCATGTCGCTACCGTCGCTGAGCGGCTGGATGCGGGCCGCGATGGCGGCCGCCGCGCCGCCGCTGCTGCCGCCGGCGCTCTTCGCAGTGTCGTAGGGGTTGACGGTGGTGCCGAAGATGTCGTTGAAGGTGTGCGAGCCGGCAGCGAACTCCGGCACGTTGGTTTTGCCTGTGGTGACCACACCGGCCGCCTTGAACCTGGCGATGATGAGATCATCAAAGTCCGGCACGAAATCCCGGAAGATCACCGATCCCTGTGTGGTTCGCAGGCCCCTGGTGTTGTTGGTGTCCTTGTGTGTCATGGGCAGGCCATGGAGCGGCGGGAGCTGGGCACCGGAGACGGTGAGTGTGTCAGCCGCCGCTGCCAGCGCCGCCGCACCCTCGCGGTCCTCGGTCACCACCGCGTTGAGCTCTCCGTTCACGGTGTCGATCCGGGCGAAGTGAGCATCGAGGGCCTCGCGTGCGGAAATGTGCCGGCCCCGGATGGCCGCGGTCAGCTCCGTGGCGGACAGCGCGCTGATGCCGTTCGCCGCCGTTTCGGTCACAGCGCGGCCCAAGAGCTGCCCACCCGGGAGAGCAGGGAAGTCAGGGCGGCGCGGAGGCCTGTGCTCAGGGTCGGCTCGACGTCCGGTGCGAAGTACGGCGAGTGGTTCCCGGGCAGGGGAGCCTCGGCGTCGAGCCTGTCCTGCGTGTAGGCGCCGAACATCCAGTACACGGACGGCACGTCCAGCGCCTGGGCGAGGAGCCCGAAGTCCTCGCTGCCCATCACTGGCGGGACCACGTTCACGCAGTCCTCGCCGAGGGCGGCCTGGAACTCGCTGATCAGTGCGTCGGCGGAGGCGGGGTCGTTGTAGCACTGCGGGAAGCTGGAGATTTCCTCGATGTCGGGGGCGGGGGCTCCGGAGGCGTCCGCTTCGGCATGCAGGATTCGACGCAGGGAATCGAGCACCCGGGTGCGGACGTCGACGTCGAACGTCCGCACGTTGATGGAGAACTCGGCCGTGGCAGGAATGATGTTTTCCTTCAGCCCCGCGTGGAAGGTGCCCACGGTCACCACGGCGGACTTCATCGGGTGGACCTCGCGGGATACGACGGTCTGCAGCCGCACGACCATGTGAGCGCCGAGGACGATCGGATCAATGGACTGCTCCGGCTGGGAGCCGTGGGCCTGGCGACCGTGGACGGTGATCTTCCAAGAGTCGGCCATGGCCATGGCCGTGCCGCTGCTGATGTTGACTGTTCCGGACAGGCCCGGCCAGACATGTTGTCCGTAGATGATTTCCGGCTTCGGGGCCTTTTCCCAAAGTCCGTCTTCGATCATGGCCTTGGCCCCGGCGGCGGTTTCCTCGCCAGGCTGGAAGATGAAGACCACGGTCCCGGACCACACGTCCAGGTTTTCGGTCAGCAGTTGTGCGGCCGTGAGCGCGACGGTCATGTGGGTGTCGTGGCCGCAGCCGTGCATCACTGGGACGGGCGTGCCGTTTGTGAGTTCCCCAGTGGCGGTGCTGGCGTATTCCAGGCCGGTGTCTTCCTTCATCGGCAGGCCGTCGGTGTCCGCACGGTAGCCCACGACCGGTCCTGTCCCGTTGCGCAGTATTCCCACGACCCCAGTGCCGCCGCACATGATCGTTTCCAAACCCAGTGCGTCGAGCTTCTGCTGGATGAACGCCGCTGTGTTGGTCTCCTGCATCGAGAGTTCGGGGTGCGCGTGGAGGTGGTGGTAGAGCTCGTGCATTTCGGCCTGGCGGGTGTCGCTGAGTTCAAACAATGAAGTGCTGATGGTCATGGGGTTCCTTCCGGAGGAGTTCGGGAGTCTGGTTCGGGAGCTTGCTGGGCTTAATTCAGCGAGCTTCGTTCAGCTGCGCCCTAGTTCACGAGGGTGGTGGCGGCGGTCGTGTCCTTGCGGGACCGCAGGAACCATGCCAGGGCCGCCGTCAGCAGGACCACAATCCCGGTGGCCGGCTTGGCGAGCGCCGGGACGGCGGGGACTAGGACGAAGAGGACGATGGCAGCGACGACGACGGCGATGACCGTCACCCTAGGCTGCTTCATGGTGACGATGAGCTGGACCAGGACGGCGCCGATGATGCTGGGGAAGATGTAGAGCCGGGCGACATCCACGATGTTGGCCGGGATGACGCTGACCAACCAGGTGCCGAGCACGCCCACGAACAGCAGCATCGAGACCACGTGGACCATCGCGGCTCCGCAGATGGCCATGAGGGCCGCGAACTCTCCGCGTTTGGTGCCGGCCTTGGCGCCGACCGTCGCCTGGGCCACCAGGGCCGAAGGGAGCAGCTTGTTGGCGATGTTGCCGATCATGAAGGCCTGGTACATGGCGGCCGGGCCGAGGACGGGGTAGTAGGTGATGGGCTCAACGAACCACAACACGAAGAACGCGGCCGCGACGGCGAAGAAGGCTGTCCAGATCTGGCCGGAGGTGATGCCGAGGTCGCCGAAGAATACAAGGTAGAGCGGGGCTGCGAGCGAGAAGATGAGTGCGGAGCCCATGGTGATCTGGCCCCAGCGGGAGGTGGTGCGGTCGAATTGGAGGAGCGCCGCGGCGCGGGAGGTGTCACTGGCGAGAGCAGTCATGAAGTCAATCCTTTCGAGACGGGATAGTGGCTTGGCCTGGCTGCCTAGGCAGCCATTCCGGACGTGTGGGCGGCGTAGGCGACAAAGAGGCCAACCACGATCGAGATCCCAAGCCCCCATTCCCGTAGCCATGCGACGGCAAACTTTTTGGCCAGCGTTAGGCAGATGCCCATGGCCAAGGCAGACACTATGACAGTGACGATGTGCACCGGGGTCTTGCCGAGCTCCGCGATGCCGAGGCTGGCGAACGCCCCGATCAGCGCGGCCGCGGGAACGATCGCCATCAGGGAAGGGTTGACCGCACGCAGCTTCGAATCACCGCGTCGGAGGATCGGAGTGAGGACCAGCGTGGAAATCATCCACATTGCACCGGACATGCTCATCGCCATGAATGCCACGGCAAAGACGCTCTGGTTGTAACCCGGGCCGCCGAGCGTTGCCCCCATGGTGGTGGCGGCGAGGCTCGCCGATGCAGATTCCGTGGCTGCGGAACCCACAAGGCCGATTCGGACCAGCACCGCGGGCGTTCCGAACAGGGTCAGCAGCGCAATGCTGACCAGCACAACGGCCAGGGACGGGCCGATCGCCGCCACGGCGCCGGCCCGAAATGATTGCTTCAACTCGATTTGGGAGATATCCGCGGCCGGCCCTGCCTTCCTGGCGGCGCGCATGTAGATGACGGATTGGAGAATAATGGCCCCGAAGACACCGATGGCCAGCACCCAAAGGACGGGGAGGTTGGCAATTGAGAGGATGTCCGTGGAGGTCCCGGAAGTTTCTGCAGTAGTCATGGATGCTCCGATGCTGGATAAGGAGGCGAGCGGATGATGAGTATCGTGCTAATGCGTTAGAAGCTCGGTGCGGTCGAGCCCGGTCAGCGTCTGTGCGAGGGCGCCGACGCCGATGGCGATGTCAGTAAATTCGGTCCATTCCTCCGGGCAGTGGCTTTTGCCGGCCTTGGACGGTACAAAGATCATGCCCATCGGCGCGAGCGCCGCCATATGAACGGCGTCGTGGGTAGCCCCGCTGGGGATGGGCATCCACGGAATGCCGCTGGCGTCAGCGGCCGCTGCGGCTACGTCGTGGATACGTGGATGGGCCTGAACGACGGGGTTGTCCGTGGTCCAGTCGAAGTCGACGTCGACTCCTAGGTTCCGTGCACTGCCCAGGATTTCCTCGGCCAGCCGGCCACGGACCCCGCTAAGCCAGACGTTGTCGACGCTGCGGACTTCGCTGGTCATCCGTACGAGGGATGGCACCACGTTGGGCGAGCGTGACTCGGATTCGACACGGGTGGTGGTGGCGACCCCGTGGTTGGGGGCGCCGCAACCTTGGCGGCGGACAGCGAGTACCGCTTCGGCCGCTGCAACCATAGCGTCCCTGCGATCATCCATCGCCCGGGTGCCGGCGTGGTCGGGGCTTCCCGTGAAGGTTGCGACGAGCCGCTCGATTCCGGTGATAGCCGTGACCATGCCAAGCGGTAGCTGGCGCTGTTCCAGAGTGGGGCCCTGTTCGATATGCAGCTCTATGAAGGCGTGGAGCGGTGAGCTGCGGGCCCAGCGCGTCTGTAGCGCGGCCCCGGGATCGAGCCCGAAGTCGCGGTACGCCTGCCCGAGGCTGACGCCGCGATAATCCTGCCGGTCCAGGTCCGCGTGGGATAGTTCGCCAGTGATGGCCCTGCTGCCCAGGCAGCTGAGGCCGAAGGCATTGGATTCCTCGCCGAGAAAATCCACAACCAGGAGGTCTCGGTGGAGCCGTTGCCCGGATTCCCGGAGCAGCCGAGCGGCCTCCAACGCACCAAGCACGCCCACGACGCCGTCGAAACGGCCGCCGCCGTCAACCGTGTCCGTGTGCGAACCGGTTACCAGCGCCGGGGCGTTCGGATCGTTGCCGGCGAGCCGGCCGACGATATTGCCGGCGGCGTCCACCCGGACCTCAAGTCCGGCTCCAGCCATCTGCTCGGAAACCCACTGCCGGGATTCCCGGTACGCCTCGCTGAACACTTCCCTGGTCCAACCTGGCCGGGTCGCATCGCGGTACGTGGCCAATTCCAAAATGCCGTTACCGAGTCGTTCGGCGGCTTCTTGGCTCTGATCGATGAGATCGAGCATAGTGCTCCTTGATTTAACGTTGGTCCGAAGGACGGTGGATCGTGCAATCGTTTGCGTTGCGCTCTTGGCGGAACAACGCGGAGGAAAGTGTTTCGTACATCACACTAGAAACGCCGTGTTTCGTCAAGGTTTCTGCTCGATTAACATTCAATGCTCGCACCTGCCCGGTGAAATGGCGCAAACCTTTGCACGCAGATCCCTCTCCGGATGGGACTAGACTTCTTGGAACATCTGAAGGGGGCGCCGCTATCACCGATTCACCCGCATCTGGGCGTCCCAGGCCCGTCACTCTGGCCACGGTGGCCCATCACGCCCAGGTGCATGTCTCCACTGCCTCCCGGGCGCTTAGCGACGACCCCTCGGGGATCAGTACCGAGACTGTCCGGCGCGTGCGTGAGCTCGCTGCCATGCTCGGGTACCGTCGCAATCTGGGCGCCGCCGGGCTGCGAACTGGAACCTCACGACTGATTGGCGTACTGGTTCCTCGGCTGACCGATCTGGCGCTGGCCACGATCTATGAGAGCATCGACGCGACTGCGGAGTCGGCCGGCTACAGCACGGTGGTGGCAAACACCTACGACGATTCAGAGCACCGCCGGGCACGGCTCAATGCCATGTTGTCCCGGCAAATGGACGGGGTAATCATCGGCGATTCACACATCGGCGACACGGCCGGCTACGAGCTGCAGAGCCGCGGCGTACCCTATGTGCTCGTGATGCGCCGACTGGAGGGACATCTGTCCGTGGCGACCGATGACGAGCTCGGCGGCAGGCTGGCCGCCCAGCACCTTTTGGACTTGGGTCACAAGCGGGTCGGCATCATAGCCGGGGATCTGCTGGCGAGCACCGGCCGGGAACGGTCACAAGGCTTCCGGCGCGCGTTCGAAGCCGCCGGTTATCCCGTGGAGGACCACTATGTGGCGAGCACCGGGTTCGGCACGGCTGCCGGACGGATGGGCGGCGCGCAGCTGCTGGCCCTGCCGGAGCCGCCCACGGCGATCTTTGCCGTGGATGACCTCACCGCCCTGGGTGCCATGGGTGCCATCCGGGCCGCAGGGAAAAGGCTGCGAGAAGATGTGGCACTCATTGGATACAACGACCTCGTTCTAGCCGACAACCTGCCCATCCCGCTCACGTCAGTGCGTTCGGATCTGAAGACCATGGGTCGGCTCAGCGTCGAGGCCCTGTTGCAGGGGATCGGCGGCAAAACCGCGAGCTCAACACTGCTCCCGCCGGTCTTGGTTCCCCGGGCGACGACGGTGGCTGACTAGACGGGCCTGAGTGACGACGGGCCACAGCGACTCTGGCCAGCCGGTCCCTCGACACCCCGCCAGCATATCCGGACGACGTGCCGGGGTTAGCTAAATCGCACCACACCAACGAGGTGGACAGGGTTACCCAACTCTGCTACTAACCGCAGTGGCACCAAGGTGCCCGTACTTTGCGCAGCCGTCTGGGTAGGAGTTTGGTACTGCGACCTCGCACGAGGGCAGCGCACTCCTCTATCTGGCCTCCCAAGGCGCTGGCAGAACGCCTTGGGTACCAACCGCCGTCGGGAACCCTTTAACGGTCCAAGCGGCCGAAAACGGGGAACGCGCCTCACCGCGTCCTAGTCTGTGGGCGCAAGGCGCCTCAAACGTGTGTGTGAAACTCCGCGGGGAGAGGGTCTGAGCAGTGGGAGCAGTTCACGCCGTCAGTTTGGGGTGTAACGACACTGACGCATGGCGCGCTCAGTCAGAAGATGTAGCGGCGCGAAACGTGAAGTTTCCTTTGTCCAGTTTGTTTGGCGTGGATGCGCTTAGTCTTTGGGCAACTTCTTCTTCCCGGAGCTTTGTGTCGTGCCAAGCGCAGCTCACACCGTCCTCGACCGGGCCACCCCTCGAGGTCCCATCAAGGGAATGCCCCGGGGAACAGCAAAAGCCGCCTTCAGGAGCTTGAAGTTGAAGGTCGGTGCCGTAAACATGGAAACCGCCCGCACAGGTCTACCTGTGCGGGCGGTTTGCGGCATCGGCCGGCTTCGTTTTAGGTAATGGTCGAGAGGCTAGGCGGGAACCGGGACGGGCCGGACCTCAGCCCCCGTTGCCACAGGTTCGCCGTGCCCGGCTACCATTGTCTGCTCATCGAAGGGCAGGTTGCCGGCCAGTACCTGGTCCACCTGGCCGCGGTCGATTTCCTTGACCCAAGTGCCGATCAGAATGGTGGCTACGGCGTTGCCGGTGAAGTTGGTCAGGGCGCGGGCCTCGGACATGAACCTGTCGATTCCGACGATCATGCCGACGCCACCGAGCAGTTCAGGCTTGTGTGCCTGCAGGCCTGCAGCCAGGGTAGCCAGGCCAGCGCCGGTGACGCCGGCTGCACCCTTGGAGGCGATGATCATGAAGACCAGCAGGGAAACCTGGGCGCCGAGGTCCAGCGGGGTGCCCATGGCGTTGGCGACGAACAGGGACGCCATGGTCAGGTAGATGGCGGTGCCGTCAAGGTTGAAGGAGTAGCCGGTGGGGACCGTGACGCCCACAACGGGCTTGGAGACGCCGAGGTGTTCCATCTTGGCGATCAGGCGGGGCAGAGCTGCCCAGAGGAGGACGTGGAGAAGATCAGCAGGTATTCGCGGGCCAGGTACTTCATGAGCTTGAAGATATTGACTCCGGTCACGGTTTTCAGCAGTCCGCCCAGGATGATGACGATGAACAGTGCACACGTGATGTAGAAGGCAGCCATCAGGGTGAACATGCTGACGATGGCCTGGAAGCCGGTGGCTCCTACGACGGCGGCGATGGCACCGAAGGCGCCCACGGGGGCCAGCCACATGATCATGATGAGGATGCGGAAGACGACGGCCTGGCCGTGGCCGATGGCCTTGAGTACGGGTGCACCCTGCGGGCCCATCTTCTGGAGGGCGAAACCTACGAGGAGGGCTGCAAAGAGCGTGGGAAGGACCGGAATGTCGCCCGGGATGATTCCGAGGAGGAAGGCGACGGTGCTGTCGACTTCTGCCTTCTTGGAGGGATCGTAGGGTGCCAGCTTCAGGCCCTCGCCCGGGTGGATCAGGTTGCCGACCACCAGGCCGATGGCCAGGGCGAACGTGGACATGACCACGAAGTAGCCCAGCGCCAGTCCACCGACCTTGCCCACAGTGGCGGCCTTCGCGATGGAGCCGATGCCCAGGACGATGGTGCAGAAAATGATCGGTGCGATCATCATCTTGATGAGCTTGATGAATCCGTCGCCGAGCGGCTTGAGGGATTTGCCCACCTCGGGGAAAAGCAGGCCGACGACGGCGCCCAGGATGACGGCGACGATGACGGCAATGTAGAGGTAATGCGACTTGTCCAGGCCCTTGCGCCGCGTCTTCACGCTGTCAAGCGACTCTCCTCGTTGAGAAGCCATGATGTGTCTCCTTTAGATAATGTGGAAGACGCTGCGCACAAGCTCTTGGCTCTTCGCGTCGGTCCGTTATGTGACCTTCATCATTGGGCATGCAGTGATTGGCCTCACCCTTGCGTTCATATTGGTCATAAAGGGTTGCGGTTCGCTCGGAAGAATGGCGTAACGTACCAGTTCGAGAACCGGCAGGTCTTTGCCGGATGCCCTACTACCAGGCAGCCCTCGGGCGCTCATTCAGCAAGCCACAACCACTTCCTTGGGTCCGTTCGGGCGCAGGTTCCATGTGCCGTGTGAGCACGGCGAGCACCAGGAGACAACGACGTGTCCATTGACGCAATTGCAGCCACCGACAACTCCGCAGCCACCGCGCTGACCGAAGCCGAGATTTTCGACGCCCACCAGGGCGGCAAGCTCTCCATCGCCAGCACCGTTCCGCTGTCCAACAAGCGCGACCTGTCCATCGCCTACACTCCCGGAGTGGCTGAGGTCAGCCGCGCCATCCACGCCAAGCCAGAACTGGCCCGCACCCTCACCTGGGCCGAGCGCCTGGTGGTTGTGGTCAGCGACGGCACCGCCGTGCTGGGCCTGGGCAACATCGGAGCCAGCGCCTCGCTGCCCGTCATGGAGGGCAAGTCCGCCCTGTTCAAGACCTTCGGCGACCTGGACTCCATTCCGCTGGTCCTGAACACCACGGACGTGGACGAAATCGTCGAAACCCTCGTCCGCCTGCGCCCCAGCTTCGGCGCCGTCAACCTCGAGGACATCTCCGCACCGCGCTGCTTCGAGCTGGAGGAAAAGCTCATCGAGGCGCTGGACTGCCCGGTGATGCACGATGACCAGCACGGCACCGCCGTCGTTGCCCTCGCCGCCCTGACCAATGCAGCCAAGGTGACCGGCCGCAGACTGGAAAGCCTGCGCGTGGTGGTCTCCGGCGCCGGTGCGGCTGGCATCGCCGTCGCCGAAATCCTGCTGGCCGCCGGCATCACCGATGTGGTCCTCCTGGACTCCCGCGGCATCATCAACAGCACTCGTACGGACCTTGCCGCGGACCAGGCCAGCAAGAAAGCCGGCATCGCCGGCCGCAGCAACCCCCGCGGCCTGGAGGGCGGCCCGGCGGAAGCCCTCGCCGGCGCCGACGTCTTCATCGGCGTCTCCTCCTCGAAGCTGGACGAAGAGCACCTCGCGCTGATGCACCAGGACGCCATCGTTTTCGCCCTCTCCAACCCGGACCCGGAGGTCCTGCCCGAGGTGGCCGTCAAGTATGCCGCCGTGGTGGCCACCGGCCGCAGCGACTTCCCCAACCAGATCAACAACGTGCTGGCCTTCCCGGGCATCTTCCGCGGCGCCCTCGACGCCGGGGCCCGCCGCATCACTCCCGCCATGAAGCTTGCGGCAGCCTACGCTATCGCAGACCTCGCAGCCGATGACCTGTCCGCGGACTACATCGTGCCCAGCCCGCTGGACGCCAGGGTTGCCCCGGCGGTCACAGCAGCTGTCGCCGCGGCCGTGGAAGCTGAGTAAATGGCGGAAAAATATAGGACGGGTCTGGCCGAACGCCACGAAATGAAGTCAGCTGCTCTCCCGGGCGTTCTTAAACGCCGGTAATTGATCCTATTCAGTTCTGAACCCGGCGAATCGGTGCGATTCGCCGGGTTCTGCGTAACATAACATCGGCTATCGATCACATTGGATTGTGGCAGGAGGGCGGGTCCTGTCGTCGCCCAGGACGGTGACTGGGAAAAGCGATCGTTGGGGATCCAGCCGCCGGCCCCCCAACGACGGGCACCTCGCCCGTTTCGGAGTGCGTGCTCTGGTTGTATTCGTCAATGATGAACCGCTCGAGGACGGTATCGAGCTGCTCCATGGTCCTCTGGGGGTACACGGCAAGCGCGGGGAGCAGTTCAAGACGTAAAGCGGGGCCTCCCTGGCAACCACTCCGCCTGATGGGGCCAGGCGAAGAAGCTCACACCAAACTAATAGAAAGCATGCTTACTTTTCAAGGTGACTCTTGAACGAGGGGCGCAGTTAGTACGCACCCCTCTGGTCAGCCGGCCTTGTAGTCCAGGACGACTCTGGCCGGGAGAGGGGCTTGGAGCATTTCCGGCGTGATGCCATGGATTTCAGAGATTTTCTCCTTGAACCACTCGTCGTAGGGCTCGTTCGATGCTGCAAGTGCTTGAAATGCTTTGGAGACGTCTTCGCCTTCCTGGAACAGGGCTACAAAGTCTCCCTGAGGAGTTTCCATGTGGCTGACAACTTCCCTGGTCAGCCCCATGCGCTCCCGTGATTTTCGGTACTCTTCCATTCGTGGGCCGTTTATTTCTTGAATGAGCGACTTCCACTCATCCAATTTTCCGGGCAGTATCGGCGCGAACCAGGTTATGCATTGCATGACATATCCTTCCCCGCAACGGCTCCTTTGATTGCCGCAGCAGGTGGCCGCGGTAGCCGTGCACCTGCATCCTAGTCCTGGCGAGTGAGGCGGGATAGATGCCGGATTGCGATGGCTGATCGTTGACAGGGGGGGGCGCGCTGCCGGCGCACTCTTCCGGGATGACCACAGTCGCCGGCGGCGTCACCCGCCATGCATTCCCGCGGTTCAGACCGGCAAGAAATCGCGCATACGGACCGCCAGCAAGTTTTGTTGCACCAAGCACCGTAGTTGGGAGCTCTGACGCTCCAGCCGCAATTGTCCAGACTCTATCTGGATAATGGCCCAAGCAGACCAAAGCCCCTTTATAGTTTCTTGGCCCGAGCTATTCTCACCCCCGAAAAGAGCTTGCGCTCAACAAGGAACTTCTCGAGACTCCATGCCAAGCAGCTTTTGCACCGCACCGATAATCGAAGTCGAGGTAACCATGGATATGAAACCCGAAGTCGGCGAAACCGATGCGGGGCCCTGGCAAGCCGAGTCACTGGAGGGCGTGGTGCGGCGGCTGCTGCCGGCAGCAGGGCAACGTCCGAACCGCCCCTGGATTGTAGCGGTAGATGGAAGGAGCGGGGCAGGCAAGACCACCCTGGTCGATCGTCTGCTAGCTCTGGTGCCGGACTCAGATGTCGTTCACACGGACGATGTAGCGTGGCATCTATCGTTTTTTGACTGGGCCCATGAACTCCGTGACGGAGTCCTCGAACCCCTGCTCCAAGGCGACGCGGTCCATTACCGTCCGCCGGGTTGGGTGGCCCGAGAACGTCCAGGTGCCATAGCTCTACCCGCCGGGCGTTCCGTGGTGTGGGTGGAAGGGAGCGGATCATCACGCCAAGCGCTCTCCGACCTCATCGACGCTTCGATCTGGGTGCAGTGCGACAACCTTGAAGCCCGACGTCGCCTCCTGGCGCGGGACGGCCAGGAAGAACAAGAGCTGCACAGGGAGTGGGAGGAAGAAGAAATTCCCTTCCTACTTAAAGACCGGCCATGGGAGCGGGCTGCAGTGATCGTGGCCGGAGGGCCGGCCCTGGAGCACGATCAGAATACCCAAGTAGTAACCGCTCAGCCGGCACCAGCAGGTGCGGAGATCGCGGAGCGCACGAACGTCAGCTGAATATTCCTTTCACGTGGTGCCACCCGGTCCGAACATGGTGCCGGATGTGGTTCAGCCCTTCGCCGGCGCGAAAAATGCCTGCCTTGGCCGAGGCCGGCACGCCCGCCCATGCCCCGCCGCCTACCCCTCCGAGTGCGTCCGCACGTCAGGGCTGACCTCGGCAAGGTGGCCCAGGTTCCTGGAGACCGCACGCGCCGTCGCCCGGACTGCCGGGGCCAGCACGTTGGGCGGGGTGGAGCCGTCCGGCACCACAATGGACAGTGCAGCCACCACCGAACCCTGCGCGTCAAAGATGGGCGACGCCACGGACACCGTCCGTGAGGGTGCCGAGCGGCGGATCATGGCGACGCCGGTGCGCCGCACATCGGACAGGGTCCGGCGCAGCTGGCCCTCCGGCATGTTCTCCACCCCGGGCTCGTTTTCCGGCGGCTTCCGCAGCGTGGCTTCCTGGAACTGCTGGTCGGCACCCGCCAACAGGACCAGCCCGACGGCGGTGGACCGCAGCGGCGCGCGCCCGCCCACCCGGTACGCCACTTCCGTCGCGTCCTTGGAGGACAGCCGCTCGATCAGCACCGCCTCCTCGTTGTCCCGGACGGCCAGCAGCACGTGGTGTCGGGTCACCTCAAACAGGTCCTCGAGGTAGGGCAGCGCAATCTCCCGCACCCCGTGGCCGCGCGGTGACAGGGAAGCCACCTCCCAGAGCCGGACCCCCACAACGTACCTGCCGTCGTCGAGCCTTTCCAGCGCCCCCCACGCAACCAGCCGGGCGATCAGGCGCAGCGCCGTGGGGGCCGGCATCCCGGCATGGCGGGCGAGTTCCGAGAGGGTCAGGGCACGACGGCGGTCGGAAAAGACTGAGAGCAGGCTCAGCGCCCGGTCAATCACGGGTTCGCCCTGCTTGGGCCGCTTCCCGCGGGTGGGAGTGGTATCGGTGTCCGGGGGGACAGTCATGGCCGGAGGTCCTTGCGCACTGGAAGTTCGGACCGGAGTCCGTGAGCTACCCCACAATACTATTCCAACCAATGAAAGAACGCTGTGGGCGGCTGCCTGACTGAAAGGAAGCTGGAACTCCAGCTGTCCCACGTTCAGGAGCCTCCTGCATGACCTCCACCAGTCTCGACGCCGGCGTCGAGGAACCCCTCCTGGCTCCGGGCGCGCCCACCCGGCTGCGCGTGGAGCACCTCCGCGAGGCAATGGGCATCACCAACGCGCAACCGCGCCTCAGCTGGACGATGCCTGCGGAAACCGGGCCCGCCGCAACTACAGCTCAAACCGCCTACCAAATCACAGCCAGCAACGGCTGGGACACCGGCCGGGTGGAATCAGACCAGCACAACTTCGTGCCCTACGCCGGCCCTGCCCTGCAGTCCCGCAGCCGGTTCGTGTGGCGCGTGCGGACGTGGACCACGGATGCCCTCGGCACCGAAACGGAAAGCGCCTGGTCCGAATCGATGGCAGTGGAACTCGGACTCCTGCACCCTTCCGACTGGACCGCGCAATGGATCGGCCCCGAGGAGCCGGACGTCCCGGCCCCCGGCGAACGCCCCGGCTACGCCCTCCACCGGACGTTCACCCTTGAAGCCCTCCCGGAAACAGCCCGCGCCTACGCCACCGCGCACGGCATCTACGAGCTGTTCCTCAACGGACAACGCGTAGGCGACCAGCAACTGACCCCAGGGTCCACCAGCTACAACACCACGCTGCAGGTGCAGGCCTACGACGTCACCGCGCTGCTGCGTCCCGGCACCAACAACATCCGCGCCATCCTCACGGACGGCTGGTACCGCGGAACCTTCGGGTTCACCCGCGACGCCGACATGTACGGCACGCACACCGCCCTCCTTGCACAGCTGGAGATGCAGTCCGGGGACACCAGAACGGTCATCGGCACCGATGCGTCCTGGCTGGTTTCGCCAACCGAGATCCTTCGCGCCGACCTGATGGCGGGCCAGCGCGTGGACTTCAGGGTGTTGGAAGCACGCGGAACCGCCGCATCCGCGGTGAGTGCCGCCGTCGAACGCGAAGGAAGCTACGAAACCCTCGCCGGCCCGGTGGCATCGCCTACCAGGATCGTGGAGGAGCTCGCGCCGGTAGGCATCACCCGCCTCTCAAATGGCCACCAGGTGGTGGACTTTGGCCAGAACATCCACGGCTGGGTCCGCCTCACCAGGCTGGGAGAGCCGGGGGAGAAGGTCACCCTCGTGTACGGGGAGGCGCTGGACGGCAACGGCGACGTAACCCAAGACCACTTGCGTCCGCTCGCCTTCCGCAACCCGGGCCAGTTCCTGGCCGCCGGGCAGGTTGATGAGGTGACGGCATCAGACGCTCCGGGAGAAGTATTCGAACCGCGGCATACCACCCATGGCTTCCAGTTCGTGTCCGTGCAGGGCCTGAGCGAGGACCTGGCGGCGGAGGAGATCACCGCCTACCTGGTCCAGACCGATCTGGAACCTTTGGGCGCCTTCACCTGCAGCGACGAGCGGCTGAACAAGCTCCACCACATTGTTCAGTGGAGCTTCCGGGACAATGCCTGCGAGGTGCCCACCGACTGCCCGCAGCGGGAAAAGGCGGGCTGGACGGGGGACTGGCAGCTGTTTATTCCCACGGCGGCATATCTCTACGACGTTGCCGGCTTCTCGCGGAAGTGGCTGAACGACGTCCGCGCCGACCAATGGGAGAACGGCGTCATTGCCAACACCTCGCCCTCGCCCGGCCCCGACACCACGTCCGCTGACTTTATGGCCTTCGTCAACGGCTCGGCCGGCTGGGGCGACGCGATCGTGATGGTGCCGTGGGAGCTGTACCTGGCCACCGGCGATGCTGCAATCCTCGCCGAGAACTGGGACGCGATGAACCGCTGGGTCAACTTCGTCCGGACCTCCGCCGAATCCAACCGCCATCAGGACCGCACAGCCGCCAGCCCAACACCGGCGCCGCAGGAACACTTCCTCTGGGACACCGGCTTCCACTGGGGCGAATGGATGGAACCGGACGGCCCAGAACCGGACCTGTTCGCCGCCCGCACTGCGGATCACGGCATCGTAGCCACCGCCTACTACCGGAACTCCACAGCCCTGCTGGCCAGGATTGCCGGAGTCCTCGGGCAGGAGGAGGAAGCCGCCGCGCTCGCTGAACTCTCCGAAAACGTCCGGCAGGCGTGGGAACTGGAATACCTGGACTCTTCGGGGCACGTCATCCAGCCCAGCCAGGCCAACTGCGTCCGCGCGCTCGCGTTTGACCTTGTCAGCCCGGAGCAGCGGGCCTCCGTGACGGCCCAGCTGGTCTCGCTGGTCAGGGCCGCCGGGACGCACGTGGGGACCGGCTTCCTCGCCACGCCCTACCTGCTGCCCGTCCTCGCCGACAACGGCGAACTGGACCTCGCCTACGAGCTGCTGATGCAGGACTCGGAACCCTCGTGGCTGGTGATGGTGGACCGCGGTGCCACCACCATGTGGGAGCTCTGGAACGGCATCGACGCCGACGGCGCCCCGCAGCAGTCCCTCAACCACTACAGCAAGGGAGCCGTGGTGTCCTTCCTCCACCGCTACACCGCAGGCCTGCGGCAGGCTTCCGGCAGCGCCGGCTACGAACGGGTCATCATCGAGCCGCGCCCCGGCGCGGGCCTGACGTCCGCGGCCACTTCCCATCAGGGCCCGCAGGGCCTGATTGAGGTCGAATGGATGACGGACGACGGCGGGATGCAGCTTCACGCGACCGTCCCGTCCGGGACCACCGCCGAAGTCCGCCTGCCCGGCCAGCCTCCCGCCGTCGTCGGACCCGGAAAGCATCACTTCATCGCCCCCGCCGCCGGCGGAACAATCGAAAACCCCGAGCTTGTAAGGAGCGCGCCATGAGTGTCAACGAAGCCACTGAGGTCTACGAAACCGAACCCTTTGATACGGCCCGGCCCGGCAGTGTGGACGTTCCCCCGTTCCCCGTCTTCGACGCCCCGGGCATCCCCGAAAACATCTCGGACGTTTCCGCAGTGCACAGCGAAGTCACCTACGCGCGCGCCATCGGGTTCCGGCCGCTCAAAATGGACATCTGGCTTCCCCGCCAGGCCACCGGTCCCGTGCCGCTGGTGGTGTGGGTCCACGGCGGAGCCTTCCAGCTGGGTGACCGCCGCGAACTGCCACCCACCTTCGCGCCCGATTCGGTGTTCCGCCTGCTTAACGAAGCAGGGATTGCCTGCGCCACCGTTGACTACCGGCATTGCCTGGAGGCGCCGTTCCCCGCGCAGCTGCACGACCTGAAGGCGGCAGTCCGCTACCTCCGGGAATTCGCAGAAAATCTCGGCGTCGATCCGGAACGGTTCGGAGCCTGGGGCGAATCCGCCGGCGGGCACTTGGTGGCCCTGCTGGGATTGACGGGCAACCGGGAGGACCTGCACGGCGGCCTCGGTGCGCAGGGACACTCCAGCGGCATCAGCGCCGTCGTCGACTTCTACGGGGTCTCCTCGCTGGTGGACATCCCGCCGATGAACACCCCGGAAGGGCTCTTCCCGCCGGCGTTGACCGCCGCTGTTCCGGCCGGAATGCCCCTGCAGCCCGAGTACATGCTGGTGGGCGGCTCAGACGATCCCGCGCTGTTGGCTGCGGCAAGCCCGGTCAGCTACGTCACCGCCGGGGCGCCGCCGTTCCTGCTGATCCACGGCGACAGTGACGGCCTGGTCCCACACTCCCAGACCGACCTCCTGGCGGCGGCGCTCGCCGGCGCCGGAGTGGAACACGAGGTGGTCACCATCAAAGGCGGGGACCACTGCTTCTTCGGGGCAGAGGACCAGCTGGACGCCATCCTTGCGGCCGCCGTCCGCTTCTTCACAGAGAAGCTGGGCCAGCCGTGACGGCGCCGCAGCGGGAGGCCTCTGCTCCTGCCGACGACGGGACCCTCGCTCCCGACGCCGGTTTCGCCCAGTACCTCGCGGCGCCGGAAGGCCCGGAAACCCTGCCCGGCCGCGCCGGTCCAGACGTTCCCATCCGCACCGTCACCGCGGACGGCCGGCGCGGCCCAGTGACTATCCGTATCTACGGTGAAACGCCGCGGACAGCCGGGCAGGGGCTGGTGTGGCTGCACGGCGGAGGCTTCGTCAGCGGCGGGCTGGACATGCCCGAATCCGACTACCTGGGCCGGGTGCTGGCCTCGTCCGGAACGCCGGTACTGTCCGTGGACTACCGGCTGGCGCGCGACGGCGTGCACTTCCCCGTGCCCCACGAGGACGCTTTGGCCGCCTGGTTCTGGGTCCGCAGGAACGCCGCCGGCCTGGGGCTGGATCCCGAACTGCTATGCCTGGGCGGGGCGGGCGCGGGCGGGAACCTCGCCGTGGGCGCCGCGCTGTACCTGACCGACGCCGGCAAGCCGCTCCCCGCGAAGCTCCTCCTGGCCTATCCCTTCCTCCACGCTGAACTGCCGCCGCCTACGGGTGGACTGGACGAGGAGGTGATGGCAACGCTGCCCCGGCACCTGCGCTTCACGCTCGAGGACTGTGTGCGGAACGCGGAGAACTACGTGGGCGGGCCGGTGAGCATGGCGTCCTCTTATGCGATGCCGGGCTACGCCGATCCGTCAGGGCTGCCGCCGACCGCCATCGTCGCCTGCGAGTACGACGACGGCCGGGGTTCCTCGGAGCTCTTCGCCGCCAACCTGGAGCAGGCCGGAGTTCCGGTCTCCTTTTTCCTGGCCCGCGGCGCCGTTCACGGGCACCTCAACCACGCGGCGGGCAGCCCGGAGGCGCAGCCCGTCCTGGATTTCCTGGCGAAGGAGCTGGCAACGGCCAAGGCGGTGTGAGCGCCGGATCTTTCGCGGCAAACACGTTGCCCGGCAGCTCCGCCATGGCTCAACGGCTTGTCCGCCCGGTGGCTGGCGGAGCGCTGCCCGAGTGGTGATGGATGGACCAAATCTGGCCCATCTCCTCCGTGGACTGTTCCACAATTCTGCTCATCGCGGCATGCGCAGCGCCGGACTCCCCGCGCTGAATAGCGCTCGCCACGTCCACATGCAACTGCAGTGCCTCGTGATGGGGCAGATTCGGCATCAGGCCATGCTCTGTACGGCCGGTGAGGACCTCAGCCACGAGGTTCTGGAGCTGGGAAAACATCGCATTGCCGGAGGCTTTGAGCACAGCCGCGTGGAACTCCACATCCAGCCGAAGGAACTCGTCCTGATCGCCGCGCTGGCCAGCTGCCCATAACCGCGCTCCGAGGGAGACAAGTTCGCTGCCTGCATCCCAGGATGCGCGTTCGGCGGCAAGGCGGGCAGCTTGCGGTTCAACCGCGCCCCGCAGCTCATTGAGCGACTGCAGTTGCTCCAGCCGGCGCGAGGACGCCAGCCGCCAGCGGATCACCTCCGGGTCGTAGAGGTTCCAAAATTCTTCAGGCTGCACCACCGTGCCGAAGCGCCGGCGGGATTCGAGCATTCCTTTGGATGCGAGCACCCGCGCGGCCTCCCGGACCACCGAACGGGACACACGGTACTGCTCCTCCAGCTCATCCAGCCTCAGAATTGAGTGCGCTGCCAGCTGCCCGTCGGCGATCGCGAGCCCGAGACGCTGCACCAGTGCCGCATGCAGGTCAGTCGGAGACTCCGCCTTCGGGGTTTTCATGGATAAATCATACGCGGCAGCGTTGGGGGCTTGTCTAAGTCTGCCTTATTTATCTATGCTGGCTCTCAAAGCAGATGTAAAGATGCATCTGTAGGCGGGCGGACCTGATCCAGCCCTCTCAAAGCAAGGGAGTCGTAATGAAGCGACGTTCTGTAGTGAAGTACGCGGCGGTCGCCGCCGCGCTTTCGCTCGGACTGACCGCCTGCACCGGTGGCGGCGGCAGCAGCGATGCCAAGGAATCCGGCACAGTCCGGGTGACCTTGGCGAACCACGTCTGGACTGAAGGCATCAAGGCCGCCATTCCGGAGTTTGAGAAGTCCAGCGGACTCAAGGTCGAACTGACCCAGCTCGGCGAAGACCAGCTTTCCGATCAGTACAACGTCAAGCTCAACGCTGGAAGCGATGAGATCGACGTGATGATGTACCGCCCGTTGCAGGAGGGCAAGGCGTTTGCGAAGAACGGCTACCTGGCCGACCTGACCGACAAAGTGTCTTCTGATTCCACCTGGGACTGGAAGGACTACCAGGAGGGCCCGGTCAAGGCCACCACGGCTGACGGCAAGGTTGTAGGCGTCCCGATCATCACCGAACGTGAGGTCCTCTACTACCGCAAGGACCTGCTGCAGGCAGCAGGCCTGGAGGTCCCCAAGACCATGGAGGAGCTCGAAGCGGCTGCCAAAGCCATCAAGGCCTCCAACCCCGATACCGCAGGATTCGTGGCGCGCACCGGCAAGTCCGCGGCCGTCACCCAGTTCTCCAGCTTCCTGTACAGCTTCGGCGGCGACTTCACCGACTCCAGCGGAAAGTCCTCCGTCAACTCGGACGCTGCCAAGAAGGCCTACGCCTACTACGGCGGCCTGATCAAGAACTACGGCCCCGCCAACGTCAGCACCGACATGAGCTGGCCCGAGGCCATGGCCATCTTCACCCAAGGCAAGGCCGCCTTCTACACCGAGGCAGACTCGCTCTACAAGAACGCCACTGATCCAGCCAAGTCCAAGGTGGCAGATACCGTTGGGTTTGCACCCCTGCCCGCAGGACCTGCCGGTTCCAAGCCCTACAACATCCCGTCCTGGGGCCTGGCCGTGAACGAGGCCTCCAGCAACCAGGACAACGCCTGGAAGTTCATCCAGTGGGCCACGAGCAAGGACCGTACCCTGGCTGCGCAGAAGGCCGGCGTCCCCGGACCCCGCTCCTCCGTCTGGTCCAATGCGGAAGGGACCTCCACGTACCCGAAGGACCTCGCTGACGCCATCGCGGTCAGCGCCAAGAATGGTGTGGGCCACGACCGGCCCGAGGTTGTCACGGTGGGCAAGGCCCGTGAGATCGTGGGCGAACCGATCGTCGCCAGCATCACGGGTGCTGACGCTTCCGCCGCAGCTGACTCGGCCCATGACGCCTTCCAGAAGTTCCTGGACAGCGAAAAGAAGTAGCAGTCCGCGCTTCATACCGAAAGCGCATCAGAGCCCGGCGGGACGGCACCTCGTTGCCGTCCCGCCGGGACCCGCTCTTACCTCACCCCAACTTTTAGGTGAACCATGTCTGTAATGAACGCCCGCAGCAGCGCTCCCGCCCGCAGCGCCGGCCGCCCTCCCAGCCTTGGGGGGAACGTCTCCGCCTGGTCCAACAGGCACCGTAAATGG
Organism: Arthrobacter sp. SLBN-100; assembly: GCF_006715305.1. Lineage (NCBI taxonomy): Bacteria > Bacillati > Actinomycetota > Actinomycetes > Micrococcales > Micrococcaceae > Arthrobacter > Arthrobacter sp. SLBN-100. Next base: position 3,103,084 of record NZ_VFMY01000001.1, read on the forward strand.
CTTTTTGCCGCCCCGGCCATGATCTTTGTCGGCGTCCTGATTGTCTTCCCGCTGGTGTGGACCCTGTACCTGAGCCTTACCGATTCCCAGGGCTCCGTCCGCGCAGCCACGGATTTTATCGGTCTGCAGAACTACCTCACGGTTCTCTCTGACACCGAGCGGTTCTGGCCGGCGGTGGGCCGCACCATGACGTTCACTGGTGTTGCGCTGGTCTGCGAAGTGGTGCTCGGCATGGGCATCGCCCTGCTGCTGTGGCGCCCCTTCCGGGGTGAAAAGTGGGTCCGCGTGGCAATCCTGCTTCCGCTCGTGGCCACCCCGGTTGCCGTCGGCATGATGTGGCGGCTCATCTTTGACCCGAACATCGGCTTTGCCAACCAGCTGCTGGGTATGATCGGCATTCCGCCGCAGCCCTGGCTCTCCGGGCAGGACACTGCACTGGGAACCACCATCTTCATGGACGTGTGGCAGTGGACCCCCATGGTGGTGCTGATCCTGCTTGCCGGCCTGACGTCCCTCTCCGACGAGCCGGACGAAGCAGCACGCGTGGATGGCGCCAACTCCTTCCAGCGCTTCTTCTACATCACTCTCCCGCTCATGATGCCCACCGTCATTGTCGCCATCCTGCTCCGCGGCATCGATGCCCTGAAGACCTTCGACATCCTGTACGCCACCAAGGGCAAAGGCGGCGGATCCTTCAACGAAGTGGAAACCCTGAACGTCTACGCCTACGGCCTGAGCTTCGACTACAACCAGTACGGGCTGTCGTCCGCCGTGTTGATCCTGTTCTTCATGATCATCATCGGCTCCATGTGGCTGCTGACCATGCGCAAGAAAGCGGTAAGCAAATGACCGTCGCAACCCCCAACCAAACCTCCGCCGCGGCACCCCAGGTGATCCGCCGCCGTCGGAAGCCCCTGCCCACGCGCCTCTACAAGGTCTTCCGCGTCGTGGCCCTCATCGCCGTGGTGCTCTTCCTGATCGCCCCGCTGTTCTGGATGCTCCTGGCTTCCTTCAAAACCAACGTGGACATCTATGACACCGGCAAAGCCCTGTTCTTCAGCCCGACCGGGGAGAACTATGCCAACGTCCTGCAGCGGAACAACTACTTCGTCTTCATCTTCAACAGCTTCTGGGTAGCCTTCGTATCCACGGCGCTGTCGATCGTCCTCGGGGTCCCGGCCGCCTATGCCATGAGCCGGTTCACCATGCACCGCTCGGCCCTGGTGGTCCTGATGGCCCGCGTCATTCCGGGCGTTTCACTGCTGGTGCCGTGGTACTACGTGTTCTCCAACCTGCGGATGGTGGGCAAATTCGAGGTGCTGATCCTCAGCCACATGTTCGTGGCGCTGCCGCTGATCGTGTACATCATGATGAGCTACTTCGATTCCCTGCCCCTCGAACTGGAGGAATCAGCCCAGGTGGACGGGCTTACACCGATTGGAGCATTCCGCCTCATCACGCTGCCCCTTTCCGTCGCTGGAATCGCCACAGCAGGGATCCTGTCGTTCATCTTTTCCTGGAACAACTTCATGTTTGCGCTGGTGCTCTCCGGCTCAAGCACCAAAACCCTTCCGGTGGCGATCTTCGACTTTGTCTCCTACGCCAGCATCGATTGGGGCGGCCTGATGGCCGCGGCCACCGTGGTCACCATCCCGATCATGATCATTGCGCTCTTCACGCAGAAGTACATCGTGTCCGGCCTCACCGCCGGCGCCACCAAGGGCTAGGCAACCAGATGACATTCATCAGCAGAATCGAAACCTTCCTCGTCGCGCCGCGCTGGCTCTTCGTCCGTATCGAGACCGATAGCGGGATCGTCGGCTGGGGCGAGGCGACGTGCGAGGGCAGGAGTGAAACGGTGCGCACCGCCGTCGAGCAACTTTCCGAGTTGCTGATCGGCAACGACGCGCTCCGGATCGAGGACCACTGGCAGGTCATGACCAAGGGCTCCTTCTACCGCGGCGGCCCCATCCTGGCCAGTGCAGTATCGGGCCTGGACCAGGCCCTCTGGGACATCGCCGGCAAGTACTTCAACGCGCCCGTGCACCAGCTCCTGGGCGGCCACGTCCGGGACAGGATCCGGATGTACGGCTGGGTGGGCGGGGATGAACCCAGCGAGGTGGCTGACCAGATCAGCGCTCAGCTGGAGGTTGGCCTCACCGCGGTGAAGATGAATGCCAGCGGCCGGATGAGCCCCATCGCCTCGGTGGCCGAGCTCGACGGCGTGGTCCGCCGGGTCGCTGCCGCCCGCGAAGTCCTCGGTGAACACCGTGACGTGGCGGTGGACTTCCACGGCCGCTTCAGCCTTGCCAATGCCCGCCGTGTTGCACCGCTGCTGGAACCGTACCGGCCCTTCTTCCTCGAAGAACCCGTGGTCCCGGAAAACACGCACCTCCTGCGCGAGTTCACCTCGTCGACGACGACGCCGGTCTCCACCGGTGAGCGGCTCTACAGCCGGCAGGAATTCCTGCCCGCGCTGCAGGCCGGCATTGCCGTGGCCCAGCCGGATCTCTCCCACGCGGGCGGCATCACGGAAGTCCGCAAGATCGCCTCGCTGGCGGAGGTTTACGAGGTGCAGCTGGCGCCGCACTGCCCGCTGGGGCCGCTGGCACTTGCCGCGTGCCTTCAGGTGGGCTTCGCGACGCCCAACTTCCTGATCCAGGAACAGAGCATCGGCATCCACTACAACCAAGGGGCCGAGGTACTGGACTATGTGGTGGACAAAACGCCCCTGAAGTTTGTGGACGGGCACATCGAACGGCTCACCGGCCCGGGCCTGGGCATCGAGATTGACGAGGCCGTGGTCCGGGCCGCAGACAAACGCGGGCATGCGTGGCGCGGTCCCATCTGGCGCAATACTGACGGCGCCTTCGCAGAGTGGTGACCGCCAGGAACGCGGGCACGGAGATGGCTGCCCCTATGAAGGAGAAACCCAGTATGGAGAACACCCTGACCGCCGAGGCCCTGCTGGCCGGGGTCCGCCAGGCCAGGCTGGTGGCAATCGTGCGCGGCAACAACGGCCCGGCCGCCGGGAGGGCGGCCCTCGCCGCGATGGCGGAGGGCTTCCAATACGTTGAAATCGCCCTCACCACCCCGGGAGCGCTCGAGGCGATCAGCGAGGTCCGTGCCGCCGCGCCCGCCGGGTGCTTCGTTGGGGCCGGGACGGTGCTGACAAAGCAGGACGTGGATAACGTTGAGGGGGCCGGCGGACAGTTTCTGGTGACGCCGTCACTCGCACCCTCCATTGCGGAAGCGGCCGGCCGGGGCCTCCCTGTCCTGGCCGGGGCCCTTACCCCGAGCGAGGCCTTCGAGGCCATGAACCGCGGCGCCGCTGCGGTCAAACTCTTTCCCGCCTCCATCGGCGGTCCCGGTTACCTTAAGGCCCTCCGGGATCCGTTCCCGGACATCCCGTTCATTGCGGTGGGCGGCGTGGGGCTCGATGAAGCGGCGGGATACTGGGGAGCCGGTGCCATCGCGGTTGGACTCGGAGGCCCGCTGTTCGGAGACGCCGGATCCGGCGGCGACCTTGCTCCGATGCGCGAGCGTGCGCGCCGCTTCGTAGCCCTTGCCGCCGAATACCACCACCAGTCCGCTGCCGGGGGCATCCGGTGACTGCCGCCGTCGGGCGCCCTTCCGTGGACCTCCTGACCATCGGCGAGTCCATGGTCTCGCTGCGCTCCGCCGGCCCGCTGTCCGCCGGCGGCGCCCTGACGATGCACGTTGCCGGCGCCGAGTCGAACGTGGCCGTCGGGGTTGCACGGCTCGGGCACAGCGTCAGCTGGGCCGGCGTGACGGGTGCCGATCCGCATGGCGAGTTCATCCTCCGCCAGCTCCGCGCTGAGGGAGTGGCGCTGCAGCACCGGGAGGATGCCACCCGCCGGACCGGGGTGATGTTCCTTGAACAACGCACGGCCGATGTCACCCGCGCCTTCTATTACCGCTCCGGCTCAGCAGGGTCAACGCTGTGCACGGAGGACGTGGACCGTGCGCTCCAGGCGGGGGCGCGGATCCTGCACCTGACCGGCATCACCGCCGCCCTCAGCCCCGAGTCCCGGAAGGCCGTGGAGTACGCCGCCGAACAAGCCGCCCTTGATGGGACAGTGGTGTCACTGGACGTCAACTACCGCAGCAAGCTCTGGTCCCGCGAAGAGGCGCGGCAGGTGCTGACACCACTCGTGCGGCATGCCGGCATAGTGGTCGCTTCCGACGACGAACTCGGCCTGGTGGCCACCGCGCCGGCCGGCACACAGGACCCGGACGCGAGTGAATCAGCGATGGTTGCAGAACTCCTGGGCCTCGGAGTCCGCGAAGTTGTGGTCAAGCGCGGCGCGGCCGGTGCCAGTGTCCACACCCCTGACGGCCGCTGGGACGCTCCAGCCGTGCCCGTCACCAGTATCGATACCGTGGGTGCCGGCGATGCCTTCACCGCCGGCTACCTGTCAGCCCTGCTCGACGGCGCCGAGGCACCCGGGCGCCTGCAGCGCGGTGCCCTGATGGGAGCTTTCGCCGTCAGCACCGCCGGGGACTGGGAGGGCCTGCCCACCCGGGCCGAACTGGCCCTGCTCGGAACCACTCCCGGCGGAACAACGCAACGCTGATTCTTTCCCAGGCCGGCCCCCGGCCTGCACCTACCCCATTACTAAGAAAGCCGGACCTGCTGTGAAAATTATTGCCGCCGACGTCTTTGTGACGAGTCCCTCCCGGAACTTCGTGACCCTCCGGATCACCACCGAGGATGGTGTGACCGGTATTGGTGACGCCACGCTGAACGGGCGTGAGCTTGCCGTGGCCGCGTACTTGAAGGAGCACGTGGCGCAGCTGCTGATCGGCAAGGACCCGCACCGGATCGAGGACACGTGGCAGTTCCTGTACCGGTCCTCGTACTGGCGGCGGGGCCCGGTGACGATGGCTGCGATCGCCGCGGTGGACATGGCGTTGTGGGACATCAAGGGCAAGATGGCGGGCATGCCGGTCTACCAGCTGCTGGGCGGGGCGTCCCGGAACGGGCTGCGCGCGTATGGGCACGCCTCGGGTGCGGACCTGCCGTCCCTGTTCGATTCCGTGCGCGAGCACCTGGAACTCGGGTACAAGTCCATCCGGATCCAGACCGCCGTCCCTGGCATCAATGCCGTGTACGGGGTGGCCGCGCAGGCGCAGGCCTCCGGGGAGCGGTACGACTACGAGCCCGCCGGGCGGGGCGCGTTCCCGGTGGAGGAGGACTGGGACACCCGGGCTTACCTGCGCCACCTGCCTACCGTGTTTGAGGCGGTCCGGAACGAGTTCGGCCCGGAGATCCCGCTGCTGCACGACGGCCATCACCGGATGACGCCCATCCAGGCCGCGAAGCTGGGCAAGGCGCTGGAACCGTATGACCTGTTCTGGCTTGAGGACTGCACCCCGGCGGAGAACCAGGAGGGCCTGCGCCTGGTCCGCCAGCACACCACCACCCCGCTGGCCATCGGGGAAATCTTCAACACCGTGTACGACTACCAGACCCTCATCAAGGAACAGCTGATCGACTACGTCCGGGCCGCATCCACGCACTTCGGCGGGATCTCCCCGTTGAAGAAGGTGATGGACTTCGCCGCGCAGTACCAGATCAAGTCCGGCTTCCACGGCCCCACGGACATTTCCCCGGTGGGCTTCGCCGCGCAGCTGCACGTAGGCCTGGCCATCCACAACTACGGCATCCAGGAATACATGCAGCACTCGGACAAGACCAACGAGGTCTTCCACCAGTCCATGACCTTCGTGGACGGCTACCTGCACCCGGGCAACGAACCCGGCATCGGCGTCGAATTCAACGAAGAAGCCGCAGCCGCCTACCCCTACCAGCAGGCCTACCTGCCCTACAACCGCCTCATCGACGGAACGGTCCACGACTGGTGAACACTCCCGGCCGCTTGTTACCGGCAGCAGTCACGAACTGGCACCAAGCTACCGTGTAGTGCCAGCATGATTTGATGCTTGAGGCAACCAAATCACAGAACAGCCAGGGCGAAGCGCCCATTAATCCCGCACTGGCGGCGGAAAGCAGGATCGCGCGCGTCGCGGTAACGGTGTTTCCGCTCCTGGTGGTGGCCGCCGGCATCGCAGGCTACCTGGCACCGGGTGGCTTCAAGCCGATGGCGCCAAGCGTGCCGTACCTGCTGGGGATCATCATGTTCTGCATGGGCCTCACGCTGACCCCGCCCGACTTCGCTGCGGTGGCAAAGCGCCCGTGGGCGGTGGCCCTGGGAATCGTGGCGCACTACGTGATCATGCCCGGGGCGGGGTGGTTGATTGCCGCCGCCCTGCACCTGGAACCGGAGCTGGCCGTGGGCCTGATCCTGGTGGGCTGCGCGCCGTCCGGGACGGCGTCCAACGTGATGGCCTTCCTGGCCAAGGGTGACGTGGCCCTCTCCGTGGCCGTCGCGTCCGTCTCGACACTCATCGCCCCGGTGGTCACCCCCTTGCTGGTCCTGTTCCTCGCCGGATCCTATCTCCAGATCGACGCCGTGGGCATGGTTCTGGACATCGCCAAGACCGTCCTCCTTCCGGTGGTCGCCGGACTGCTGGCGCGGCTGTTCCTCAAGAAGCTCGTGGCGAAGGTCCTGCCGGCACTTCCCTGGGCCTCCGCCGTCGTGATCTCCCTGATCGTGGCCATTGTGGTGGCCGGCAGCGCCAGCAAGATCGTGACTGCCGGCGGCATTGTGTTCCTGGCCGTGGTGCTGCACAACGGATTCGGGCTGGGGCTGGGCTACCTCGCCGGAAAGATCGGGCGGCTGGACAGCAAGGCACGCCGCGCCCTGGCCTTCGAGGTGGGAATGCAGAACTCGGGCCTGGCAGCGACGCTGGCTACCACCCACTTCAGCCCGCTGGCCGCATTGCCGTCGGCTGTGTTCTCGCTGTGGCACAACATCTCCGGCGCCATCGTGGCCGCGTGGCTGGCACGCCGCCCGCTGGGGGACGCCAAAGGCTGACCGCCCTGAGGGCGCTCCGAGAGCGGAATCATAGTGCCCCGATTCCCAAAGTGAAAACCGGCATGGGATGATGGGAAGGATGACCTCCCCCACTTCTTCCTCCGAAACTCCCGTTCGCGCCCGTACAGAGGGCGACGGGGCCGCCGAGAGTACCCGCCCGCAGGTCCGCCCCGCTGCCGAGGGCTGGGAGCAGGCGCGCACCGTCGAGGGCCGGCCGCTGCTCCAATTCGCCTCCCCGCGGGTGAAGCAGCCGCCGACGCACCTGGCCGACCTGAACCTGGCCGAGCGCGCCGCGAAGCTGAAGGAGCTTGGCGTCCCTGCCTTCCGGGCGAAGCAGCTCTCCACCCACTACTTCCAGCACTGGACCACGGACCCGGCAGCCATGAGCGACCTGCCCAAAGCCGGCCGTGAGGAACTCGTCTCCCAGATGTTCCCGCCGCTGCTCACCGAGGTCCGCCGCCTGCGCACCGACAACGGGGACACCATCAAGTTCCTCTGGCGGCTGTTCGACGGAGCGCTGGTCGAGTCCGTGCTGATGCGCTACCCCGGCCGCATCACCCTGTGCGTCTCCTCGCAGGCCGGCTGCGGGATGAACTGCCCCTTCTGCGCCACCGGCCAGGCCGGGCTGACCCGCAACATGTCCACGGCAGAAATCGTTGACCAGGTGGTGGCCGCTAACCGCGCGATTGCGGCCGGCGAGCTGGGCCCCAAGGAGCACGACGAAGAGCGCGTCACCAACATCGTGTTTATGGGCATGGGCGAGCCGCTGGCCAACTACAAGCGCGTGATGGCCGCCCTTCACCGCTTCGTGGACCCCTCGCCCGAGGGCCTGGGCATGTCCGCCCGGAACATCACCGTCTCCACGGTGGGCCTCGTCCCCGCCATCCGCAAGCTTGCGGACGAGGACCTGCCGGTCACCTTTGCGCTGTCCCTGCACGCGCCCGACGACGAGCTCCGCGACGAGCTGATCCCGGTCAACAACCGGTGGAAGGTGGACGAGGCGCTCGACGCCGCCTACGACTACTACCGCAAGACCGGCCGCCGGGTCAGCATCGAGTACGCGCTGATCAAGGACATGAACGACCACCCGTGGCGTGCAGACCTGCTGGCCAAGAAGCTCAACCAGCGCGGCCGCGGCTGGGTGCACGTGAACCCGATCCCGCTCAACCCGACCCCGGGCTCCATCTGGACCGCCTCGGACAAGCCGGTGGCGCAGGAGTTCATTGCGCGGCTGCGCGCTGCCGGGGTGCCCTGCACCCTGCGCGACACGCGCGGCAAGGAGATCGACGGCGCCTGCGGCCAGCTCGCTGCCGCCGACTAGAGGCTTGGCTGGAGCTGCCGCGCGGACGAGGCGACGGCGGCTGGCGCCCCGACCTCAAACGCGCCAGGGGTGCCCGGCGGCGCCCGGCGCCCCTTGACCGTTGCTAGCGCTTGACGGTATCCAGCTTGAGCATCTTAGCGATGACGCTGTCCAGCTCGGAGTCGTCGAAGATCTTCTTCCAGTCGTCCTTGATGATGGTGTCCTTGCCGTACTGGATGGCGATTTCGCAGGCCTCCGAGAACGGGTTGGAGCCGCGCAGGGCGTTGGTGAGGGCGATCTGGACGTGGCCGAACAGCATGGCCTTGGCTGCTTCCTCGGGTACGCCGGCGGTGTGGACGGTTTCGTGCAGGGCCTCGTTGAGGAGGGTGCCGATCATGCAGGCGACGGTTTCCACGAGGGTGGGCTCGAGGATGGCGAGCTGCTTGACGGTGACCCAGTGGACGTCGATGACGGGGGCGTAGATGACGCGGATGGTCGCCTCGGCGGCGGCCTTGGTCTCCGCGGAGGCGTCGTCGTCGATGGCGGCGACGACGTTCTGCGGGGCGCCTTCGCCGCCGAAGGTGTCGGCCCATTCTTCCTTGGTGGTGCGCTCCAGGAACACGGACGGGTGGCACGGGTGGGCTACTGCCTGGACAAGGTCATCGCGCTTGGCCAGCAGGCCGGCGTAGGCGGCGGCGGGGTCCAGGGTGAGCAGGATGGCGCCGGCCTTCATCTGGGGGACGACGCCTTCGGAGACGACGCCGAGGACGGTGTCGGGGACGGCGAGGATGACCACGTCGGCGCCCTTCACGGCGTCAACGGTGGGGGTGATGTCCCGGCCTTCAGCCTTGACGCGGTCCTGGCCGGCGGGGGAGTTTTCGCTGTAGAAGACGGTGTGGGCGCTTTTCTGGAGGTTCCGGGAAACTCGCATTCCCATTTTGCCTCCGGCTCCGATGACGGCGACGGTCAATTTTTCTGCTGACATTTCATTTGCTCCTTAGGAATTCGATGCTGTGCTGGGTCCACTGGTTTTCGAGGCGGATGGTTTCCGCCTCGGAGTCCTGCCAGGGCAGCCAGTGTTCGACTATTTGGTTGATGTTTCTTTGGTGGGGCTGGAAGGTGTTGACCATGTAGTCGTAGTCGAGCAGGCCTTCGCCGAGGGGTGCGCCGGCGTAGGTGAAGCCGACCCACCCGTCTTTGCGGGTGAAGGCGAAGTCTTTGATGTGCATGTTCAGGACATAGGGTGCGACGGCGTCCATCACCTCGCGCGGCATCTCCAGGGCTGCGACGGTGTTGGCAGGGTCGCTGCAGATGCCGAGCCAGGGGTTGTCCACGCCGCGGATGACGTCCAGGATCCGCTCGGTGGGCACCTGTTCGTAGGTTTCCACGGCGATTCTGACGCCGGCGGCCTCGAACTCGGGCAGGACTTCCTTGAAGATTGCCACGGCTTCTTCTGCTGTTGGAGCATGGCCGGGCGTGTTGAACATGGTCCTGAGCAGGGGTGAGCCCAGGATCCCGGCGATGTGGAGGAATTTGCGCAGGTGCTCGGGGCTGATGCCCTTGGTGCCGAGTTCCAGCGAGATTCCCAGCCGGTCCGCGGTGGCGCGGACTGACTTCAGTTCGGCATCCGTCATGGCTTCCAGCGGTGCGTAGTCGCAGACCTGGAAGAGGTCCACGCCCAAGTCCGCGGTCCGCTGGAGCGCCTGGTGGATGCTCAGCGGCTCGGAGACCTTGTCCGAGAGCTGCCAGAAGAACGCGTAGCTGCTCAGGCCGATCCGTGAGGTCATACCGCCACCGCCGCTGCGGCAAGCCGTGCTGCCGTCTCGTCGAGGATGGTCTTCAGTGCTTGGGGATCGTGTGCGAAGCGGCCCAGGAACAGGCCGGCGACGGCGGAGTCCAGCTTGGTAATCAGGCCGGGTCCGGCGCTGCCCCCATAGATCACGCGGCTGTTTTTCTGGCCTGGCAGGCCGCGCAGGTGCGCGTCCAGCCCGGTGATGACGGCGCTGATGTACTCCGGCGTCGCGGGTTCCGGGGCGCCAATGGCCCACTGCGGCTCGTACGCCACAATCGTCCCGCGGGCCGGTCCCAGGGACTGGGCGCGGTTGATGGCCGCATCGATTTCCGCCGTGCACCGGGCGATGGCTTCCTCCACGGATCCCTGCTGCAGTTCCCCGACGCACAGGATGGGCGTGAGGCCGTTCCGGTAGGCGGCGGCGGTTTTGAGCCCGATGATCCTGTCGTCCTCGCCGAAGATCCTGCGGCGTTCGGCGTGGCCCACCTCGGCGTAGCGTCCGCCGAGCTCGGCCACGGTCTTGCCGCCCACCTCGCCGGTAAACGCGCCTTCGTCTTCCCAGAAGATGTCCTGGGCGCCGGTGGCGGCTCCCGCGGGACCCAGGATACGGGCCGCTTCAGGCAGCACCGGGAGGGTGGGCAGGACGAACAGCTCGATGTCGCGGCTCTGGACCGCAGAATGCGCAAACGCGATGGCGGCCACGTCGCGGCAGTAATCGATTGACCGCTGGTAGCCGAAGTACATCTTCAGGCTGACGCCGATGATGGCCTTCGGTGATGTTCCGCCGGTGGCGGGCTTAGCAGGAAGTGACACCCTCGTAGTCCTTAATCAGGCTGACCTTCTCAGCCGAGGCAGAGGTTTCGTCGAAGGTGTAGGTGAGCCATTCGCGGGCGAGCCTGCGGGCCAGTTCGAGGCCGACGACGCGCTGGCCGAACGTCAGGACCTGGGCATTGTTGCTCAGGACCGAGCGCTCCACTGAGAAGCTGTCGTGTGCGGTGACGGCGCGGACGCCGGGCACCTTGTTCGCGGCGATGGCCACGCCCAGGCCGGTGCCGCAGACCAGAAGGGCGCGGTCTGCTTTGCCGGCGGCGACGAGCTCGGCGGCGGCGATGGCCACCGACGGGTACGGGGTGTGGCTGGTGGCGTCCACCCCGACGTCGGTCACGAATTCCACCAGGTCGGAAGCTTCCAGGTCAGCCTTCAGGGCTTCCTTGTATTCGAAACCGGCGTCGTCGCAACCGACGACCAGGCGCAGTTTGGCGCTCATGCTTTCTCCTTAATGGTGGTCCGCTCGATAAGCGTGTTGTGGATTGCCCGGATGATCAATGCCATGGATACTGCTCCGGCGTCGGGGGTGCCGAGGCTCTTCCCGGCGTGCGGACGGGCCCGGCCCATCAGGGGCAGCAGCCGGGCGGTGTCCTCAGCAGCCTGCTCTGCGGTCACCGCGGCGGCCGCCCAGGCCTCCGTGAGGGACTTGCCGGCTTCGACGCCGGACGCCAGGGCATCGCGGAACGGAACCAGGACGTCCACCAGGGTCTTGTCGCCCGGCTTGGCCTTGCCGAAGTCCATGATGGCCGCCGCTGCACCTGCGACTCCAGCGGCGACGGCGCCGGCGTCGGGCGCTGTGCTGTCTCCTACGGCGTCGCCGACGGCGCGCAGGGCCATTCCCCAGAGGGCGCCGGACGTGCCGCCGGCCTTGTCGGCCCAGGCATCTGCGGCGAAGTGCAGGGTGGTGGCGGCGCCGGCACCGCGGGCGACGGCGTCTTCCGCGGCGTCGACGGCGGCGCGGACACCGCGTTCCATGCCGATGCCGTGGTCACCGTCGCCGGCGATCGCATCGATCCGGCCCAGCTCGTCCGCGTTGGCGTCCACTACTGCCTTGGCAGCGCCGAGGGCGGCCAGGACACGGACGGCGCCGGCGCGCGACTCCGGCGCGGCGTCGGGGATGGAGAGCTCGACGTCGGCTGCCTCACCGCCGGTGGCGTCCAGGGCGTCAGCGGTGACGGCGCCGCGGCGGAAGGCCGGCGCGTCGGCGGGGGCGTTCCAGAGCTTCTCCAGTTCGTCATCAAGCCAGAACAGGGTGAGGGATGTTCCTGCCATGTCGAAGCTGGTGACGAGCTCGCCCACCTGCGGGTCCACGGCTTCCAGGCCTGCTTCAGCGAGGAGCTGGGCGATGCGGCGGTACACCACGAAGAGCTCTTCGTACTTGACGCTGCCCAGGCCGTTGAGGATGGGGACCACACGGGCTCCCTCTGCGACGGTGCCCTCCGGGACCTCGGTCAGGAGCTTGGACACCAGCAGTTCGGCGAGCTCATCCGCCGTCGGAATGTCCGTTTCGCCTATGCCCGGTTCGCCGTGGATACCCATGCCCACAGCCATGCGGCCCTCAGGGACGGAGAACAGCGGGTGGTCCGCGCCCGGGAGGGTGCAGCCGGTGAACGCGACACCGAACGAACGGGTGCGGTGGTTCGCGCGCCCGGCGATTTCCACCACCGCGTCCATGGAGTAGCCGGCTTCCGCAGCGGCCGCAGCTACCTTGAAGACGGTGAGGTCACCGGCGATGCCGCGGCGCTTGGCGCGCTCCGCCAGCGGGGCGGAGGAAACGTCGTCAGTGACGGCGATGCTGCGGCAGTCGATGCCCTCCTTGCGGAGGCGGTCCTGGGCCTGGGTGAAATGCAGGACGTCACCGGCGTAGTTGCCGTAGCCCAGCAGCACACCACCGCCATTGTCCGCGGCCTTAGCCACGTTGTAAACCTGTTGCGCCGAGGGGGAGGCGAAGAGGTTACCCATTGCCGCTCCGTGAGCCAATCCCTGGCCCACCAGTCCGGCGAAGGCCGGGTAGTGGCCGGAGCCGCCGCCGATCACCAGCGCCACTGTGTCCGGGGTGCTCTTGGTGTTGCGGACAACGCCGCCGGACACGCGCTTGACCCAGCGTTGGTGGGAGGCGACGAAGCCCTCGATCATTTCGTCAGCAAAAGCTGCGGGTTCGTTGAACAGGCGGGTCATGGCAAAGCTCCTGGGCCTAACTAGGGGAAGGTCGTGATTCGGGCGGGCTGGCGATGCAGGCGCCGGGCGCCCTTCCGGGGAGAAGGGCGCCCCTTGGTCCTACGGCTCGGCGTGGTGGCCGGCGCCCGCGGGGTCGAGCGCTTCAGCCTGTACGCCTTCGCTGACCTTGCCGGAGCGGCTGAGGGTGACCATCAGGATGCAGGACAGGAGCATGAACCCGCCCACGACGAACATCGGCACGGCGTAGCTGCCGGTCCAGTCCTTGAGCCAGCCGGTGACGTAGCCTGCGCTGAAGCCGGCAAGGTTGCCCACGGTGTTGATCAGGGCGATGCCTGCGGCTGCTGCTGCGCCGGTAAGGAACTGGGTGGGTACCGTCCAGAAGTTGGGCAGGGCCGCGAAGATGGACATGGCGGTGATGGTGATGACGGCGATGGTGGCTGCCGGGGAGCCCGCGAACAGGGCCAGCGGGATGCTGATGGCGCCGGTCAGGGCGGGAAGTGCAATGTGCCAGGTCTTGACGCCCCGCTTGGTGGCGTCCTTGGACCAGAAGTACAGGGCGAAAGCTGCCGGCAGGTACGGGATCGCGGTGATCAGGCCCTTCTGGAAGACGTCGAACTTGGTGCCGTAGATGCCTTCGAAGCCGGAGATGATGGTGGGCAGGAAGAACCCGAGGGCGTACAGGCCGTAGATGAATCCGAAGTAGATCGCGGAGAGCATCCAGACGCGGCCGTTGCCGAACACGGTGCGGACGCTGACGTGCTTGTTGCCTGCTGCGGTTTCCTTCTTTTCCTTCTCCAGGGCGCCCGTCAGCCAGGTCTTCTCGTCCTGCGTCAGCCACTTGGCTTTAGCGGGGGAGTCAGCGAGGTAGAACCAGGCGACCACGCCGATGAGAATGGCGGGGACGGCGACGCCGAAGAACATAACGCGCCAGCCCTCGAGGCCGAAGAGGCCGTGCTGCTGGATGAGGAGGCCGGCCAGCGGGGCGCCGATCACGGTGGTCAGCGGCTGGGCCAGGTAGAAGAGGGCGAGGATCTTGCTGCGGTGGCGGGACGGCACCCAGAGGCTGAGGAAGAGGATGGCGCCGGGGAAGAAGCCGGCCTCGGCCACGCCCAGGATGAAGCGCAGGATGTAGAGCTGCTCAACGTTGCCCACCCAGGTGAACAGCAGGGAGACGATACCCCAGCTGACCATGATGCGGGCGAGCCAGCGGCGGGCGCCGAACTTGTGCAGGGCCAGGTTGCTGGGGACCTCAAGCAGGATGTAGCCGATGAAAAAGACGCCGGACGCGAAGCCGAACTGTGCCGCCGAGAGCGCCAGGTCTGTGTTCATGCCGTTGGGGCCGGCGAAGGAGATGGCCGTGCGGTCCAGGTAGTTGATGAAGAACATCAGGGCGACGAACGGCACAAGCCGGATCGCCACCTTCCTGATAGCAGATTTTTCGACCACGGATTGTGTGGTGTCCACGTTGACTCCTAGATAGTGATGTTCCCGGCCGCTTCCTTCGCTGGAGGCTTGGGGTTCTGTCGCCTGGCCGCCAAAGTGTGAGGACGCGAGGGCGGCTACAAAGTGTGTGAGTTCCACCATAAAAGATAAACCCCAAATTGGTCAACCGGTTGACTTGTTCTTTTTTCGGATGTCTGAGTGGAAAGGCGGTTGCTAGGCTTGAAGCGTGCCCATAAACTCTGCCGCCTCGTCGGCCAAAATCAGCGAAGCGCTTGGCTCTGTGGGCCAGGGCTCCGTTGTGTCCGAGGTCGCCGAGCGCCTGCTCGCCTACTTCACCAGCGGCGATATCGCCGTCGGAACAAGGCTTCCGGCCGAGCGCCAGCTCGCCGCTTCGTTGGGCGTGGGCCGGTCTGCAGTGCGGGAGGCCCTCGCCGCACTGGAGATTCTGGGGATCGTGATCGTCCGGCCGGGTTCCGGGACATACCTGCGTGACGGCATCTCCGAACTCCTGCCCCGCACCTTGAGCTGGGGCCTGATGCTGGGCGCTCCCCGGACCCGCGAGCTCGTGGAATTGCGGAGCGGCCTTGAGGTGCAGGCGGCACAGCTCGCGGCTGAACGCATCACGGGGGAGTCGCTGGACCGGATGCGCGCCAATCTGGCCACCATGGCAGAAACCCTTGAAGACCTCGCCGCCTTTGTGGAGGCAGACGCCGCGTTCCACCGGGAGATCGCGGAAAGTTCAGGCAACCAGGTGCTGCAGGAGCTGCTGCAGAGCATTAGGTCCCTGCTGCGGATCTGGGTGGACCGCGCCCTCACCGACGAGGGTCACGCCGCCGCCGCCCTGAAGGAGCATACGGAGATCTTCACTGCCCTCGAGGCGCATGACAGCGAGGCGGTCACCAGGACCATGCGTTCCCACATGCTTACCGCATCCAAGCGGTTGCTCGCCGGCTTCGACGCCTCACAGTAGCCTCCGGTCGACCGCTTCCTCGAGCAATTGGTCAGCAGTGGAGTCCACTGCAGAAACTCGCACCATACCCGGGGGCCTAGGTGGCAGAGAGGGAATCCCGAACCCTTTTCCATTCAGTGAAACCCACCGCGCATGCCCCCTTCCCGATGCACCAAAGTTGAGTCAGGACGTGGCCCGGAACACAGGGCCGGGCATGACAGAAACGGTGCGGTAAACACATGGAGTCGACGACGACGGCAGGGCAGGTCCTCAAGGGGATAGAGTTCGCCCGACCTGAGGGTGCCACCCCGCTGCTGCTGGACCTTTATTTCCCTGCGGCGGCGCCCGCAGGGAGAGGCTTCCCCGCAGTAGTCCACTTCCACGGCGGCGGCTGGCGGACTGGCGAACGGTCCTCACTGGGGCCCATCGTGGACGGACTCGGCCCCAGCCCCATCGAACAGCTGGTCAACGCAGGCTTCCTCGTGGCTTCTGCTGACTACCGCCTCAGCACTGCCGCCACGTTCCCCGCCCAACTGCTGGATGCCAAGGCCGCCGTCCGCTGGCTCAGGGCGCATGCGCCCGACTACAACGTGGACCCGGAGCGGATCTACGCCTGGGGCGATTCGGCGGGCGGCCACCTCGCCAGCCTGGTGGGACTCACGGCTGGAGCGAAGGAGTTCCAGTCCGACGCCGACGCCGCGGGCAGTGGTACGGAGGACGCCGTCGCCGCGGTCGCTGCGTGGTACCCGCCCACCGACCTGAACCGGATGGGCGAACAAGCCCGGCCCGACGCCGTCGCACGCGCCGATGATCCAGGCTCGCGGGAGGCGTTGCTCATCGGAGTGCAGCCGTCTGACGCACCTGACAAGGCAGCTGCAGCCAGCCCCATCACTTACGTGCACGCGGCCGCACCGCCCTTCTTCCTGGTGCATGGATCGGCCGATCGTTTCGTCCCCGCGGCCCAGTCCGTCACCTTCGCCGCGGCGCTGGAAGGTGCGGGCGCCGCCGTCGAACTCCTCCTGATTGAGGACGCGGATCATATGTGGGCGCTCGCAGACAAAAGCCCGGCCGCCGCTGAGCAGGCCACCGCCGCCACCATTGATTTCTTCCGCCGCCAGGCGCAAGCACACTGACCCAGAACCGTCCCGGTCCACGCACGTGCCCGGGCAGATTTGAAAGGCCTCCACATGCAGTTCATCGGCATCAACCACCACGGCGAACCCTGGGCAGCGGTCCTGCTGGAAACACGGGTGTTCCCGCTCGCCCCCGTCACCGACTTCTGGGCGGACCCGGAGGGCTGGCAAGACAAGGCTGTCCCGCTGGTCGAGGACGCATCAGCGTCCGACGCCGGTGCCTCGCTGGAGCGTGGGAGCGTCACCGAAGTGCCGCTCGTCCCCGCCTCGGCCCGGGTCATCTGCGTGGGCTTGAATTACAAAGCCCATGCAGCCGAGGGCAGCTACAAGGACCAGGACCTCCCGCCGTACCCCACCCTCTTCGGCCGCTGGACCGCGTCCCTCTCCGTGGGCAACGTCCCGGTTCCCGTCCCTGCCGGCGAAGGAGGGCTGGACTGGGAAGGCGAAGTGGCGGCCTACATTGGCCGGCGGGTGGAATCCGCGGACGAGGCAGAAGCTGAAGGATCAGTCTTCGGCTACTCCACCTTCAACGACATCACCTCCCGCACGGCCCAGAAGCTCACCTCGCAGTGGACGCTGGGCAAGAACGGCGACTTCAGCGGCCCGCTGGGACCGCTCGTCAGCCGCGACGAAGTGGGCGATCTCCGCGACGGCCTGCAGGTCCGCACCCGCGTGAACGGCGTCGAGGCCCAGAACGGCAACACCCGGGACATGATCTTCTCCGTTCCGGCCATCATTTCGCTGATCAGCCAGACCTTCACCCTGCACCCGGGCGACGTGATCGCCACCGGTACCCCGGAGGGCGTCGGTTATGCCCGCACCCCGCAGTGGCTGCTCCAGCCCGGCGACACCGTCGAAGTGGAAATCGACAAGCTCGGCACCCTCACCACCCCCGTGGGCGAACTGTCCCTCCGGAGCCGTGCCTGATGGTCACCCTCCATCTGCCACCGGCACACGATATCCCGGGGGAGGTGCAGGTGCTGATCGCCGGCGGCGGCCCCAGCGGGTTGTTCCTGGCGCTGGACCTGGCCGCCCGCGGCATTCCCAGCACTGTCATCGAGCCCCGCGACGCCGTGGACCACACCCGCCCGCGGGCCAAGACCACCAACGCGCGCACCATGACGCACCTGCGCCGGCTGGGACTGGCCGATGCTCTGCGT
Source organism: Arthrobacter sp. SLBN-100 (assembly GCF_006715305.1). Classification (NCBI taxonomy): domain Bacteria; kingdom Bacillati; phylum Actinomycetota; class Actinomycetes; order Micrococcales; family Micrococcaceae; genus Arthrobacter; species Arthrobacter sp. SLBN-100. The sequence goes on from NZ_VFMY01000001.1 coordinate 3,120,829, forward strand.
GGCGCCTCCCCGCTCCCGGTGGACTACGCACAGGATGTTATTTTCTGCACCGGCCTCACCGGAACCGCCGCGCATGAGCTGCGCCGGTTCCGGAACGCCTTCCAGTTGGTCCCGGGCCGCTACGCCCTCCAGCCTGAATGCGGGCAGCAGGTCCCGCAGCCGGCACTGGAGGAAGTACTCCGCGCCGCCGCGGCAGACAGTCCGCTGGTCACCTTCATCACCGGCTGGAGTGTGCAGACGGTCCAACCGGCAGCCGAAACCCTTGGAACAGAGTCGCCGCACGCCGTCGTGGTGTCCGGCCCTGCAGCGGACCAGCGCAGCATCACCGCTGACTATGTGATCGGCGCCGACGGCGGGTCCTCCGCCGTCCGCCGCAGCCTGGATATCCGCCTGGAAGGCGGGTCCGCAGCGCTGTCCAACATCAGCATCCTCTTCCGTTCCAAGGACCTTGCCTCAGCCGTGGCCCTTGACCCTGCCGTCCAGTATTGGGTGGTGGGCTCGGACACGGCGGGCATGGTGGGGCCGATGGACCTGGAAGACACCTGGTGGGCCATCGTCCAGGGCGTGGACCCTGACATCACGGTCAGCGCTGAGGACGCGGGCGCCATGGTCCGCTCGCTGGTGGGATCGGCCGTGGACGTTGACGTGCTGGCCACAGACCCCTGGACCGCGCGCATGCTGCTCGCCCCTTCATACAGCAGCGGCAGCATCTTCCTGGTGGGCGACGCCGCTCACCTCAACCCGCCGTGGGGCGGCCACGGCTTCAACACGTGCATCGGCGATGCCGCCAATCTCGCGTGGAAGCTTGCCGCCACAATCAAGGGGTGGGCGGGCCCGGCGCTTCTGGCCAGCTATGAGGAGGAGCGCAGGCCGATAGCTGCCAGGACCATCCGCGACGCAGCAGCCAACGGCAAAGCCCTGGCTTACCACTTCGCCGCTCCTGACCTCGCCGCCGCCGGCCCCGCCGGGGAAGCAGCGCGGCAGGCGGCACACGAGGCCCTGGCCGTGAAGCGCAGCGAGTTCGATTCCGTGGGGCTGGTGCTCGGTTACGCCTATTGGGATTCGGCGGTGGTGGTGCCGGACGGCGCACCCGTCCCGGCAGAGGACCCCATCCACTATGTTCCCTCCGCCAGCCCCGGTTCCCTGTTGCCGCATGCGTGGCTGGAGGATGCCACCTCGCTGTACAGCCGGCTGGGCCAGGGCTTCACGCTGCTGGCCGACGCCGGCACCCTGGGCGGGGTGCCGGCCGCTACGGCTTTCGCGCCGGTGCTGGCAGCAGGTGCCCGGCAGGGCATCCCGGTGACCGTTTCCGCCGTCGGGCCTTCCGACGACGGGATGCCACTTTCGGAACTGGCGGGAGCGGACGCCGTGCTGGTCCGCCCGGACCAGCACGTGGCGTGGCGGGGCAGTTCCGCCGACGCTGCCGCCGCAGCATTGTCCGTCGCCGCCGGCCGGGCGCCATCATCACCTGCTGAAGCCGAACCAAGGAGCTCCCGTGTCAACGCCTTCATTCCGTGATTTCCTTTTTGCCCCGGACCACCCGCGCGTGGCGGAGATCCGCGGCCTGGACGCGCGCGAGTACGCGGAGGCGGCCACCAGGGATTCCTTCGCCGGGCCCATGATCGAGGGCTGGAAGACGCTGTATCCGCAGCCGTTCAAAGGCATCACGAACGACGGCGTCCTCCGTCCCGGGCTGTATCCCCTCGCCCCTGCGCGGGCGGGGGAGGAGGCGCCCACCGCGGAGATGGCGGCTGCGGCCCGCAAGCTTTTGGACGCCCTGACCCTCGAGCAGGCGTCCCGGTTGAGCTATACAGTGGATGCGCCCGAGTGGCAGAGCTGGGCGAACCCGGAGTTTATGCAGCACGATACCGGGCTCCGCCTGGACGAGCTGGACGCGCCGGTGCGCGATGCCATATTCGCCGTGGTGGAAGCGTCCCTGAGCCCGGCGGGCTTTGAGCTGGTCCGCAACCTCATGCGGATCAACGGCTTCCTCGGTGACCTGGTGGAGTTGCCCCTGCTGATGAACGAGTTCAGCTACAACTTCGCCCTGTACGGCGAGCCGTCCGAGACCGCGCCGTGGGGGTGGCAGCTTTTTGGCCACCACGCCGCGCTGAACTGCCTGGTGGCCGGAACGCAGCTGGTGATCTCGCCGGTGTTTATGGGTGCCGAGCCGGACGTCATCGACGCCGGGCCGCACCAGGGTGTGGCTGTGTTCAAGGAGCGCATCGCCCTGGCCCGTGAACTGATGGGTGCACTGCCTGCTGTGCTCCGGGCTGAAGCCACGGTGTACGAGTCCATGGTGGACCCGGCGATGCCGGAAGGCCGTCTTCATGCCGGGGATGAGCGGCATCTTGGCGGGTGCTTCCAGGACAACCGGGTGATCCCTTACGAGGGCATTTCTGTTGCCGCTATGCCGGCGGAAGCCCGCAAGATCCTGGACGCGGTGGTGGAGGACTTTATTGCCTACCTCCCGGACGGGCCCAGGGCAGCGCGGCGCCGCGAGATCCAGGAGCACTACGACGAGACGTTCTTCAGCTGGATCGGCGGCTGGGAGGGGCAGGAGGCCTTCTACTTCCGGCTGCAGAGTCCCATGGTGGTCCTGGAGCTGGACCACCACACCGGGGTTTTCCTCAGCAACGACGAACCCGCTCCGTTCCACATGCACACCGTGGTCCGGACGCCCAACGGCAACGACTACGGCCGCGAGCTGGTGAAGCAGCACTCATCGGTTGCTCCGTAACCGCCTTTTTGAACGTCGAAAAGGGCATCTACGGAGCAGTCGATGGTCCACGGAAACCAAGATGGCCCGGACTTCCTGTCGGAAGTCCGGGCCATCTGCTTTGTAGACGCTAGGAGATTTCCAGCGCGGTCCGGCGCTGTGGCGGCGGGCCCACCACGGTCAGGTCCAACTCGGCCTGCGCGCGGCCGAAGCCTTCCATGTCCATGTAGGGCTCGCCGCCCTCGGTGTACATGTAGTCGTCGGTCGGCTTGTTGAAGTATTCAAAGAACCCGTTGAATACCGACGGCGTGAGGAAGCCCAGCATCTGGGTGTTGTGCGAGTCCAGGGCAAAGGAGTGGACAGTGCCGGCGGGGGCATGGACAAAGTCGCCCTTGGTCAGCAGCATTTCCCGGCCGTTGGCGTACAGCCACATGCGGCCTTCGGTGACGAGGAAGTTCTCGGTGTGCTCCGAGTGGAAGTGCAGCGGAATGTAGGGCGTCTTGGCGCCCTTGGTGTGCACCGCGAAGTAGTTCGAGCCGGTGTTGGCCGGCCGGGACAGGTAGGTGAACATGGTCTGGTAGCTGATCAGGCGCTCGCCCTCGTGCGCACTCAGGAAGTAAGGCCTCTGCGTGGGCGGCAGGCCGGCGTCGTGCTTGAAGGAAGGCTCCACGCGCTCAACGTCGGGGAAGGTGATGCCGAACTCGGCGCCAACTTCGGCCTGTTCCTGGAGGCTGGCCTTGTGGCCGGCCCGGACGGGCGGGATGTGGGCGTCAATGGGGGTGCCGACGCGCTCGTAGTAGGCCTCGGCGCCGCCCGGCGTCATCCAGTTGAGGAAGCGGGTGTAATGGCTGGCCATGCGGTAGGCATGGGGAGTGTTCGGCGGGATGACCACGGAGTCGCCGGGGGTGAGGATGCGGCTTTCACCGGACAGCCAGACGTGCAGGATCCCGTCGAAAACGTAAAGGGTTTTGTGCTCCACCTTGTGGCTGACGAACGGCGATTCCCGGCCCATTCCGCCGGAGATGTAGGCGGCGCTGAAGATTCCGCCGGTATCCGCCGCGCGGGCGATAACGGTGACCAGCTGGCCGTTGATCTCGTAGCGTGCGCCTTCGCCTGACGCCATGTAGTAGGGGACAGCTTCACCGGGCAGGGTGTTGGCCACCGGCAGTTGCTGGTTCATTTCCTCCACGCTGAGGGACATGGTTCCTTCTTTCCAGTCGTCCGGCTGCGCCGGGATGTGACCTCCATCATCACTCGTGCCTGCGTGTGACCACGAGCCGGAATTTCAATGGGTGAAAGCCCAAGTGTGCTGCTCCACCCATTGCTGGGATGCTGGCAGTCACACCTACGCCACCAGGAGTACCAGCCGGCATGACCCTCGCCACCAGCGCAGCCACCGCCACCACTGCCCAAGGAACCGTCCGCGGCGCAACCTCCTTGGTTGGTGGCCGCGGTGTCAGCTGCTTCCTGGGGATCCCTTACGCAGGTTCCCCGGCCGGGAAGCGCCGCTTCCTGCTGCCGGTCCCCGCGGAGGGCTGGACCGGAGTGCGGGAGTGCACGATGGCGGGACCCGCAGCGCCCCAGAACCCCGAGACTCCGGCTCCGCCTGGCCGCAAGCCGCGGACGTGGAGCGAAAGCGAATGCCTCAACCTGAACGTCTGGACGCCGGATTTGGCCGGTTCGGGGTTGCCCGTGATGGTGTGGGTCCATGGCGGCGCGTACGTTTCGGGCTCGGGCAGTGACGGAATGTGCGACGGCGCCAATCTCGCAGGTGCGACCGGCGCTGTTGTGGTGACCATCAATTACCGGCTGGGTGCGCTGGGTTTCCTGCACCTGGGTGAGCTGCTGGGACCTGAGTATGCCGACTCTTCGAACGTTGCACTGCTGGATGTGCTCGAGGCACTGCAGTGGGTCAAGAGGAACATTGGGTCCTTCGGCGGGGACCCGGACAACGTGACGGTCTTTGGTGAGTCTGCCGGGGCTGCCGCTGTGGGCACGCTGCTGGGAATGCCTGCTTCGCAAGGACTGTTCCGGCGGGCGATCATGCAGAGCGGTACGGCTGAGAGGTACCGGAGTGGGGAGGATTCTTCCCGGATCAGCCTCGAGTTCCTATCGCTGTGCGGGCTGGAGTCTGCTCGTGCCCGCGACTTGTTGACGCTCCCGGTGGAACGGCTGCTGGAGGCCCAGGAGCAGCTGGTGCAGCGGTTCGGGGCGCGCACCCACGCAGTGCCGCTGCCGTTCCAGCCCACGGTGGGAACGCCGTCACTTCCTGTGCCTCCGCTGGAGTCGGTACGAAATGGCCTTAATTCCGATGTTGACCTGCTGATCGGGACGAACCTGAATGAAGGGTCATTTGCCGTGGAGATGCGGCCGGTGGATTCGTCGGAGCCGTCCCCTGCGGAGCGTGCTGCAGCGGTGCTGGCGGACGCCGGGGCTGCCTTTGGACGGGTAGGGCAGTACGCGCAGGCTCTCGGTGCCGCCTTGGGGGCGGAGCCCAGCGGCAAACAGTTGCTGGAAGCGGCCGTTTCCGACGCCGTGTACCGGCAGCCCAGCAACCGCCTGCTGGATGCCCGGCAGGGGTGCTCGGGGAAGACCTTTTCCTATCTCTTCACCTGGCGCAGCCCTGCCATGGGCGGGAAGCTGGGCGCGTGCCATGCCCTGGATATCCCGTTCGTGTTCCGGCAGCTGGGCTCGCCCGAGGCGGCGTTCCTCACGCGGGGGACGGCGCCGGAGAGCCTAAGCGAGATGATGAGCACCGCCTGGGCCGCGTTCGCGCAGACGGGCAAGCCCGCCGCCGTCGGCTTGCCTGACTGGCCGCTTTATGGTCCGGGCCGCAGGACCATGATCCTCGACGAACCGCCACGGGTGCAGGACGATCCGCGCCGGGAACTCCGCGGGTTCTGGGCGGAGACGCCGGCAGGCTAGGGATAGGAGTGGTCTGCTGGCTTCTCCGTATCGCCCACCTGATGCAGGCGCCTACGTTGGGTGGTGCCGCCAGCGGCTTAAGCTGCTTGTCGCTGAGGAGCATTTCGGCTGTTGAGAGGATCATCAAGTGCCGTTGCAGACGACAGGCGGCTTCGCAGCCGCGCGCCTCAGCTTTGTCCTGTCAGCTGTTCTGCAAGACCTCGTGACGGTGTCCCAGCAGGGGGAGGATTCGGTTGACCGTCTCATCTATACCTTCTGATGTTGTCACCGTGATTCCGGCTTCATCCAATTCGAGAGGCTGGAGTGTCTCCAACTGTGAATCGAGGAGGGACGGGGGCATAAAGTGCCCGGGACGCTGGTTCAGCCGGGTTAGCAGGAGGGATAGCTCGACGTCGAGTTGAACGAAAATTGTGGCCGGAGCCTTGGCCCTGATTGCGTCTCTGTAGGCGCGTTTCAGTGCAGAGCAGGCCACGATGATCCCATCGGGATGGGTCGCAGCGAGTTCGGCACCGACAAGGCCGAGCCATGGCCACCGATCCTCGTCAGTCAGGGGGCTACCTGCAGCCATCTTGTTGACGTTGGCTTGGGGATGCAGTGAGTCGGCGTCGACGAACTTCGCTCCCAGATGGCGGGCCAACGCCTCGCCAACAGTTGACTTTCCTGCCCCGCACACGCCCATAACGACAATGACGGGCTCCACTACAGCGTCCCCTGCTGCGCTGTTCCGGCGGGAATCGGGGCGAGCCTGGTAACTTCCACGGGCCCGTCCAAGAGGCCCTCAAGTGAAGCGTTCAGGCGCTGGACGGGCTCTCCTGCCCCGTGTGCGTCCAGTAGTTCCGCGCTGTCCCACTTTTCGATCATGACGATCTGGCCGTTGGGAGCCTCATGTATGGCGTAGAACTGGCATCCCGCTTCCTCGTGAACCTCGGCGATGGCTGGGGCGAGGGCGGCAGTTACCTGGTTGAACGCCCCTTCTTTGGGGGTGAAGACGGCGGTAACGATGACGGTCATGGGGTTCCTTATCTGGTTGTGGTCAGCAGGAGCGGTGAGCAGCTGCTGCGTGGGACGAAGTCGGCTTTGACTTCGATGGTGCGGGGAGCGGGCGGGAGTTTGCCGTGCATGCGTCCGAGTACCAGCTCCAGCGAGTGGACTGCGAGCATGCCGATGGGCTGTCGGATGACGCTCAGCGGAGGGCTTATCAGCTCAGTCCAGGGATTGTCATCGAAGACAATCACCGACAGATCCTCGGGTATCTGCACGCCGATCTGGACCAGCCGGCGCACCGAGCTCTGAACCTGTGCTGTGTTGGCCACAATGAGCCCTGTAGGACGATCGGGAAGGGCAAGGAGCGAGCCCACCGCATCACCTCCGCCGTCTCCGCGGAAAGGGACATCGCGTATCAGCTGTGGATCGGTGCTGACCGAGAAGGCCTCGTGGGCTGCCCGGTATCCGTGGATCCTTGCCTGCCCGGTTGAGGTGCTGACAGGCCCGGTAATGAGGCCGATACGCCTGTGGCCCAGGTTGAGGATGTGTTCGGTGGCCCGCCGGGCGGAGTCGACGTTTTCGATGCTGACGACATCGACGTCTTCCAGTTCCGCGATGGTGCGGTCGACGAAGACAACGTTGACGCCCATGGATTGCAGGCGCGCCCATTTTTCAACGTTCGCTCCCGTGGGCGTAGCAATGACTCCGGCAACAGAACGGTCAAGCAGGGTGTCAAGGGAGTCAGCCTCGAGATGGGGGTCTTCCTGGGTGGTCATCACCACCACCTGCACGCCGTGGCTGCGGGCTTCCCAGACGATCCGGTCCGCGAGTTGCGCGAAGAATGGGTTGGCAAGATCGGCAACCACCAGGCCCACTGTCAGGGCCTGGCCCACACTCAGTTCGCGGGCTGCGGCGCGCGGCCTGTAACCAAGCTCATTAATGACCCCCAATACGGCTTCACGTTTCGCAGGCGCAACCGGGCCCGATTCCGGGTTCAGGACGCGGGATACCACGGAGACGGAAACGCCCGCCGCCGCTGCGACATCCCGAATAGTTGGCGCCTTCTTCACTGCTCCTCCTCTTCGAGGTCCGTACATGGCTGCCGGCAGGGGGACTCACCTGTCCGCGCTGTATCCCTTGCCAAGTAACCTTCACGGCCTTCCGTTGTGACTGTTGACACAGCCTAACACCGACTGGTACAAAAGTGGAACCGGTTCCACTCCGGTCCCAGAATTCCAGTTAGCGACGAAGAAGTTGCTCCGCCCGCTCGGCGGAGGGTCCTTCACGCTGAACGTAATCAGAGAGATCCCCAATGAACCTTCACAAGCTTCTTAGCGACCGCGAGCAAGAAGGCCGTCCCATCCGAGTCGGACTCATCGGAGCCGGACGGTACGGAACGATGTACCTGGCCCAGGCAAATAACATCCCCGGGATCCATGTAGTGGCGATCGCCGACATCAACGTCAAGCGTGCAGAAGGTGCCTTCGACCTCGTCGGCTGGCCGAAGAACCAGATCGCCCCGGACATCGCCACCGCATTGCGGAACCGCACCACGACGATCGTTGCAAACGCCGACGAGCTCTTTGACGTTGACATCGACATCATTGTTGAGGCAACAGGTAACCCAATCGTCGGCGTGAAGCACGCCCTGCGCGCCATCGAAACCAAAAAGCACATCATCATGGTCACCGTCGAGGCAGACGCCTTGGCCGGCCCTGCCCTGGCCCGCCGCGCCGAAGCTGCTGGCGTCGTCTACTCCATGGCCTACGGGGACCAGCCGGCCCTCATTATGGAACTTGTCGACTGGGCACGCACGAGCGGCTTCGATGTTGTCTGCGCCGGCAAGGGTGCCAAGTTCCTTGAGCACTACCACGAGATGAACCCGGACAACGTCTGGGAGAACTGGGAGTTCTCCAAGGAACTTACCGACTCCGGGCAGCTGAACCCGAACATGCACACCTCCTTCCGTGACGGCACCAAGGCTTCCATTGAGATGGCCGCAGTTGCCAATGGGGCCGGATTGGTGCCCTCAGACACCGGGCTGACCTTTACGCCCGGGGACGTCGAGGAAATCGCCACCATCTGCCGTCCCGCAGAGGCCGGGGGCGTCCTCGCCCACGAAGGCAGCGTCGAAGTCATGTCCAGCGTCAAGCGCGACGGCACATGGATTCCCCACAACACCCAGGAGGGCGTGTTCGTCGTTGTGAAGGCCACCAACGAATACGTCTCCGGCTGCTTTACCGAATACCCCTGGCACCCGGACCCCACCGGCCAGTACGCAGCGCTGTACCGGCCCTACCACTACGTGGGACTGGAACTGAACATGTCCATCGCCAACGCGGTGCTCCGCGGGGTTGCCACGGGTTCCCCGATCGGGTTCTTTGGCGACGTCGTGGCCACGGCGAAGAAAGACCTCAAAGCCGGCGAGTTCCTGGACGGCGAAGGTGGGTACACGGTCTGGGGCCAGCTGGTTTCGGCCAAGCACTCCGTCGCAACCGGCGCGCTGCCGGTGGCCCTGGCCCACCACGTGGAACTGCGCAACGACGTTCCCAAGGGCGGGATTGTGGGCTGGGATGACGTCATCATGGACGAGTCCCTGGCCCAGGCCCTCGAACTCCGGCGGGAAACCGAAGCCCTCGTCGGGGAATCCGTCCTCAGCGCCTGAACTTTCCCGCACAGGCGGACGCGGCGTGAACTTCAACCGATGCGGTTCACGCCTCCGGAAAAGACACCTTCCAAAGAAGAAAGGCATCACATGAAATCCAAGACCCGCGCCCTCACGGGAGTGCTGGCATGCACCCTCGCGGCTTCAGTCCTCGCCGGATGCGCCTCTGCGGCCCCGGCGGGATCTGGAAGCCCGGCAGCCAAGATCCAGCTCTCCATCCCGGACCCGCTCACCTCCTCTGTCGGCGTCACGGCCCAGCACTTCGCTGAGCAGGTCAAAAAGTCGTCCAACGGATCCGTCACCGTCACGGTGGTTCCCAACGGGACAAGCTTCAGCGGCGACCAGAACGCGGCCGTCACACGCCTTCAGGGCGGTTCCCTCGACGCGCTGATCCTCTCGACGTCTGTTTACGCGTCCGTCGTACCGGAAATGAATGCCATCAGCATCCCGTACCTCTTCAAAGACACCGCCGAGGAGGCCGCCTTCCTCAGCGGGGAGCCGGGTGAGGCGCTGAAGGACAAGCTCGCCAAGAAGGACACTGTGGCGCTTAGTTTCCTCACCAGGACCGGCCGCGAAATCACCAACTCCGTGCGTCCCATCCAGCAGCCTTCGGACTTGAAGGGACTGAAGATCCGCGTCCCCGGCAACACGTTGTGGACCGACTACTTCACCAAGCTCGGCGCCAGCCCGACAACCATGGCCTTCTCGGAGGTGTTCACCGGCCTTCAGACCGGCACCATCGACGGGCAGGAAAACCCCATCGAAGTACCATGGACCAACAAGTTTTCAGAAGTCCAGAAGTACGTCTCGCTGACCAACCACATCAACGACGCCTGGGTCCTGGCGCTGTCCTCCAAGAAGTGGGACAGCCTGTCCGAGGACCAGAAGAAGGCCGTCACCGAAGCCTCCACAGAGACCGCCACCTTCAAGACCGGTTATGACGACGAGCAGTCCAAGAAGCAGCTGGACGAGCTCAAGGCCAAGGGCATGCAGGCCAACGAGGTTACCGCTTCCGGGCTGGAGGAATTCAAAGCCGCTTCCAAGAGCCTCTATCCGGAGTTCTCCAACCTGATCGGCAAAGAGTTCTTCGACCAGGCCATAGCCTTCACCGCTAAGAAGTAGCACTTACGGGCCCGGGGGCGGCACCACCGCTCCCGGGCCTTCCCACCGGATCCCACTCTCAACGTCGACAGCCTGGAAGAGGACAAATGAAACACATCACTACGCCCGAGGAAATAGAGGAGGTCATCCCCTCAGACGCGGAAGAAATCCTCCACCACGGCCACGTTCCACCCCGGTGGAGCGGCGCACTTTGGTTCGATAAAGCCCTCGAAGGGGTGGTCGGCGCGGCCATCGTCGCAGAGCTCGTCGTGATCCTCCTGAACATCATGGTCAGGGTCATCACCGGCGATTCGGTGCTCTGGACCCAGGAAGTCTCCGAAATCGCGCTCCTGACCATTGCGTTCATCGGCGGCGCCATCGCCTACCCCAAGGGCGCGCACATGTCCGTCCAGGCCCTCATCATGCGGCTCCCCGCGGCGTGGAAACCCTACCTCGCGGCCCTCGTGGACTGGCTCGTCCTGGTCATGAGCGCCGGCACCTTCGCCCTCTTTGTTCCCACCCTGCTCCAGCAACTCGAGGAGAAGACGCCGATCCTGCAACTGCCCGTCTTCTGGGTTTCGCTGCCTTTCTCCATTGGCATGGTCCTCATCGCCTGGTTCGCCCTGCTGAAACTGTGGCGCCAGGAACGCCGCCCCGTACTTACCGCCGCGGGCATGACCGCTGTCCTGTTTGTCCTCGTCCTCGTGGCCCAGCCGATCTTCTACTACGCCTCACCGAACGCCCTCCTCGCCGTCGTGCTCGCAGTCCTGTTCATTCTGCTGTTCCTCGGCCTGCCCATCGCCTTCGTTCTCGCGCTGGCCTCCGGAATCTACCTGTACCTTGGCGGCATTTCCGACGTCAGCGCCATCCCCATCGGCATGGCCTCCGGCGCCAAGGGTTTCGTCCTCCTGGCCATCCCGTTCTTCATCCTCGCCGGCACCGTGATGAACTCGGCCGGACTGACCCTCCCGCTGGCCAGGCTCGTCGACGCACTCATCGGACACCTCCGTGGCGGACTCCTCCAGGTGGTTGTGGTGACGATGTACATCTTCTCCGGCATCTCCGGTTCAAAGGTCGCGGACGTCGCGGCAGTTGGCACCACCATGCGGGGAATGCTCGAAGAGCGGAAGTACCCGCGGGGTGAAGTGGTGGCAGTCCTGTCCGCCTCCGCCATCATGGGCGAAACCATTCCGCCGAGCATTGTTTTGCTCATCCTCGGATCCATCACCACGATCTCCACTACCACCCTCTTCCTGGCCGGCTTCCTTCCGGCAGCCTTCCTGGCCCTGGTGGTCATGGCACTCGTCTTCCTCCGCGCCAAGAAGCAGGGCGGCATCGCCAGCCCGAAGGCCACCTGGCGGGCGCGGGGCGCAGCGACGTTCTTTGCTATCCCGACGCTGCTGCTCCCGGTGGGCATGGTTGTCGGAATCCTCAGCGGTTTCGCCACCCCCACCGAAGTGTCCTCCGTGGCGGTCGCCTACGCCTTCATCCTCGCCGCGGCGTACCGGCGCGGCAGCAAGCGCCTGCTGGGTGACACGCTGCGGGAAACCACCACGACGGCGGGCATGGTGCTGTTCATCATCGCCGCAGCGTCACCACTGGCCCAGACGCTCGCCGTTGCCGGGGTCTCCCAGCAGATCCATGACCTGATGTCAGGACTGGGAGACTCGCCGCTGCTGTTCATGCTCTTCACCATCCTGCTGCTGGTCATTATGGGCCAGCTGCTCGAGGGCCTCCCGGCCGTCCTGATCTTCGCACCACTGCTCCTTCCGATCGCCGTCGACTTCGGCGTCAACCCAGTGCAGTACGCCATGGTCCTGATCATCTCCATGGGCATCGGCTCCTTCGCGCCGCCTGCCGGCGTCGGTTTCTACGTAGCCTGCGCCACGGCGCACGAAACCGTGGAAAAGAGCCTCAAACACTTCTGGCCCTACCTGATCGCTGTATTCCTCGGGCTGCTGGTGCTCGCCGCCGTCCCGTGGTTCAGCACGTTCCTGCCCGCACTTGCCGGACTCATCCCCTTCTAAAGAGCCATGACGACGCCGACACTTGAGCAGCAACGCCCGCCGCGCGCCTATCCACCCGTAGCCCTCCTGGGAACCGGACCGATGGGCGCCCCCATTGCACGGAACATCCTCAACCACGGTGTGCCCCTCACCCTGTGGAACCGCACACCGGAGAAGGCCCTGGCAATTGAGGGGGCAGTCGTCGCCGCCTCTCCCGCCGATGCCGCACGCGATATCGTGCTGACGGTGTTGCCCGACCTGCCGCAGGTCGAAGCCCTGCTTCACGGTGACGACGGCCTGCTGAAAGGCTGGCAGACCGCCGGCACCGAACACCCTATCCTCGTGATCCATGGGACCGTGTCGCCAGTGGCGGTTGCTGAGTTCGCGGACCGGTGCCAGCGTAGCTGGGGCGTAACGCTGGTTGATGCCCCCCTCAGCGGTGGAACCATTGGTGCTGAAGAAGGCCGCTTGAGCATCATGGCAGGTGGTCCCAAGGCCGCAGTGGAACGCTTGGCACCGCTGTTTGAGCTCTACGGCTCAACGGCAGTGTGGTTCGGGGACACGGGTGCGGGATCAACCGTGAAAGCCTGCAACCAGATCGTCGTGGCGGCCACTGTAACGGCGTTGGCGGAGGCGATGGCGCTGGCGGCAGGCAGCAACCTGGACCTGGAGAAGGTCCAGGCGGTTCTCGCCGGCGGTCTGGCAAACTCCGAGGTCCTGGCACAAAAGGGACGACGATGGATCGACCAGGACTTTGAAGGCGGTGGGTCCGCAAAGAATCAGCTCAAAGACCTGCGGTTCATCGCCGAAATCGCTGGCCACAACGGGCTTGAACTACCCCTCGCGGCCTGCCTGCAGAACGCCTTCGAAGACATGGTCGCGGCGGGTGACGGCGACCTGGACCACACTGGGATCTACCGCACCATCAGCACGTAGAGGGAAACGCGAATGGTGCCCGTAGCGAAAGGGCGCCCGCTCTGCGGCGTCTAATGGACCTGGAAGATCGTGAGGCCAACTTGGTTGGGTAGGCGTTCACCGGTGCCGAGGAAGACTTGTGGTTCATCCAGGACCAGGTGCTGGATTCCGTGGTGAGGCGGGGCGTGCAGCGGAAGTAAATTCGTGACGGTCCACGGGCTGGCCCTGGTTGAGCTTGTCGATATCTTCCGCACGGCCGTGCCGCACGGCGACGTTGTGCACGTAGATCCGTGAGCCGTCCTCGATTTCCAGTGCGTACCGGGGCGTCGAGGTCGGTGGATTCGGGGCTCCGCAGTATCTGGAAGCCCGCCCCGCCCGACAGCACTCGGCCTTGGAGGGGGCGATCGTCACGCTCCGCGAGGGCGCCTCACTCACCGAGGAACAGCTGCGCGCGCACCTCGACGGGCGGCTGGCCCGCTACAAGATCCCCAAGTCCGTCGTGTTCGTGGATGACATGCCGCGCACGGCCAGCGGGAAAATCCGCAAGGTGGAGCTGAGGAACCAGTTCGCGCACTGCATCCACGTTATCCATGCGCGGTCTGTGAACCCGAACCGGTGTTAATGCGCGAATAGTTGTGGTTTATAGGTGCTTCTCGGACCGCAGGTGTTGCCCGGGCATTTTCAATGACTTTCAGGACTGCAACAGCATCCTGTGGGTCAACAGGGACGGGACCGCCCGTCTGCAGTGCTTCGGCCAGCTGCTTGTAGTACTGCGGATAGTCGCCGCGCTTTGTGGGTTCGGCCTTTAGGGAGCCTGCGACGCCGGTCCTTCCCCATGTCTCCCGCGCTTCTATGCCGTAGCGGGAGTCGGTGGGCAGCATGCCCTCGGACAAGGCTTTTTCTTGTCCGTCGCGGCTCCATTTTGTGTAGGCGGCACGGGATCCGGTGACGTGGAATCGAGGGCCAGGCTGAGGGGCCTGGCCGTTCATCCACAAACGGGATTGTGTGCCGGATTGGTGGCGGAGGGAAAGGAAAGCTTCCTGGTCCGCGTCTGACCGGTCATGGCCGCTGTGCCGGAAGGTCTCCCCGTACACTTCGGCAACGGGACCGAACAACTGGATGGCCTGGTCAATGAGGTGGGCGCCGAGGTCATGAAGTATTCCTCCGCCTTCGGCCACGAGCGCTTCATCCCGCCAATTGCCGAAGCCCTGCGGCATCCACCACTCAAACCGGGACTCAAAGGTCCGGATGTCGCCAAGCCTTCCGTCACGGATGAGTTGCTGAACGGTGAGGTAGTCACCGTCCCAGCGGCGGTTCTGGAATACCGTCAGGCATCGGCCGGCGGCAGCTGCCGCTGCAATCAGCTCCACACCATCCGAAGAGTTTGGGACAAAGGGTTTGTCCACTACGACATGCAGGCCGCGTTCGAGGGCTGCCTTGGCCAGCTTCTTGTGGTTCACCGGCGGTGTTCCCAGCACTATCAGGTCCAGCGCGAGGTTGCCCGCATCGATGAGGGAAAACAGTTCGTCCGGAGTGGCAATGATTCGGGCATCTGGGTAGGTTTTCCGTGCCGCCGCAGCCCTTCCCGGTTGTGACGTCACGATTGCTTCCAGAAGGTACGAATTGTCGGCTTGGATCAGCGGGGCATGGAAGACCCGGCCGGATATCCCAAAACCGATAACCGCGGTCCGCAGCAATGAGGCGCTGTCCCCGCTTCGCAATTTCTGGAGTGGGCGGGGACTGGAAGGTTCGTGAGGAATCATCGGAGGTCCTTCGGTCAGCTTCGGCTGAAGCGCTCGGGCCGGAACGTCGCCAGCATGGGGTGCTTCTGCCCGGTAAGGATCTCGAAGGACAGCAGTTCCCCGGCAATCAGTCCAACGGTTGCACCGGAGTGGGTGAAGGCCACGAAGCATCCTGGCAGCTTTTCCAGCTCCCCGAACACAGGTTCGCCGTCTCCGGGGATCGGTTTCCGGCCCACCTTCCAGCTGGCGGGGGTTAGCTGTGGATTGCCGTCAAGAAGCCTTGACGCTTCCTCTGTCAGTTCGTTGACAGCGTCTTCCGGAATGGTGAAGGACCCGTCTTCTGACTCCACAATCTGCTCTTCGTACCAGCTGTGATCCAGGGCGAGCGATCCGCCGGGGTTGGGCCGGGCGGCAGCCCGCGGGGTATTGAGAACAGCTTTCAGCTTATGGTCGGCAGGTTCGGTGATAACCAGCGCAGAGACGGGGGATCCATCCGCGATGTACACCCCGTGCTCTTTGACCACCGAGGGGGTAGCTGCACCGCATGCCACCACCACCTTATCGGCGGCGTGGACACTGCCGCTCAGGGTGGCGATGCCCCACGCCTTTCCGTCTTCTGCCAGTACCCGTGACTTGCCGGCGTCCGTGATGAGTGTTCCGCCCAGGGCCCGGAATTCCGCCATGAGGTACTCCACCAGATGGGGCAGGCTGACCCATCCTTCCCCGGGGTTGAAGACAGCGACGTCGGAAACGGCAGTCTCATCAATAGCTGGGGTGAGGGCGGATATCTGCTCGGGTTTTACCAGGACGGAATCATAGCCGTGGGATTGCTCGTACTCATGGCGGGCTTCTGCCTTGGCCGCTTCCCCTGCAGGGGCCCAGTACAGGCCGCCGTTGAACTGCAGCCATTCCCGTGCGGGATCTGCTGCGAACAGCGTCCGGTACCGGTCAATCCCGGCCGTGCGGAGGTGATGGTAAGCATCGGACCGTTTCCCGGCCGAGTTCAGCCAGGACAGGGATCGTCCCGTTGCGCCGCTGGCGAGGCCGCTTTCGGTGACCAGGACCACGGAGGCGCCGGAGCGGAGGAGATGGACGGCCGTGGAAACGCCGAGAATTCCCCCGCCCAAAACGGCGACGTGCGTTTCACTCTTTCGAGAAGTCATTGGTTGGTTCGCTTTCTTGGACGTTGTTATGCATCGGTTCCGCGTGCAGGTTTTGATCCAGGCCGGAAGTTTTCGGTTTGGCGGTCGTCGTACTCCCAGACAGCTGGTTTCACGTCCGATGCGAGCCGGCTAGGGAACGTTCCCAAGTCGCCTGTCAACGACGCTACAGGCCCCTCTTCCGGATAGTCAATAGCACCGTTTCCTCATTCATCCCATCCCCTCCGCGCTTCGGCCGCCACAGTGCAACCGCTTTTGAGAACGCTCCCAAAAAGGGGTTGACGTGTGATTCAGGTCATGTCACACTCGATTGCAGATCGCGGTGGGAACCTTCCCATTCATCCCATCCAAAGCGACTAAAGACCTCACAGCAGCCGGAACCATAGGCAGGCAGGAAAAACCATGAGTTTACGATTCGGCGTCGACACCGGAGGAACGTTCACCGATCTCTGCGCGTTTGATGAAGCCACGGGACAGGTGCATGTACGCAAGGTCTCCTCCACTCCCGACGACCCGGGCCGGGCCATCATCCAGGGCGTTCACGAACTGCTGGAACAGATTGGTGGGCGAAACATCGAGGAGATCACGTACTTTGCGCACGGCACGACGGTGGGCACCAACGCCCTCCTGACCGGCCGGGGCGTGCGCACAGGCCTCATCACGACAAAGGGCTTCAGGGACCTGCTGGAGCTGGGCCGCGGACGGCGGCCGCACATGTACGACCTGCAGGCGGATAAGCCGGAACCGTTCATTCCACGGGATCTGCGCATGGAGGTCGCCGAACGGGTACGGCACGACGGGCGTGTGGAGATCCCCTTGGACTCTGAGGAGGTCCGTGCAGCCGTCCAGGAGCTGAAAGCCCAGGGCGTCGAATCAATTGCCGTGTGCCTTCTTTACAGTTACGTCCGGCCTGAACACGAACGCGAAGTCGGCCGGATCATCGCCGAGGAGTTCCCGGAAGCCTATGTCTCGCTTTCCAGCGAAGTCCTCCCCGAGTTCCGTGAGTTCGAGCGGCTCTCCACGGTCGTGACGAACGCCTACGTCGGACCGGTGGTTGCCAAATACCTGGCGCGGCTCCGGCGGAACCTTGCGGACGCAGGGCTTAAGTGCCTGCCGCATGTGACGCAGTCCAACGGCGGCATCATCCCGTTCCCGACTGCCGAAGAACTCCCCGTCCGCCTTGTACTGTCCGGTCCAAGCACCGGTGTGGTAGGAGCGGCAGCCATCACGATGGCTGCCGGAAGCCCGGACATCATTACCTTCGATATGGGCGGAACATCCTCGGACGTTTCCTTGGTCCAGAACGGCACGCCCAAAGTCACATCAAGCATGGAGCTCGACGGCCGGCCCATCCGCTCGCCCATGCTTGACATCCACACCGTCGGGGCTGGCGGCGGTTCAATCGCCTGGATTGACAGCGGAAACCACCTGCGCGTTGGCCCTGCCAGTGCCGGCGCCTTCCCGGGCCCGGCCTGCTACGGCAACGGCCAGGAACCGACGGTCACCGACGCAAACGTCGTCCTGCAGGTGCTGAACCCTGAATATCTGCTCAACGGCCAGCTCAAAATCGACTCCCAGGCCTCACATCGGGCCATCAAGGCCATTGCCGACCCGCTGGGCCTCACCGTAGCCGAGGCAGCACAGGGCATCATCCGGGTGGTGACCGCCAACATGGCCCGCGCCATCCGTGTTATCTCTGTACAACGCGGATACGACCCCCGGGATTACGTGCTCGTCCCGTTCGGCGGCGCAGGGCCACTGCACGCTTCCCGCCTGGCTACCGAGCTGGGAATCAACCGGATTATCGTCCCGGAGACACCCGGCGCACAGTCCGCGCTTGGACTGTTGATGACGGACATCCGCAGTGACTTTATGCGGACCAAGATCATCCAGGTTACACCGGAAGCGTCTGCCGGCTTCAGCCAGGTTCTATCTGAACTCACCGAGCAGGCATCGGCCTGGTTCGCCGAGGAGAACATCGGAGAGGAGCGGCGAAGCCTGCTGCGCCGCATCGAAATGCGCTACGCCGGGCAGAACTACGAGCTTCCGGTCGATGTTCCTGACGGTGTCCTGGATGAGGAGGCGATCACCTCGCTGATCGAAGGCTTCCAGCGGGCGCACGACCGGATGTACGGCTACAGCGCCCGGAACGAGGTTGTCGAAGCTGTGACCTTCCGGGTTCAGGCCATCGCGACCGTTCCCCGTGCCGATCTGCGCCGTTCAACTGTCGAAGGACGGAAGCTCGAGGACGCAGTCACCGGTTACCGCGACGTCTACATGCCCGAAAAGGGCGACTACGTCCCTTGCCCGGTCTATGACCGTTCCCGCCTTGACGTTGGCCACCGCATCGCGGGACCGGCCGTCGTCGAACAGATGGATACCACCACCCTTCTCTTGCCTTCGGACGTCTGCGTCGTGGACGACCTGCGCAACCTTGTCATCGAAATCCGAAGGAGCACCAGTGAATAAGCCACTCACCGCCGACCCCGCACGCCTGGACAATGTTCTGGTTGAGGTCATCGGCTCCGCATTGTCGACCATCGTTGAGGAAATGGGCGGCACCCTCGTTCGGGCCGCCTACTCGACCAACATCAAAGAACGCCGGGACTGCACCGCCGGGCTCTTCGACGCCACAGGACACGGCATCGCCCAGGACGAAGGCGGGTCACCCCTTCACCTTGGGTCGCTCATGGGCATCGTGGATGGAATCCTTGCCCGCTACCCGCTCGAGGAAATCGCCGAAGGGGATACCTTCATCGGCAATGACCCCTACAGCGGAGGAGGTTCACACCTGCCCGACATCGTCCTCGCCACCCCGATATTCATCGACGGTGTGCTGACCGCCTGGGCAGCCAACCTTGCCCACCACGCAGACTTCGGTGACCGCGGGCACGCCCACATCTTCCAGGAAGGCCTGCGAATCCCGCCGGTACGCCTGATCCGCGCCGGCGTACTCCAGCAGGAAATGCTGAACCTGATCCTGCTCAACTGCCAGGTTCCCCATGAGCGGCAGGCAGACCTGCGCGCCCAGCAGGCAGCCAACCGGCTTGCGTGCCAGCGCTACAAGGACCTCTGCGACCGTTACGGCCGCGACGTTATGGTCGCCGCGGCCGCAGAGCTGCTGGACTACACCGAGCGCAGAACCCGCGCAGCGATCAGCAACATGCCTGACGGGGTTTACACCTTCACCGACATGTTCGACTGCCCCGAGCTGGACAACGAACTCGAGCTGCGGATCCGGATCACGATCTCCGGGGACGAGATCCTGTTCGACTTCGACGGCAATCCTCCGCAGGTGAGGGCGAGCGTCAACGTTGTGTGGACAGCACTCTACGCCTCCGTCTACTACTCCCTTAAGAGCCTTGTCGACGCCGATATCGTGCCAAATGCGGGACTGTACCGCCCCGTCCGGATCCAGGCACCCGCGGGTTCGATCATCAACTGCGAGGAACCCGCGGCCGTCAACGGCCGCAGCGAGACCTGCCAGCGCATCGTCGACCTGATCCACGGCGCCCTTGCCGATGCCGTCCCCGAACGGGTCACCGCCGCCAGTAACGGAGCCAACACCGGCGTGCACTTCTCAGGGAAAAACTCGCGCACAGGAAAGGAATTTGTCTACCTCGAAACAATCGGCGGCGGATGCGGAGCCCGGGCCACCAAGGACGGACTCGACGGGGTCCAGGTCCACATGACCAACACCTCCAACCTTCCGGTCGAGAGCCTCGAAGCCGAATACCCGCTCGTCATTGAGGCCTACGAACTGATCCAGGACTCGGGCGGGGCGGGCAGGAACCGGGGCGGCCTCGGAATCCGCCGCGCCGTCCGCGTCGAAGACCCGGACATCCACTTCTGGCTCGACACCAGTCGGCAGAAATCCCAGCCCTGGGGACTGGATGGAGGTATGCCCGGAGCCAGCGCGAAAGCGGTGCTCAACCCGGAAGCGCGGCCCATCAACCACGGGTACACCGTGCTGCAGCCGGGCGACCGCGTCGCCATTGAAACGGCAGGGGCCGGCGGCTACGGCTCACCCGCGCTTCGGGAGGCGGACCAAGTCGCCCGCGACGTGGCCGAAGGGAAAATCTCCGAAGCCTACGCGCGGCAGGCGTACCCGGACCAGATGCGGGAACTCAACAAGCCTGGCGGTTCCTAATGACGACGGCGGTGGGCAGGACCCGCGGGCTGCCCACCGCCGGCTGCATCACATTTCACGACGCGCCCCAATCTTCACCTCCGTTATAGCCAGATGCCGGCCCGGCAAAGACGCCGCGGCAGGTATCCCCTCGCTGACGCCCCGAGGCTCAGCCTTCATCCAAAGGAAAATCATGTCTGATAACAGGACATCGGAAGCCGACCTCCTGGCGGCACCGGCAGCACGGCGGCGGATCTTCGCCTCCACCATGCTGGGAAACGTGGTCGAGTACTACGATTTCACCCTCTACGGAACCCTGGCAGCAATCATTGCCACCCAGTTCTTCCCCTCCGGCGACCCGACGGTCGCGCTCCTGGCCGTGTACGTCGGCGTCGTCCTTTCTTACGCCATCCGTCCCATCGGAGGCATCATCCTCGGCCCCCTCGCGGACATCAAGGGACGGAAATTTGTCCTGATCCTCACCATCGCACTGATGAGCATTGGAACAGCAGGGATCGGCTTCCTGCCGACCTACGCCGCCATAGGCGTCGCCGCGCCCGTTCTGCTGCTGCTCTCCAGGCTCCTCCAGGGAATCGGCGCAAGCGTCGAATACACAACGGCAGCAAACTTCCTCTTTGAACATGAACGCGGCCGCCGTCCCAACTTCATTGCCGGGGTACTGAATTCCACCGCCTCCGTGGGTTCGTTCCTCGCGGCAGGGCTCGCCTACGTTCTCAGCGTCGCGATGCCCGGAGATGCCTTCATCTCCTGGGGATGGCGCATCCCGTTCCTGCTGTCGATCCCCATCGCCCTCATTGGGGTCTACATGCGCAACCACCTCAGCGAGACTCCGGAATTCCAGGAAGTCGTCCGCACAGTCGCAGCCGAAAAGATAAAGCAGACCCCTTTGCGCACCGCAGTCCGTCTCTACTGGAAAGACATGCTCAAAGCCATCGGTCTTGGCGCCGGACAGAGGATCGGCTCCTACACCATCCAGGCCTACTTCGTCACGGCCCTGATAACTGCCGGGTTCCCGGCGTCCCAGGCACTCCTGGCCTCAATGCTGACCTACCTCGTTGGACCCATCACCAGCATCTGGGGCGGCCAGCTCTCGGACAAGTACGGCGCCAAACGCGTACTGCTGACCGGATACGGGCTTTTCGTCGCCCTGACCGTTCCGGCCTTCTACGCCATCGGCAATAAATCCATCCTGCTGGCCACTGTCGCTGTGATCGTCTTCACCCTCATCAACAACCTCGTTGCGGCACCCCTGAGCGTGGCCTACGTGCTCAGCTTCCCGCCCGAGGTCAGGGCTACGGCGGCAGCCCTGAACTTCAACATCGGCACCTCGGTGATCGGCGCCACCGCGGGACTGGTCGCCGTATGGCTCTTCGCAGTCACAGGGTCCAACGTCTCCTTCGGCTGGTACACCACCGCTGCCTGCCTGGTCTCGATCTGCGTGACGATCTTTGCCCTGCCTGCAGCACTCCGCCGGGTGGAGCCTGCCAAAAGGGCAGTAGCAGTATCTGCCTGATCAAGGCATAGGAAACGGGCTGGGGCGCTCAGGCGCCCCGGCCCTTTCCCATGCCGGCCGGGACTTCGAAGCATCAGCGATCCGAGGTGTTTGGGGGCCTCGCCGTGGAATCGCGCACGATCAAACGCCCACTCAGGGTCCGGTCTCCCCGGCGATCCTGGGCCGAACCTATGGTCGACAACAGCTCCTCGGTCGCCGCCATCCCCAACTGATAGCTGGGCTGATCAACAACTGTCAGCCGGGGGCGGACCAAGGTTGCCCAGTCCTGATCGTCAAACCCGATCAAAGACATATCTTTAGGGCAGGAGATCTTCAGATCCTGCAGGGCCGCGAACGCTCCGGCGCTCAGTTCACTGTCAGTACAGTAAACCGCGGTCAGTCCCGGGTTGTCCCGCACCAGCCGCCTGGTCGCCTCATACGCCGAGGCCTTGGCATAAGCGCTCCACGCCACATACTCATGCCGGTAACGAAGCCCTGCGCCGCGAAGTGCGTTGACATAACCGACAAGTCGGGCTGCACTGGGCCGCAGCTTCTTACTCTCCTGCCGGGCGTCGGGCTTCCATCCCGCCGGCATCAGCGCCTCGGTGACAATCCCGATCTCCCGGTGTCCCAGATCTATCAGGTGATTGACCGCAAGAGTCGAAGCCTCCACATGGTCTACCGAGACGAAGGAAGCAGCCTTGACCTTCGGCGCCGGTCTGTCCAGCAGGGTGACGGCAATGCCCTGGCCCTCAAGCCGTTCCAGATGGTCAGTATCCTCTGTCGAAACTGGCGCAACGACAATGCCGTCCACCCGTTTGCCTGCCAGAAGTTCAACGGCCCGGCGCTCCAACGCCAAGTCACCCTCTGTGCTGCTCAGCAGAACCTCGTAACCGGCTTCGCGTGCCGCGGTGGAAATGCCGCGCATCGCGACGGCAAAAAAGTGGTTTCCCACATCAGGTATCACCACCCCGATTGTCTTGGTGCGACCGGTGATCATGCTGCGGGCAAGAGCGTTTGGCTGGTACCCCAATTCATCGGCCGCTTTTTGCACCGCTTCCCTCGTTTTGGCACTTACGGACCCGTATCGGGCCAGCGCCCGGGCAGCCGTTGACTTTGACACACCTGCCTTCGCGGCCACATCGATAATGGTGGCCGGAGGAAGCGGTGGACGACTCACGAGGTTGCTCTCCTAACGGATTTCATCATTGCCCCTTGGCCCCCGATACTGCGCTTCCAAGGAATGGGATCGTTACCATCCTCTCATGTCCATTCCTTGCTCGATGTGCAGAGTCACAATGCCGCCAACTGAATTGGTTGTCCGGAGCCAGTGCTTCCGTCACGCTGTCCTGCAACGATTGTTAAACCATCGATCAAGCCACAAAGGACTAGCAATCATGAGCAATGGTGCCGTGCCGGACCCCGATCCCACCAAGTTCACAGGAACCGATGCCGTGTTCCTGCAAGACTTCGCCACCCTCTGCACTTTCGGCGCTACCGCGGGCGGGGGAGTGGAGCGGCAGGCGGGTTCACCAGCGGACGGGGAACAGCGGGCCTGGCTGGCCGGCCTCCTTCGGGACAAGGGCTTCGACGTCTCCTTCGACCAGGTCGGCAACCAGTTCGGCCTGCTGGAACTGAATCCCGGTGCTCCGTACGTGCTGGTGGGCTCCCACCTCGATTCCCAGCCGACAGCCGGACGCTACGACGGCGCCTACGGCGTCCTCGCGGCCGCCCACGCGGCCTTCCTCCTCGCAGCAGAATGGCAAGCGGGTGGGACAATCCCCCGCTACAACCTGGCGGTAGTGAATTGGTTCAATGAGGAAGGTTCCCGCTTCCAGCCGTCGATGATGGGCAGTTCCGTCTACAGCGGAAAGATGATGCCGGAGGATGCCCTCGCCATCACGGACGCGGCAGGCATCACCATCCGGGAGGCACTGGAAGCTACCGCCGCACTCGGCCACGGCGCCGGGCCGAAGGCCGCCTACGCCGCCGAAATCCACATTCAACAGGGCCGCAGCATGGAACGCGACGGCATCACCATCGGCGTCGTTGACTCCAACTGGGCGGCCAACAAGTACCAGTTCGAGGTCCGCGGCGAACAGTCGCACACAGGCTCCACCGTCATCGCGGACCGGCGCGACGCCCTCCTCGGCGCGTCGATGCTCGTGGTCGCCGCGAGGGAGATTGCAGATCATTTTCCCGGTGGCGCCGTGCACACCTCAGTAGGCCAGCTCGACGTCTATCCCAACTCGCCTGTGGTCGTACCCTCGCTGGTGACCCTGCTCCTTGACCTCAGGTCCGCTGACGAGGAACTCCTCGCCGAGGCCGACCGGATCCTCCACGACCGCATCGCCCAGATCGAACAGGCAGCCCGGGTGGAGATCAGGAAGACCGGATCCCACTGCTGGCCCGTCACCCCCTACCAGCCGGAAGGCGTGGCCCTGGCGGAGAAGACCGCGGCAAACCGCGGATTCACTTATACGCGGGTCAAGACGCTGGCGGGCCACGACTCCACCAACCTGAAGGACATGGTTCCCACCGTGATGCTGTTCGTCCCGTCAGTGGAAGGCATCTCCCACAACGAGCACGAGTACACCAGCGACCAGGACATCATCAGTGGCCTGCACGTGCTCACCGACGTCGTCCGTAGCCTCTGTCTCGGAGAGCTTGACCCCCGGTAGCAGGTACCCAATTATGCAGAAGGCGCCCGGCCAACGGCCGGACGCCTTCTGCATGCCGGAAGAGATTACGCTGACTCGGTCACGCCGCACCAGTCGGCAATGAACAAGGCAATGGTCTTGGTCACCTGACGCACGGACTCGATATTCACACGCTCGTCGAACCCGTGAATCGCCTCGGACACCGGCCCGTAGACCAGTGCGGGGATTCCCGCGTACAGGGTGAAGACGCGGCCATCGAGGTAGCCGGGGGTGGTGAAGCTCTGCAAGGCCGAACCGAACACATCGCGGTGCGCAGCGGCCAGCACCGCTTCAGCTTCCGATCCCTCCTCCAGGACGTAGCCCTCGGAGAAGAAGCCCGTCCGCTTGACCGAAACCGATGCCCCGTTCCGAGTGGTCCCGAGGCACTCCTGGATCTGGTCCCAGGCATGGGCGGCCGGGATCCCCGGATACAAGGCCGCGCGGACATCGAAGTCACACCAGGACGGCACGCTCGAGGGCCAGTCGCCGCCGGAAATCATGCCGATATTGATGTTGATCGGATGCTCAACGTCCTCAAAGTACGGATGGCTGCCCTTATCGGCGTTCCATTTGGCTTCCAGCTCCCGCAGTGCACCCATAACGGTATAGGCGGCGTCGATTGCGTTAAAGCCTGACGCCATTTCCCGCACATGGGTTGGTCTCCCGGAAACGCGCACCCGGAACCAGATGACGCCCACGTTCGCCCGCACCAGCATGTTCTCTTCCGGCTCGGGGATGATCACGGCATCAGCTGTGTAGCCGCGCTGCAGTGCAGCCAGCGACCCGTTGCCCGTGCACTCCTCCTCCACAACCGACTGGAAGTGGATGGTTGCTGCCGGTGCGAGCCCGGCAGCCCGGATGGCGTCGAAGGCGAAGAGGTTGGCAGCGAGCCCGGCCTTCATGTCACCGGCCCCGCGTCCGTACATCCAGCCGTCCTTCATCGCGGCGTCCCAGGGACTGCGTTCCCACGTCTCCTCGGGGCCGGTGGGCACGACGTCGATGTGCCCGTTGAGGATCAGCGAACGGCCCTTTTCCTCCCGCGGAGTGTAGGTGCCTACCACGTTGGTGAGATCCTCGAAGGCCACGGTGCTGGGACCGTAGCCCACGTGCGTGGCCAGGGCTTCGCCGTCGAGCGTCCATCGGTCCATGGCAAGCCCGCGCGACTCAAGCTCCGTGAACATGAGGTCCTGCCCGCTGGCTTCGGCAGCCCTCAATGAGGGATGCCGGATCAGTTCCGCGGTGAAGTCAAGCTGGCGGTCAAAGGCTGCATCAACGGCGTCGGTAATCCGGCGCGCGGTTTCCGGGTTCAGCATGGTGCCCCTTACCGTACGATCGCTTTGTCCCTGACACGGAGGCGCTCGCCGAAGAACCCACCGGCAGCGGTGATCAGCGACACGGCGATCAGCAGCAGGGAAGCGGTCCAGGACGCTCCACCGGAAACACCGAGCATGGCGACGGCGATCAGCGGCAGGAATCCGCTCAGGGCGCCGGCCAGGTTGTAGCCCAGGGAAACGCCGCTGTAACGAAGCTTCGGCGGGAACAACTCGGTCAACAGGGCGCCGGTGACGGAGTAGGCCACGGACAGCAACGCAATGCCGAGTGTGACGGCGAGGATAATCGCGGCCGGGTTGCGTGTGTCGATCAACCAGAAGAGCGGGAATGCTGCGGCAGCGGTTACCAGGCCGCCGATGAAAGTCATCCGTCCCGGTCCAACCTTCTCGCTGATACGGCCAATGACCAGGATGACTCCGATCTGCACGACGGCGGCGATCAAGGTTGCGTTGACCATGAGTCCCCGGTCCATGCCGAGGGTGGCGGTGCCGTAGCTGATGACGAAGGTGGTCATGATGTAGAACCCGCCGACGCCGAGGAAAGCGGCAGCGATAGCAACGATCAACCGTCCCCAGGCCTGACGGAAGACATCGACCGCCGGTATCTTGGCGCGTTCCTCCAGCTTGACCAGTTCGCGGAAGATCGGTGATTCCTCAACCTTCAACCGGATATACAGCGCGACCAGCAGCAGTGGAAATGCTGCCAGGAACGGAAGCCGCCAGCCCCAGGAATCAAATATCTCGGAGGGCATGAGCAGCACCAGTGCGAAAGCGCCGGAGGACATCAGCGTGCCGACCGGGGAACCAACCTGTACCAGCGCGGCATACCGCCCGCGCTTCTCGATAGGGGCGTGTTCCACTGCGATGGTCATGGCACCGCCCCACTCACCTCCGACCGCAAGGCCCTGTACCAGGCGCAGGATGGCAAGCATGATGGGTGCTGCGAGGCCGATCGTGCCGAAATCGGGCAGGACGCCGATAAGGCCAGTGGCCGCCCCAATAGCCACGATGGTGATCAGCAGCGCTGGGCGGCGGCCCACGCGGTCGCCGATGTAACCGAAAAGGACGGCGCCAAGCGGACGGGCAGCAAAGCCGACGCCGAATGTGGCAAAGGCCGCCAGCGTTGCAGCCGTCGGGTCCAGCGACGTGAAGAACAACCGGTTGAAAACGATGGCCGCAGCGGTGCCGAAGAGGAAGTAGTCGTACCACTCGAGGGCAGTGCCGACAAAGGCCGCGCGTGCAATTTTGCCCGCTTCGGCTCCGCTGACAGCTGGTACGGCCGCTTCTTCTCCGTGTGTTGTGTCATGTGATTGCATGATCAGTCTGTCTGCCTCTCAAGGTGGGACGGGGGTTGGACGGTGGTGTGGTGGGGGCCCTGAAGACCATCAAAATAGTCCTGCCCGAAGACGCAGGTGCCCTCAAGCACGGTGGCCAGCACGGCGATGTCGCCGATCTCTTGGACAGGCACCTCTGCCGGATGGGCCGAGAGAAAGACAAAGTCGGCCAGTTTTCCGGGTTCCAGCGTGCCTCGCCGGTCCTCCTCGCCTGCGGTCCAGGCGGCGTCTACGGTGTACGCACGCAGGGCCGTGCCGGCGTCGACGCACTCCCGGGGGCCGAGGGTTGTTCCGCCGGAGGTACGGCGGGTCACCATCGACTGCATGCCGAGCAGGGGGGCCCCCGACGCCACCGGGCGGTCCGAGCTGCCGGGAACCCGTACCCCGACGTCGAGGAAGGACTTGTGGCGGTAGAGCCAAGATTCCCGCTCGGCGCCGACGGCGGCCGCCATCGTATCGCCCACCTCGAACAGGAAGTGCGGCTGCGGAACCGGAGTGACTCCGAGGGATGCGAACCGGGGAAGCTGGTCGGGCCGAACCATGCCGGCGTGTTCGATGCGGTGCCGTGCTGCGGCTCGTGGCAGCTTCTGCTGTGCGGCAGCGAAGGCGTCCAGGGCGAGGTCGACGGCGGAGTCCCCGATGGCGTGCGCGGCCACGTTCCAGCCTGAACAATGGGCGTCCACGATCCGCCGTGTCAGCTCCTCAAGGGAAAGTTGGAAGCTGCCGGTGCCGTGGTCATGATCGCAAAACGGCTCGGTCACGGCAGCAGTGCGGCCGATCAGGGAGCCGTCAATGAAGATTTTCATGGCACCGAGCCGGACGTGGTCGTCGCCGAACCCGGAGGCGATGCCGAGGTCCAGGCCGAAGGTGATACCGTCTGCGGCATGGGACTCCAGTGGGTGCAGGGCATCACTGGCGGCCATCAACTGGACCCGGGTCTTCAGGAGGCCGCGGCGCCGGGCTTCTACATATGCGGCGAGTTCCACCGGCGTGCGGCCGATCCAGCCGGAACCGATGCCGGCCTCCACAACGTGCGTCAGGCCTTCAGACGCATACACCTCACTCGCCGCGCCGATCGCGTCCGCCAGTTCCGTCACGGGATAAGGCACCACCAGTGCTGTGACCAGCTTCTGGGCTTGTTCTTCAAGCAGTCCTGTGAGTCCCGCCGAATCCCGGGCAACCCTGCCGCCTTCGGGTACAACCGCTGACCCGTCCAGAACGCCCGAACGTGCAAGCACCTCGGTGTTGACGGTGCACATGTGCCCGGAACGGTGCTTAAGCCAAACCGGACGGCCGGATGCAGACCGGTCGAGGCCGCTGCGGTGGGGGTGCGCACCCATCACGGTGTCGTCGTAGCCGGAGCCTACGACCCATGCGTCTTCGGGGAGGTCGAACGCAAACCGCGAAACGGCGTCGTACAAATCTTCCAAGGTCCGGCAGCCGGACAGATCCAGCTCGGCCAGGGACTGCCCAAACCACGCCATGTGATTGTGCGAATCACCAAAGCCGGGGATAATGACAGCGCCTGCGCAGTCGAGCGTGCGCCGCGCCGGGAGGCCACGGACATCGTCGTCGAACCCGACGATCCGGCCGTGCAGCACGCCCATGGCGCGCGCCCTGGGAGCGGCATCAGCCAGAGTGAAAATGCTGGCGTTGACAAGTTTCAAATCAAGCATGGTCTTCGACAGATGCCTTTCCAAGCAGGAGGCCAGCCGCACCAACCGGCTCACTTAATGGTGATCCGGATCACTTGCGGAAACAATGGATGAACACAGTGCAGTGCGGTTTTAGAATGGGCATATGCCCAGCCAAGCGTCCGAGGACGCCATGCACGCGTCCCGCGAGCCGGCTTCCAGGTCAGTGGTTTCGGATGTGGTGGCCGACTGCCTCGCCGACATCGACCGGATCGCGCGCGAGTACCTGCTTGAGGTGCAGAAGATCGACGATTACGCAGGCTCGGCGGTGGTCGCCCAAGACCTCGAAGAGACAGCTGTCGCGTCGATGGAACTGTTGCTGCGGCTCGTTGGCAACCTTCCCATACCGGACAGGCTGGCCGGGGTGTCCGAAGCTCTCGGTCACCGCCGCGCCCAGCAGGGACTGCCCCTTGAGTCCCTCCTGCGTGCGGTACGCATGGACTTCCGGATCCTCTGGACCGCAATGCTGGAGAAAGTTCCCGCCGAGTTCCTGCCGGACTTCACCCAGGACGCAGTGCGTGTCTGGGAAGCGGTGGAGTTCCACACCATCCGGGTGCATGCGGGTTATCTCAACGAG
Source organism: Arthrobacter sp. SLBN-100 (assembly GCF_006715305.1). Taxonomy (NCBI): domain Bacteria; kingdom Bacillati; phylum Actinomycetota; class Actinomycetes; order Micrococcales; family Micrococcaceae; genus Arthrobacter; species Arthrobacter sp. SLBN-100. The sequence goes on from NZ_VFMY01000001.1 coordinate 3,150,323, forward strand.
TTGGCCACCATGGCACAGGAAAAAGAGACGCAGCGGGCGTTTCTCCTCTCGCGGCTCATCAATTCGGAGGGAAAGGATCCACAGCTGCTGGGGCAGGCCGCCCGCGCGCTCGGTGTGAAGCCGGAGAGCAGCTTCATCGTTGCCGTTGCGGCAGGACACGCGCAGAAGGCCTTCCGGGCCGGCGTGCTCCGCGCCGGCGTCGGCCAGTTCCTGCACGAGCGCGACGGCGCGCTGATCCTGATTCTGGAGGACGTCCCCGCCCGGGCCAGACGGGAACCGGAGGGAACGCGCGCATGGCTTGCCGCGCTGGACTGCTTTGTGGCTCCTCCCGCCCGGTCATTGGCCGCTGTGCCCCCAATGCTCCGGATCGCACTGGAATCATTACCGGTGGTAACGCCCGACCGTCCAGGCCAGCGGACAGTGCGTGACGCCTGGGGGTACGTTGCCGCCACTCGCCTCGGAGAATACGGGACCGTCTTGGCTGACACCGTGCTGGGACCGCTCGCAACGATTTCCGCGCATGAGAGGGACCGGCTCATCGACACGGTCCAGGCGTACCTTCGCTCCGGGTCGGTGTCCGAAACTGCCGCGGAGCTGTACTGCCACCGAAACACGGTACTCAACCGGCTTGCCCGATTCGAGCAGCTCACCAGCTTCGACCCCGCCAATCCCCAGGACGCCGCTACGGTGATTGCCGCTCTCCACGTCCACTTCCTCAGGCGGTAGCATTGCGCCACCTCCGCCTGGTGCCATGTCTACCTCGACGTGCACAGACGCTTGGGCGCTCCTACTTCTTCGTCAGCCGGTACCGCTCAATCTCTTTGAGCCGCCGCAGGAGGCTGTCGCGCCGGGGGTGCGGGACGGCGTCGGGCGCTTCGGCAGTGAGGTCGATGTGTTTGGTGCCGTACTGCCACAGCAGAAGGTCATCGAGCAGCCGGTCCGGGCCGGGGGAGTACCGGTGGTCCAGGGCCTTGCGGACTTCGGTAATGCGGTTGGCGCTCAACAGCCCGGCGAGTTCCATGGTCTGGTTGAGGCCGTGCGCGGCGAGGAGTTCGGCGGCCCAGCCCCAGTCGTCGTCCACCTTCCGGTCCACGTGCGGGAGCAATGTCCGCCACACGTCCCGGATGCGGTTCGGCGTCAGCGGCGCAGCGCCCTCACCCTCGGTATCCCAGAAGCTGCGGACTTCCTCGTAGCGTTCGTGCAGGTCGGCGAAAGCCGTTTCCACGGTTTCCAGCATCGCGGCCGTGGCGGTGAACTGCCTGTCGAAGTGCGGGGTCCAAGCGCGCGGGTCCTCGGCCTTGAACCGGATGTCGTGCTCGATCTCGCTCCACGCGTGCGCAAAAATCGTGCGGATCTGGCACTCGAAAAAGTAGCTGCCGTTGGGCTGGACATCCGGGTTGAAGACCTGCTGGTACTCCTTGACGGCCTCGTTCTGGATGGTCCGCAGGATCAGGTGGCGGCTGGAATAGCCGTAGGTGCCGGACTCGATGGAGCCGATGTCCTTTTCCCGGTCCCCGCGGCAGTCGAACAGCTGCCGCTGCCGCTTGATGATGTTGGCCACCGCGGCGTTCTCGGCGGGCAGCTTGGTGATGACACGGATGCCCACCATGTCATTCAACGTCCGGAACGGGTCCGGGAACTTCAGGACAGGCGGGCCGCCCGGCTCCAGCGGCTCCTCGATCCGGGAGATCTTCTCCTTGAACGACTCCACCGTCTTCGTGCGTCCCGTAATGAACAGCGGCGTGACCTCGGTGTCCTTCAGCATGTCCCGCATCACCAGCAGGACATCCCGCGTGACCAGCTTCAGGGCAGGCCGGACGCGCTCGTAGATCTCCACGTTCCGCTGCACGGACTCGCGCAGGTCCGCGTCCAGGCTCTCCCAGTTACTTGGCATAATCCCAGCTTACGGCCGGGCACTGACAGAACGGCGGCGGCCGGAGCCTCCAGCCTTCCGCGGCAACAGTGGATCATCGGACAAGACAGCTGAACGAGACACGCGTCCACCATCACAGCCCCCGGAACCGCATCCAGGTGCGAATGGATCACCACGCCATGTGGGCGACTCGCGCCTTTGTCGCGTGGAAGTTCATCGCGACCATAATGACCAAACCGGTGACGTCGGGCACACTCTTCCTAGACTTTGATCGTCGCTGGCTCCACGTGGAGGAACCCTTCACTGGCGCGGTTGACGTGCACGCCGGACCGGCCCGGCGGATCCGTTCCGATCGGAACTGACCGTCGATGGCAAGGCCGGCCGGTCTGATGACCTTCGTCGATGTCCTCACCCGCGCAGATCCTGCCGCCTGCAGGACGGCGCTCGACATCCCTCCACACATGGGCTTGTGCACCCACAAGTCCCAGGCGGTTCAAGGTTTCGCCAAACAATTCACTAAGGAGCCGCATTGTCCCTCACTCATCGTGGGCGTTTTCTTACCCTGGTTACTCTTGTGAGCGTGGCCTTCGGGTTGATACCCTCGCCAGTTTCCGCGTCGCCACGTGCTTCGCCCGTCGTGGTGACGGAGACCGGTGCCGTAGGTGGGGAATCCCACCAGATTCCCGGATCGGCACTCGGAGCAGAAAAGTTCCTTGGCATCCCCTACGCGGCTCCTCCGGTGGAGCGATTGCGGTGGGCACCTCCCGCGCCCGCGTCTAGATGGGAGGGCGTGCGAGATGGCAGCGTTCCCCCACCCATCTGCCCTCAAGGCGCCGATGGCAGCGAAGACTGCCTCTACCTGAACCTGTATCGCCCCGCAGAGACCAGACGCCCTTCATCACTGCCGCTCATGGTGTACGCCTACGGTGGCGGCAACGTGAGCGGAAGCGCCAACAGGTTCGATGGCGGGCGGATCGCCGCCGTCAACGGCGTCCTGGTCGTCGTATTCAACTACCGGCTCGGCGCCTTGGGCTTCCTGGATCACCCAGACATCGCCAAGGAATCGCCTACCGGACAGGCAGGCAACTACGGGGTCATGGACAGCAAGGCAGCGCTCGAGTGGGTCCAGCGCAACATCACCGCCTTCGGCGGCGATCCGGCCAGGGTCACATTGGCTTCCCAGTCGTCCGGGGCGACGAACACCTGCCAGTTGCTCACCGACCCTGCAACCAAGGGTCTCTACAGTGCCGCGATCTTGAGCAGCGACGACTGTCTTCACGACGTCGACACACCGCGGCAGGCCGTTGAGCGTGCGGAGGACTTGGCCCGGAAGGTTGGTTGCACCGGTTCGACCAAGGTGACCGATTGCCTGCGGTCGAGGAAGCCAGCTGAGCTCACCACGGCAGGTGGAAACTGGAACCCCGTGGCCGCAGTGCCCGCCAGTGAGAAGATCGCTACGGGTGATTGGAACCGTGTCCCGATCATGCTCGGCAGCACCCGGAACGAGGGCCGGTCCGCCGGGAACGGCGTTCACCAAGTTCACCGCTGCCGACTACAAGAGCTGGGTCGCGCGACTCGTCGGACCCGAGAATGCCGATTCAGCGCTGAAGGCATATCCAGCCGACAAGTACAGCGGGCCGTATGCGATTCCCTATGTGATTGGCGACTTCATCACTGATAGCGGGATGCGGGGCTTGGGCGGTTGCACGAACATCGCTGTGGCAACGAGTCTCGCATCGCAGACTCCGACCTTTTACTACGAGTTTGACGATCCGAACGTTCCGGCACCCAGCACTCCCGCCGGCTATGAGTATCTGGCATCGCACGGCTACGACGTGCCCTATTTGTCCCCGGACAGTCCTCGCGGCGAGGACGTCTCTTCCCGCTTCACATCGGCGCAGCGACAACTGTCCGCCGAGATGATCAGGTACTGGGGCGAGTTCACCAAGAACCACCGTCCATCAGGTCAGGGTCAGGCGTCTTGGCCTCAGCTGAGTGACACCATGATGATTCTGCGGCCAGGTGGCAGCTACGTCAGCCCCGTAAGCACCTTTTCCAATGATCACGCATGCTCGTTCTGGTCTATGATGCCGCCCATTCTCGACCGCGGAGAGATCTAACCCTCGCGGACCGCCGGCCGCATCAGGTGACTGTCTGATGCGCCGGCGACCCTGGCGGCTGTGTGCAGGGCAGTCAGGTGGTCCCTGTCGTCCACATGTTTGCAGGGAAAGCCGCGGAGCGGTGGAGCTTTCGCTGTGCACATGATGCTCCTATAGGCGTCAAACTGACTAATGCGGTTCCTTGGGGCCGACGGGAGGGATGCCTTGACCGAAGATCAGGGTGGGCATGGTGTCCCGCCAGCGTGGACCCGCGGTGTTGCCGGGTGCCGCGACGGTTCGCCTAAAGAGCCGGACCCCGAACTCCCGCTCAAGGTCATGCAACTGCTCCGAGAGTCCCCGCTGGCTCAGACATAACCGTGCGGCGGCGAAGCGGGAATTGAGCTTTCTTGGCCAAGGCCAGGAAAGCTTGGAGATGTTGAAGCCGCGTGCTTGCTGTCCCCCCGGTTGAGTCGGCGGGACTCGGGGCGCCATGGGGGACAGGGCACGCCTTCGAAGCCCCGTCCAGTGGGTAAATCACTGAGGATGCGGCCTGGCATGGGTGGGCCCCGGAGCCCACAGAATGGGTTCTCCGGGGCCTTCAGTCCGCAACCGCTGGGGAGATGCTGCGGACTGTCATGTGGCTGAGCAGTGGGTCCTGCTCTACCTCATGAGAGCGTCGACTAACCCGTGATCAGGATGGCCGGCCCGGGGAACCCGTCGAAGGTCAGCGTGTACACGTAGCTGATGCCGGTGTCAGTGACTTCTGGTTCCCAGTTGGGGTTGGGGCAGGAGAAGGTGTCCAGGAACTCCTCCTCGCTCTGTACGGTCGCGGACCGCTCGTCGACGATCAGCTTGCCGTTCCTGGTGGGGGTGAGTTCCGCAGAGTCTGTCGTCGTCGCGGACTCGGTGAACGGGTCGACGACCTTGTCTTTACTGCCAGGGTTTCGGCACTCGCCCGTGAACGTTCTGGTGACAGCGAGTTCTACGAACGCGTTCGTATTCCCGACGCCTGCAATCGCCGTATCAGTACACGTGACGGTGTTGTCGTCTTCGACGGTACAGACGGGCTCGGCTTCTCCCCTGGCGTAGTGCGCTCCCTCAGGAGCGTTATCGAAGTTCGTAACCGCCTGTGCCGCGGCCATGCCCGTTGCGAGGGCGAACAGTATTGCCGCGAACAGAGTCAGGACGCGGCGGAGTGATAGCTTCATTTTTTTGGCTTTCTGCAGATGCCCTGGGCGTCGATGCCGAAGGCAGTAATAACAGGGATTTGCGGATCCGGCTTTCGCCGATCCATGTGTCGCTTCGGAGGCCCTCATAAGCCCCCAAAAGCCACCCGGCCGCAGCACCCAGATTGAGCTGCGGCTTTCAAATCGGGCGAGCGACCAGCAGCGCCATTGCTTGTGCTGTCCTCGCCGTTCAAAAGATTAGGGCCGTATCCGGCCAATTTTTCTTACTGATATTGGGATTATATGAATCCGCCGGCTCCCAGCTCGTGGCGGTGCGCATGTCGTCAGTGTCAGGCGACACGGAGGTTTTTGAAACGTCACCTCCGCAGGGGAAAAGCTTACGTCTGTGCGGCGGATCGTAAAATACGGGGGTGATAAATAGGGGAGGGGTAGAGGGGACATTAGGTAGGCGTCTTGCCTCAACTTTCCGTCTCTATTTTTTTGGAACCAACAACGTGGGCTTCGTCCAGGTGCTCGTGACATGAGGGGCCTCAGTCGCACAGTCAGGTTGCCGCTGGAATTGTCGCTACGCAAACGCCGAACGGGCTTTAGGGCGCCCCGTCGCTGCCCTCGGTCAACCACGAGGAATGCAGGCAACTGCCGGGCAAGAAATGAGAAGGCATGACTCTCGTAACGACGCAGCCCGTCAAGGACCCACTAGGGCCGATGTGGACACCCCTCATTCATCCATGCTTTGTCCCGCGGAACACGACGAGCCGGCCCACATCGGGACCGGCTCTTGTCGTCAGGGACACCGATTGCGACAGAGTGACGGTGGCCGCTAAGGCCCACCGTCACCGGCCAACTGGGGGAGCAGCCGGTGACGGGGACAATACAAGTTTACCAACGCACTTGGTCCTGGAGACTGGATGCTCCTATAGCCGTCGAATCGGCGTCTGTAGCGTTGAGACAACTTAAGGTGACTTTGAGCTGTCCATGATGGGAGTCAATTGAGGTTATCCACGGCTGGATTTTTGGGAGCCGTTGGGGTAGCTCCCCTCGGCGGTGGTAGCGGTGGATAACCCATGAGAGTTGTCCCCGGTTGTGGACTGAGGTCAAGCATTCAATGAGAGCGGCGAGCACGTCATTAGTGGAGCTATTCACGTGCTTGGGGAGAGCTGCTGTTGGGTGAGCCATTGCCGGTACCTTTGGGCGACGTGGTCGTTTCCGGCGATCCCTCGTTCTATGCGGGAGAGGTTGAGGGCCGCTGGCTGAGCTGTTCGGCTGCTTGCTGCAATTTGACGCCGAGCTGCCGCCTGAGGGGCCGGAGGTCGGTCATGTCAGGTGCTGCGACAGGGCTGAATATCTGGCGATAGATTTCACGGGCGACGCAGCGTGGAGCCGAAACGCGGTGCACCGTACCCGGGTAAGCAGCCTTACCGGCCGGGCTTCAGCCGGGTGAACGCCGGCTCAGCCTACGAAGTCGAGGTCGGCAGGACTACCGCTCTGCTCTTTGGCCGGCCGCCTGCCACCGCGCTGGGCGCCGGCGCCGGCGAGGACCACCAGCAGGATCCCAACCACCTGGATGGCAGAGGGCTGCTGGTGCAGGATGAGCAGCCCGAGGAGGACGCCAACTGCGGGTTCGAGGGCCATCAGTGTGCCAAACGCGGTGGGTGTCATCCTCCGCAGGGCCAGCATTTCCAGCGCGAACGGCAGCACAGGGAGCAGGATGGCCAGCCCGGCCGCGGCGGCCAGGATGTCCAGGCTGAGGTGGCCGGCGGCCTGGGGAATTCCGACGACGGCGGCCGCCACCGCGGCGACGGGCACTGTGAGCGTGAGCGCACCGATGCCGGTGAACCTGTCCCCGATCCGTTGCGTCAGCAGAATGTAAACGCCCCAGCCGATGGCCGCCAGTGCCGCCCACGCCACGCCAGCAAAGTTGAAGTCACCTTGCCAGGGCTGGGTCAGCAGGACCACGCCACCCAGCGCCAAAGCGGGCCAGGCGAGGGCCCTGCGGTTGTGGCTGCGAAGGGCCGCGACGGTCAACGGACCGAGGAATTCGATCGCGACGGCGGTCCCGAGATGTATGTGCTCCACCGCGGCGAGGAACCCGACGGTCATCACACCGGTGGTGACCCCAAGGCCAAGCAGCGGCAAGACATCGGCGCGGCGGATTGAGCGCAGCGGCGGCCTGCCAATGGCCAGGAGAATGACGGCGCCCATGCTCAGGCGCAGCCATGCGGTTCCGGCGGGACCCACGGTTTCGATCATGTTCACGGACAGGGCCGAGCCGAGCTGGACTGACAGGATCGCCGTGACCGCCAACCCCCACGGCGGGACAGGGACGTTTCCCTTGAACATCTCAGTTTCCTTTGCTGTCTTTGGGCGCTTCGGAGTGTGCTTCCGCGCGGTGCCCCGAGCCCACTCCCGGTTCGAAGACCGCCAGGGAGAATCTTGCCGGGCCGCTGCCCGGATTGGCGTACGAGTGCTCGAGGTCGCCCGGGAAGGAAACGGCGTCGCCGGCCTCAAGGACAAAGGATTCGTCGCCCACCACAACCGTGACGGACCCCTCCCGGACCTGGAGGAGCTCCTTGGTGCCGGACGCGTGGGCCTCGCTTTCGTGCTGGTCTCCGGACCCCAGCGTCCAGTCCCAGAGCTCAACTACATCCGGTGACCCGGTTCCGGCCACCAGCACTCCGCGGCCACCGGCCGCGGAGCTCCAGAGAGCCGCGCCGTCGCCACTCCGGGTGACCGTCACGGGCCTGGGACGCGGCGCATCGACCAACGCCGGCAGGCCGATGCCCAGCGCGTCGCTGATCCTGAGCAAGGTTCCCACGCTCGGATTCGCGGCGCCCTGCTCAACGTTGACCAGCATGCGGCGGCTCACTCCCGTGGCTTCTGCCAGCTGGTCGAGGGTCCAGCCCCGCGACTGCCGTTCTTGCCGCACCCGGCCACCAATCGCTATTGCTAGTGCAGATGTACCCTTGTCCATAAGTGCAGCATACTGCACCCAGAGTGCACTGCAGCAATTCGGATGCCGCTGTGCGAAAGGATGCCCTGCGGCCCTTCCTGAAGAGTGCGCCAGGTGGGACGATGCCCTTATGAGCGAAACAAGCGAAGGAACGCAGCGCGACCTTGGTCCCCACCAGCACGCCCATGCTGCACCCACTACCCAGCAGATGCGAACCGTCGGCCAACGTCGGCGGGACGCGGAGGAAAAGCTGGAGCACCACCTCCAGGAAGCCCGGCATAAGAATGAACACCACAAGATTGAAGATGCGGCGGGGGCCTAGAACCCCGGCGTCGCGAAGTCCTGGCCGCCTCACGCCAACTCACACTTCATGCTCAACGGACTCGGCGTTGTCCTCTCGCCCGCCGGTAACCCCCGTTTCCTGCCCGGCATGAACGCTGGCGCCTTCAACCTCGGCGCGGGCCTCAGCTTCCTGGTGCTGCCCGCCGTCCTGGTGGCGACGTCGGCGCTCGGGGATGTAAGGGCGTCTTACCTGACCGTGGTGGTCGTTGGCCTGGCCCTCACCGTAGCCGCATTCGCCGCCTCGCTGCTGATCCCCAAGCCGGTGCAAGGCGAGGTGGCCGAATGAGCGCCTCCGCCGCATCTGCGGCTGAAACTGGCGCCGGCCGGGGCGACGAGGGGCGCTCAGGCCGGATCGTCGTCGTCGGCTCCCTGAACGCCGACCTCACCATCTACTGTGACCGCCTCCCGCAGCCCGGCGAGACGGTGCACGGCAACGGTTTCGCTGTGAATCCGGGCGGCAAGAGTGCCAACCAGGCCGTGGCCGCCAGCCTGCTCGGCGGGAACGTCAGCCTGGTGGGCGCAGTGGGGGAGGACCCCAACGGCGACATGCTGCTCTCCTCCGCGGCCCGTGCCGGAGTGGACGTGGGCCATGTCCGGGCGGCGTACGAGCCCACGGGCGTCGCCGTGATCGCCGTGGATTCCAGCGGGGAGAACAACATCATCATCTCCGCCGGCGCCAACGGCACATTGTCCCCGGCGGATGTGGCCGGGGCTTCCGACGTCCTGGCGGAGGCCGCCGTCGTATGCCTCTGCCTGGAGGTCAGTATGCAGACGGTGCTGGCAGCCGCCCAGGCAGGGCACGACGCCGGCGCAACAGTCCTGCTGAACCTCTCTCCCTATGCGCACATCCCGGCAGCCCTGGCCGAGTTGACGGACGTCCTGCTGGTGAACGCCCATGAAGCCGCGCTGTTCCTCGGCCCAGGGGCATCTGTCCCGGGTGCCGATGCCCGTGCCGCGCAGTGGAATGCCGTGCGGGAAAGGTTTGCCGGGCGGGGGATCCAGCAGATCCTGGTGACGCTGGGTTCCCACGGCTCCGTGGTGCTGGACTCGCTGGCCCCACCGGACCGCCTTGTCACTTTTGTGGAGCCCGCCAAGGTCGCCGCCGTGGACACCACCGGCGCGGGCGACGCCTTTACCGGTGCCGTGGCAGTCCGGCTTGCGGCCGGCGATGCGCTCGCCGACGCCGCAGCCTTTGCTTCCGTGGCGGCTGCCTTGGCCACCACCCGGAAGGGGACACAGGCTGCGTACCCGGAGGCGGCAGACGTCCAGAGGTTGCTGCGCGGTTGAAACAGCTGTCCGGGTGGGCGTCTGAAGAGGTCCCGCCCGGACTACTGCCAGGGACCCCTAACTGACCGGGGCTTCGGCACGCTCTGTTGCAACAGCCCGGGGGACCGCCAGCAGGGCTGCCACGGCCAGGGCGCCGGCTGCCGCGAAGACGTAGAAACCCCAGGGGTAGGCGATGCCTGCGGCGATCAGCCCGCCCGTCAGGGCAGGCCCTGCAATGGCGCCGATGCGGCCCACGCCGGCAGCGAAGCCGAGTGCGGTGGCGCGCAGGCGGGCAGGGAACAGCTGGCTGACCCAGGCGTAAACGAGTACCTGGGAGCTGAAGACGAACACGCCCGTGACGAAGACGAGCACGTTCAGCAGGACCGCGTTGTCGACCTTGACGCTCAAGAGGGCGAGGCATACCGCCGAGAGCCCAAACCACAGCAACACGATGGGCTTGGTTCCGTGCTTGTCGGCCAGGATGCCCGCGATGATAAGTCCTGCAACGGCGCCGAGATTCAAGACCAGGAGCAGGGAAAGCCCGGCGCTGACAGGATATCCGGCGGAAGCCATCAGTTGCGGAAGCCAGGTATTCAGGCCATATACCAGCAGCAGCCCCATGAACGAAGCTGCACCGATGGCCGCCGCAATGAGGGGATAAGGCTTCTGCACCAGGCTCCGGAACCCGGTCTTTTCCTCTGCGCCGGCAGCCCGGGCCGCGGGCAAGGTCTCCGGCAGCTTGAACCAGAGGAACGGCGCAAGGACCAAACCGGCAAGGCCTACCACCACAAACATGATGCGCCAGTCTGGGATGACAATCATCGCCAGGAAGGCTGTGGCCACCGCGCCAACGTGGTATCCGGTCATGGTGCGGGTGGTTGACTTGCCGGCCGAGCTTGCCGGGGCATAGTCGTTCATGTAGGCAAGGGCGGCCGGCAGGCATGCCCCAAGCCCGGCGCCGGCCAACAGCCGAAGCGCGCCGAAGACGGCAACATTCGGGGCCCACACTACCGCGAGGGTGAAGAGTGAGAACCAGACCACGCATGCCACCAGCAGGTTCCGGCGCCCGAAGCGGTCCGAGAGCGGGGCAATGAAGAGCGCTCCCAGGCCCACGCCCACGAGCGAGATGGTGGCCACGAAAGTAGCGCCCACCGCATCAAATCCGAGCTCACCGGTCTTGATCAACGTGGGAATGACGGTGCCCAGCACTACGAGGTCAAAGCCGTCCAGGACCATGGCCAGCCAGCAAAGCCACACTGGCCAACGCGTCGGGCGGGCGGAGGGAGAAGTTGTCATGGAATCCTCATTGATTTAGTAAAAGGAGGGAAGTGCAGCCGATCGAGAGCACCGCCACATCCACACGTGACCCACGGCATGCTTTCTTCCATCGACAAGGGTACAGGCGTTGTTCAATAAGTGCACAAAAGTTCGCTTATCGAACAAACGCCTGCTTGCGCTCTCCCAACCGACGCCTGTGGCTGCCCTGCATCGATTGCCCCTAGGCCGCCGTTTTCAAGCGCGAAAAAGGCAATTGCCGGAGCATTCGATGCATAACCCGTGAGGGTCAGTTGCCCGGGGGCTGGTATTTGATCTCGGCGGCTTTCCGGAGCGCTTCGATGGTTTCTTCGACACTCATGAGCACAGTGGTGTCGAACGAGCTGAGCGCGCCGCCCCCGCTGATGGCCAGCGCGACCGCAGCCATGGAGACGTTGTCCGGAGCTTCCCAGAGGTTGTAGCCGTCGTGGCTGCCGAAGGCGTACCAGAACCCGTGAAGTTTCCCGCCCACCGATTCGATGTACGCCTGCGCGGCCTTTCGCCGGTCTTCGGGGTTGTTGGTCAGCCGGTGCCAGGTCTCCGGCGTGTAGCTGAACTTTGACAGATAGAGCGGCATCTTCTCGTCCTTACTGGAGTGCTGGAAGTGCGGGTCCACTCAGGATGGCAGTGGGCCCGCCCCCCGGCAACGGCCGGGGATTGTCAGGGCGCGGTACGCTCGGCACATGGCGCAGCGGCACAGGTATTACTACGGCGATGACCCCAGCCAGTGGGGCGAACTGTTCCTCCCCGAACTGCCCGACGGCGGTACGCACCGCGGCGTGGTGGTGGTGATTCACGGCGGCTACTGGCGCCCGCAGTACGGTGCCGAGTTGGGGGAGCCGCTGGCCGCGGACCTTGCCGACCACGGGATGGCGGCGTGGAACCTCGAGTACCGCCGCGCGGGAAACGGCGGCGGTTGGCCCCATACCTTCCAGGACGTTCTGGCGGGCATCGACAAACTGCAGGAGCTTGCTGCTCCGCATTCCTTGGACCTGGCCAACGTGGTGGCACTTGGCCACTCGGCGGGCGGGCACCTGGCCGTGTGGGCGGCAGGCCGGGACCGGCTGGGGCAGTTGGGGCTGGAGGCAGAGCACCGCGACGTCGGGTCAAAAGACGATGGCGTCCGTCTCACCGGCGTGGTGAGCCAGTCAGGTGTCCTGAACCTCGCCGAGGCTGAAAGGCTCAACCTCAGCAACGGTGCCGTGGCCAACCTGCTGGGCGGCCCGTCGTCGGAATTTCCCGGCCGGCACCGGTACGCGGACCCGATGGCTGCGCTCCCGCTGGACGTTCCGGTTTATGCCGTGCACACAACGAAGGACGAGGACGTTCCGCTGGCGATATCAGCCACCTATGTCGAGGCAAGCCAGGCCGGGCCGGTGCCGGCGGAACTGGTCATGGTGCCCGGCGACCACTTCGCCCTCATCGACCCGGAGGCAGAGGCATACGTGACGTCCCGGGAGCTGGTGCAGCAACTGCTCGGCTGAGCGTAAACGGGCCGCTCCGGGCGGCGACCCCGGCAACTGACGCTAGGTAAGGCGGGCGACGCTCCGCCTGCCGGGACGTGGCGCCGCACCGTCGGAAAAGAGCTCCGGGGTTGATTCCTGGATGCGCTGGACGTCCTCGAAGACGCCCCGCAGGTGGAGGCGAAGGCTGCTGTCGGCGTCGTTCAGGTTGTTGGCCTCCAAGGCATCCACGACGGCGGTGTGCTGTTCGATGAGGGTGGCCACTGGCCGGGTATCGAGCAGGCTGAGGCGGCGGGCACGGTCAAGGTGGGCCTTGGCGGAGTTGACGGCCGCCCAGGCGGACTCGTGGCCCGCCAGGCGCAGCAGCTCCCGGTGGAAGTCCTCATCCAGCCGGAAGAATTCCTCCACGTCGCCCGCGGCATCGGCATCTGACTGGGCCTTCAAAATCTCCCGCAGGCCGGCGATGCCCGCGCTGTCCACGGCAAGGTCCCGCAGCGAAGCGCATTCGATCGCCTCGCGGACAAACTGGGCCTCGGAAACCCGGCCCAGGTCCACCAGGGACACAAAGGAGCCGATCTGGGGGAAGACCTGGACCAGGCCTTCCTCGCGCAGCAGGATCAGGCTCTCGCGTACCGGCGTCCTGCTGACGCCGAGCTCCTGCGCAAGTTCGTTCTCGGACAGCGGCTCGCCTGGAGGAAGCTGCAGCGAAATGATGCGCCGCCGAAGCGTCTCAAGGGTCTGGTCCCGCACGGAGAGCCGCGGCGCCGCACCTCGTTTATCCCTAACCATGTGCTCATTCTATGCGGTTGACACACTAGAATGGTAGTGCTTGTATGGTAGTCGAACGTGCTGTCGGTCACTGTTGCAGACCGCCAACGTCCCCCCGTTTGATCCCCTTCGTTCGCATCGCCTGCAAAGGAGCACCTGATGACCGAAAGCATTGCGCCCCCCAACACCAGGAAGGAATCCCGGTCAACCCGGGACCTTGCCAAAGTTGCCGTATCCGGCTGGCTGGGAACGGCTATGGAGTTCATGGACTTCCAGCTGTATTCGCTGGCAGCAGCCATTGTCTTCAACAAGCTCTTCTTCCCCGACGTCAGCCCGGTCATCGGCCTCATCGCCGCCATGGCAACCTACGGTGTAGGCTACGTTGCCCGTCTTGCGGGTGCCGTTTACTTCGGCCGGATGGGTGACAGGATCGGCCGCAAGAAGGTCCTCTTCATCACCATCGCCCTGATGGGTGCGTCCACAACGCTGATCGGTGTCCTCCCCACCTACGCGATGATTGGCATCTGGGCCCCCATCCTGCTGGTGGCCCTGCGCCTGGCGCAGGGCTTCGGTGCAGGCGCCGAGATCGCCGGCGCTACCGTGATGCTGGCTGAATTCGCTCCCGCCCGCCGCCGCGGCCTCATCTCTTCCCTCGTGTGCCTGGGCACCAACTCAGGAACCCTCGCCGCATCTGCCATTTGGGCGATCCTGGCCGCAACCCTCTCCGAGGAACAGCTCCTGGCCTGGGGTTGGCGCATCCCGTTCCTGTTCAGCTTCGTGCTGATGATCTTCGCAGTCTGGGTCCGCCGCTCCCTCAAGGAAAGCCCCGTCTTCGAAGAGCGCGCCGACGTCGTCGATGGCGTTGCACTGTCCAAGAGCGAAATCGCCGCTGCGCAGGAACTGGCAAAGACCAGCACCATCGAGGCTGCACTGCACCAGCGCAAGGGCAAGGCTTTCCTCATCGCACTCGGCCTTCGCTTTGGGCAGGCAGGAAACTCCGGGCTCGTGCAGACCTTCCTCGTTGGCTACATCGCCACCGTCCTCCTGGTGGACAAGAGCGTGGCCACCAGCGCCATCATGTACGGCTCGCTGCTTGGTTTCCTGACCATCCCCGTGATGGGCATCCTCGGTGACCGCTTCGGGCGCCGGCCGCTCTACCTTGCACTCAGCTCCCTCACCGCGCTGTTCGCCATTCCCATGATGTTGATGGTCACCAGCGGCAACACTGTCCTCATCACCGTCGCCATGGTGGTAGGCCTCAACCTGGGCGTGCTGAGCCTGTTCGCCATGGAGAGCGTCACCATGGCCGAGTTCTTCGGCGCCCGCGCGCGCTTCACCCAGCTCGCGCTCGCCAAGGAGATCGGCGGCATCCTTGCCACCGCCATCGGGCCGCTGCTGGCCGCCACCCTCACCGCAATCACCGGCCACTGGTGGCCCCTGGCCGCGATGCTCATCGCCTACTCACTGATCACCCTCACCTCCGCCTTCATTGGTCCCGAGGTCCGCGGCCGCGACATGGTCCGCCTGGAAGACGCCGTATGAAAGCCGTTGTAGTCCACGGCGCCAATGACCTCCGGATCGACGAACGGCCGGAGCCGGTGGCCGGCCCCGGGGAGGTAGTGCTCGACGTCGAATGGGGCGGCATCTGCGGATCAGACCTTTCCTACTGGCGCCACGGCGCCTCGGGAACGGCGGCGCTGAAGTCGCCGCTGGTCCTGGGGCACGAGGTTGCCGGCCGGATCGCCCAGCTGGGCGCCGGCGTCAGGGGCCTCGAGGTGGGGCAGCCGGTCACGGTGCACCCGGCGGAACTGGTGGGGGACGGCATCATGCCGGAGCGCCTGGCCGGCCGGACCAACCTCTACCCGCAGATCCGGTACTTCGGCTCCGCCGCCTTCGATCCCCATACTGACGGCGGGTTCAGCGAGCGCAAGCTCGCCCGCGCCTCCCAGATCCGGCCACTGCCGGAGGGCGTGGACACGCTGCACGGTGCGCTGGCCGAACCCCTCGCCGTCGCCCTTCATGCCGTCAGCCGCGTGGGCAGCCTCGCCGGCCGGGACGTCCTGGTCAACGGTGCAGGCCCCATCGGATCCCTCGTGGTGGCTGCGGCCAAGCACGCCGGCGCCAGGAACGTCATTGCCACGGACATCAGTGAAGCGTCGCTGGCTATCGCAAAGGCCATGGGTGCCGACGAGGTGCTGAACGTCTCCGGCGGCGGCCCCCTCCCGCAGGACATGGAACTCGTATTCGAAGCAACCGGTATCCCCGCAGTACTCGGTGGGGTCCTGCGTGCCACCGCCCGCGGCGGCACCATCGTCCAGGTGGGCAACCTGCCGGGCGCCCCCGCGGCCGCGGCGTTGGGCGACCTGGTGACACGCGAAATCACCTGGATCGGTTCCTACCGGTTTGTGGATGAGATCAGCGATGCCCTCCGCGCCATGGCGGAAGGCCTCGACGTGTCGCCGGTCATCACGCACACGTTTGATCTTGACCAGGCCGAGGAAGCCATGCGCGTTTCCGCTGACCCGGCCGCGGGCAGCAGCAAGGTCATGCTCCGCCTCACCGCCAACTGACCACCCCGGAACAGCCCACCCACCGCAACCAAGTAGCAGCAGGTGTCGTTATGGCGGCTCATAACGACACCTGCCGCGACCTACTTGCACTATCCCCCGACACCTGAAGGACCAACCAGTGAAGATCATCGACGCACGGGTAGTGGTTTCGTCGCCCGGACGGAACTACGTCACGCTCGTTATTGAAACCGAGGACGGCATCACCGGCATCGGCGATGCCACCCTCAACGGGCGCGAGCTGTCCGTGGCGTCCTACCTGTCCGAGCACCTCTGCCCGCTGCTGATCGGCCGGGACGCGCGCCGCATCGAGGACGCCTGGCAGTACTTCTATAAGGGTGCCTACTGGCGGCGCGGACCGGTGACCATGACCGCGATCGCCGCGATCGACGTCGCGCTCTGGGACATCAAGGGCAAAGCCGCCGGCATGCCCGTGTACGAACTCCTCGGCGGCGCCGCCCGCGAGGGCGTCATGGTCTACGGCCACGCGAGCGGCTCCACGCTGGAGGACCTCAGCGCCGACTTCCAGCACCACCTGGACCTCGGCTACAAGGCGATCCGCGCCCAGGCCGCCGTGCCCGGACTGGAAAAGACCTACGGGATCGCACCCGTGGACGGCAAGCTCTACGAGCCCGCCAGCGGCAACGTTCCGCAGGAGGACACCTGGGAGACGACGGCGTACCTGGACTTCGCGCCGAAGATGATGGCGCATGTGCGTGAACAGTTCGGCTACGGCGTGCACGTCCTGCACGACGTGCACCACCGCCTCACGCCCATCGAGGCCGGCCGGCTGGGCGCCTCACTGGAGCAGTACCGGCCCTTCTGGATCGAGGACCCGACGCCGGCCGAGGACCAGTCCGCGTTCCGCCTCATCCGGCAGCACACCACCACGCCCATCGCGGTGGGCGAGGTGTTCAACTCGATCTGGGACTGCCAGCAGCTGATCACCGAACGGCTGATCGACTATATCCGCACCTCCGTGTCACACGCCGGCGGCATCACGCACCTGCGCCGGATCTTCTCCCTCGCCGACCTCTACGGTGTGCGCTCCGGCTCGCACGGCGCCGGAGACCTCTCACCGGCCTCCTTCGCCGCGGCCCTGCACGTGGACATGAGCATCCCCAACTTCGGCATCCAGGAATACATGGGCCACCGGGAACCCGCCAACGAGGTCTTCACCACCTCCTACACCTTCAATGACGGCTACATGCACCCCGGTGACGCCCCCGGCATCGGCGTGGAGTTCAACGAGGAAGCTGCCGCCCGCTTCCCGTTCGACCCCAAGTACCTGCCCATCAACCGGCGGCTCGACGGATCGGTGCATGACTGGTGAGCCTCACAACGCAACACCCCACGCAAGAGCCGTTCGACGTCGTCGTGATGGGGGAGATCCTCGTTGAGGTGGCCACCGACGTGGCATTCGGCCACGGCGTACCGGCCCAGCTTGGCATCTCGGGCGACGCCCTGAATGTTGCCGCGGCAGCCGCTGCCGCGGGAGCCCGCGTGGGGCTCCTGTCCGTACTGACCGACGACGACCTGGGCAAGGCGATCGCCACCAGGATCGTGGAGCTCGGGATATCCCCCGACCTGCTGGAATTCCGCCGCGGCCAGCAGGGCGTGTACCTGGTTCATTGCGACCCGGACGGGCAGCGCGAGTTCTCGTACGCCCGCACGGGGAGCGTCGGCTCCGCGTTGGGGCCGGACGACGTCGACCCGGCAGTTTTCGCCGCCGCCGGAGCCGTAGTGGCGGGCGGCATCGCCTGCGCCGTCTCGGAGTCCTCACGGGCGGCGGTTTTCAAGGCCGCCGCCGTGGCCAAACGCTTTGTTTTTGATCCCAACTTCCGCCCCGCCTCACCTCGGTGGAGGAGGCGACGGCGGCACTGCTGCAGCTGGCGCCCCGCGCCTTCCTGGTGACTCCGTCCTTCCCCGGCGAAACGTCCGCGCTTTTGGACTGCGCCACACCGGTCGAGGCCGCCGCGAGACTGGGAAGCCTCGGTGCACGGAACGTTGCCGTGACCTGCGGTGCCGATGGAATCCAATTGGACGGCGAAGGCCAGGACAAAACCTGGATCAGCTCGATCCCGGCCCCCGCAGTGGTGGACCAGACCGGCGCAGGCGACGCCTTCGTCGGCACCCTCACCGCCCGCATGGTCCTTGGAGACAGCCTTCCTGACGCTGCACGGTATGGGGCAGCGGCTGCATCCCTGGTGGTGGGCGGCAAGGGCGGCACCGGCTTCATCCCCACGCTGGAGCAAACCCGGGCCCACGCTTCCATCCGCCTGGCACCGGAAGGAGCAGCACCATCACACGCCTAAGCGCCGCCTCCCTCACCGGCAACGGCAAACACCGCGCACCCCTCGCAGGCCAAACCACCCGGCCCGGCATCGTCCACCTGGGCCTGGGCGCCTTCGCCCGCGCCCACACCGCCGTCTTTACAGAAGAAGCCATGCTCGCCACCGGCGATTCCGGCTGGGGGATCATCGGGGTCACCCAGCGTTCCGACACCGTGGCACGCCAACTGGCCCCGCAGGACGGCCTCTTTACGGTGACGGAGCGGGGCAGCGGCGCCGCGCCGCTCCGCGTGGTCTCCAGCATCGTGGAGGCCATCTCCGGCCGGGACGAGCCGGATGCCGTGGTGGACAGGATCGCCGCGGACAGCACCCGGGTGGTCACGCTGACGGTCACCGAAAAGGGGTACCGGATCGATCCACATACCGGTTCCCTGAACCTGGAGGACGAGCAGGTGCAGGCCGACCTTGCCGGGAACGCTCCCCTGACCGCCATCGGACAGGTCACCCGCGGCATCCAGAAGCGGGCCCTGGCCGGCGGGGGACCGCTCACCGTCGTTTCGTGCGACAACCTCCCCGGCAACGGTGAACTGACCGGCGCGCTGGTCCGGGCGTTCGCAACCGCCCTGCCCGAGGACGAATCCGGGCCGCTGCTCTCCTGGCTGGAGGACAACGTCACGTTCCCCAGCACCATGGTGGACCGGATGGTGCCGGCCACCACGGCCGGTGACCTTGACGCCGTCGAACGTGAACTCGGACTCCGGGACGAGGCCGCCGTGGTGGCCGAACCCTTCATGCAGTGGGTCATCGAGGACAACTTCGCCGGGGACCGGCCCGCCTGGGAACAGGCCGGGGTGCTGTTCAGCAACGATGTGGCCGCGTGGGAGGCGGCCAAGCTGCGCCTGCTCAACGCGAGCCACTCGATGCTGGCGTACCTGGGCCTGGCCAGCGGCAAGGCGACCATCAGCGACGCGGTGGCGGAAGACGCCTTCCGCGTGGCCTGCCAGCGGATGATGGCCGAGGATGCGCTGCCCACCATCAGCCTCCCCGAGGGCCTGGACGGTGAAACGTACTGCGCCCAGGTCCTCAAGCGCTTCGCGAACCCGGCGCTGGGCCACACCACCGCCAAGGTGGGCAGCGACGGGTCCCAGAAAATCGGCCTCCGGCTGCTGACCACCGCCCGCGCCACCCTCGACGCCGGGCGCGAGCCACGCTGGGCCGCGCTTGCTGTGGCCGCATGGATGCACCACGTGGCCGCCACTGCCGCCGCAGACCTGAACGATCCCCTGGCGGAGGAGCTTCAAACGGCCCTCCCCGCCGAGCGGTCAGCCGTCACCGTAGTGCCGGCGCTCCTGGGAGTGCGCAGCATCTTTGATAAGGAGCTCGCGGCCAACACCACGTTCGCGCACCTGCTGGCGCACTGGTACCGCATCATCGACACCGACGGGCTGGACGGCCTGAGAAAAGAGATTACCCATGGCTGACGCAACCAGCGTCCTGCACGTTTCCCCTGTCATCCCGGTGGTCACCATCGCCGATCCGCAGCACGCCGTTCCGGTCGCGAGGGCGCTGGTTGAGGGGGGCGTCGGGATCATCGAGCTGACGCTGCGCACGGACAGCGCGCTTGAATCACTGAAGCGCATCGCCAATGAAGTGCCGGACATCCTGCTGGGCGCCGGGACCATCCTCACTCCGGCACAGGCCGACGACGCCGTGTCCGCGGGTGCCCAGTTCCTGGTCAGTCCCGGCGTGACGCCGTCGCTGCTGGACCACATGCTGCAGCTGGACATCCCCGTGCTGCCGGGCGTGGCAACCGTGGGTGAAGTAATGGCCCTCCTGGAGCGCGCCGTCACGGCCATGAAATTCTTCCCGGCCGGACCCGCCGGCGGCCCGGACTACCTTGCCGCCATCGGGGCGCCGGTTCCGGCCGTGCAGTTCTGCCCCACAGGGGGCATCAGCCTTGCCTCCGCACCGGACTACCTGGCGCTTCCGAACGTCACGTGCGTCGGCGGCAGCTGGCTCACGCCCCGTTCCGCCGTCGAAGGCGAGGACTGGCAGCAGATCACGCGGCTCGCACAGGAGGCTGCCGCGCTGGGCTGACACGACCTGCTGCCCGGTGCACTTCTCTGGCAGAGTATGACCATGCTCACAGTTATTGGCGAAGGCCTCGTCGACGTAGTCCAGCGCGCCTCCGGAATCGAAGCCCACGTGGGCGGCAGCCCGCTGAACGTCGCGGTGGGCCTCGCCCGCCTGGACCACCCCGTGCAGTTCATCGGCCGCTACGGCCGGGACGCGTACGGCGATTCCGTCGCTGCGCACCTGCGTTCCAGTTCCGTGATGCTTCCGCTGGGCCCGGACGATCTTCCTACCAGCGTGGCCACCGCCCTGATTGACGACGACGGCGCCGCCACCTACACGTTCGACCTCGCCTGGGAGCTTCCCGGCATCGCCGACCGGCTGGCGTTTATGCTGCAGGGCACCACCCTGCTGCACACCGGATCCATTGCGACGATGCTGGCGCCGGGCGCCACCGACGTGCTGGCCGCCGTCGAATACGCCCACCCGCGAGCCACCATCAGTTTCGACCCCAACTGCCGGCCCAGCATCGTCACCGATGTGGACTACGCCCGCCGCCACGTGGAAAAGTTCGTGTCCCTGGCCGATGTGGTCAAGGCCTCAGACGAGGACATGGCCTGGCTGTATCCGGGCGAGGACGTGCTGGAATCTGCCCGGCGGTGGCTGACGCTGGGCAGGACTGAAAGGCCGGCCATGGTGGTGGTCACCCGCGGAGCAGCCGGGCCGTGGGGGATTACGGCTGCGGGTGAAGCGGAGTGTCCTGCACCGAAGGTTGACGTGGCAGACACGGTGGGCGCCGGCGATTCCTTTATGGCCGCCCTGCTGTCCGGCCTGGTGGACCGCGGCCTGGACGGCGCGCAGAACCGGAAGGACCTCCGGGAACTTCCCGCCGAGGGCCTCGCCGAATTGCTGGCCCACGCGGCCAAGGCGGCTGCGGTGACCGTGTCGCGGCCCGGCGCCAACCCGCCCACGCGCGCCGAGCTGAACGGAAGCTCCGGGGAGGGTTAGGCCGCGTCCTCCTTCGTTACCCCTCCTGGTTGTAGTAGGGCCACGGCAGGAAACGGCGCTCACCGCGGCGGTCGGGTCCTTCCAAGGTGACTTTGCCATTAGCAGCCCATTCCACGCCGCGGGGGAACATCCGGATGAACTCGATCCGCCGGAACGTGTCGATGTCGTGCCCGATCGTAATCGTGAAGCTGCGGCCTTCGCCGTAGTTGTTGATCCATGCAAGGGGCTGCAGCGTGTTGATGCCGGGAAGGCCCTCGACGCCCTCCGCAGGAATGGCCACCGGATAGTGGGACATCGGCCACATGGGCGCGTTCTTGTACGAGTCCACGTCGTCAAACACTGAGAGAAGCACCTCCGCACCTTCGTACAGCTGGACGCCTGTCAGGATGTCGTCACCCGTCACTGTCCAGGTGTCGCTGATGCCCTCCGTGATGGGGTGGCGCGGCCGGGCCGTCTGCAGCAGGGCCTCACCCCATGGACGCGGGCGCAGCCCGGTGGGAACGCTGAGCTTCGCACCCCGCATGATGTTGTACTCCTCGGGGTAACCCCAGTCGTCCTCCTGCACGGCCGAGCCGTGGAACCAGACGATGCCTTTCCCGTCGTCGTGGACAAACTTCAGCAGGGCCGCGTCGGTTTCAGCGCCGAAACCGACCGCTTTTTCGTGGTACCCATCGCGGCCCTCGAACACGATGATGACCACGTCGTATCTGTCGATAACGTTCGCCCCGAGCCCCCGCGGGTCCTCGATCACACGGACGCGGAACCGTCCTGTGTCTTCAAGCACCGTGGTGAGCCACTGGTTGTGGGCACGGAAGCTGCGGAATTCGTTGTCGTGCTCGCAGGTCATATGCCCGGAGAGGATGAGTGCGTTCAACACGTCGGCCATGTGATCTGAGCTCCTTTTATTCGGCAAGATGAGTTATGGAGAAAGTTTACATACTTTAGTATGAAAGAGACATAACGATGCTACGATCAGTTTGCACCTAGAGAGAGTGAGCAACGATGCTTCTCGAAAGAGACCTCATCCAGTCCGTCGGCTTCCGCAACGTCACCGAGGGCGGGCGTACCACCGGCTTCCAGTTCCGCGTCCGGATGCCTTCCTACCGGGGAATGGCCGCGTCGCTCATCGACGGCATTGCGGTCCGCGTAGGCAACATCGTCGACGTCGGCCCTGCCGTTCCCCTGTGGACCTTCGGTGGGCGGACCTACACCCTGCAGCAGCTCTGGGAAAGCGACGGCGTGCGCTGGCCCCTGGAGGAAGCGGCGGTAGTGACCGTTCCGTTCGACGGCGGCCTGCCGCAGGGTGTCCATGAGCTCACCATCGAGCTGCGGCTGCGGATGTCCTACATACCTGTGGAGCACCAGCCCACCGTCCACCGCGTCAGCCGTGCGGTGACGCTGGGGCCGGAGGGCGGTGAGGGCACCTTCCGCTACGGCGTTTCGCTCTACAGCTACATGGGCGACTACGGCACCGTGATGGACCTGGAGAGCGCCCTGGCGTCCGTCGCCGATGTGGGGGCCACCGGCGTCGAGATCCTTGGCGAGGGCCACATCCCCAACTATCCGGAACCCTCCCCGGCCTGGGTTGACCAATGGTTCAGCCTGCTGGAGAAGTACTCGCTGGAGCCTACAAACTACGGATCCTGGATCGACACCCGGCTGCACCCGGGCCGGAGCATGACGGTTGCCGAGGGTGCAGAGGCGCTGCAGCGGGATCTGCGGCTTGCCCACCGGCTGGGCTTCGGCTTCGTGCGGCCCAAGATCGGCGTTGTTTCCAGCGACCTGGTTCCGGACCCTATCTGGACCGAATCGGTGGAACGTTCCCTTGACCTGGCCCATGAACTGGGGATCATCATCTGCCCTGAGATCCACTCGCCCACGCCCATCAAGCACCCCGTCGTCGAGGACTACATCGGCCTCATCGAACGCACCGGAACAAAAAACTTCGGCCTGCTCATCGACACCGGAATTTTCCAGGACCGGCCCATCCCGCTGCGCGAAGGCGAGACCCGCGAAACCCGGCCCGCCTTCCTGGACGGCATCGGCGTCGACCCCGCCGACTTCACTGACATTGCGCAGTACGTGGTGTTCATCCAGGCGAAGTTCCACGACATCAACGAGCAACTGGAGGACCAGCAGATTCCCTGGCTGCCCGTGCTCAAGGCCCTCAAGGACGCCGGCTACACCGGCTACCTCTCCAGCGAATACGAAGGCGAACGCACCCTGTGGCGGGCCATCGAGCAGGTACGCCGGCAGCACTCCTTGATCCGTCGCATCGCCGGCGAACTTTCCTAGATTCATTCCTCCTCCCAGCAGAGAGAACAACCATGCCCAACGGACTTCTTGACGATTCAAGCCTCCGCACCCATCCGGAGGGACTCGCCCTGGCCCTGACGCTGCCGTGGTACCGGAGCCTGTGGCTCTCTTCGGTCTCCAGCCTGCGGCTCACCGTTGATGGGCAGGACGTTCCCACCGAGAACCTCACCCTGGAACTCGGCGGCGTCCGGTATGCGCTTCCGGATCTGCAGGCACACAGCGAAACTCTCTGGTACCTGCAGGAGCACCCCCTGCTGATCGCCAAGAGGGATACCCCTGTGGCCCTGGGCGAGCAGCACACCATCCAGCTCATCGGGGAGCTGCGCCTGCCCTACATGCAGATCGCCCCGGGCCAGGACGGCGGTCCAGGGATGTATGTCCCCAACTTCGTGAACCAGACACTGGAGCTGGCCGTCACGGACAGGGCAGCTTCGGTTCCTGAATTGACGACGGCGCTCACGCCGCCTCCGCCGAAGGCTGAGGACGATCCGTTCTCGCTGGGGCTCACCCTGTACTCGGCAAGTGCCGAGTTCCGGGCCGGGTGGTACGACTTCGACGGCCTGCTGAACAGGGTGGCGGAGCTGGGCATCGGCCCCGGCATCGAGATCGTTGCCTCCCAGGTCCTGCCGACCTATCCGAATGTCACGGACAACTTCGCCCGTTCCTGGCACGAGGCCTTCGACAAGCACGGCTTCACCGCCAGCTCCTTCGGCGCGAACCTGGACATGGGCCGGCGCCGGGAGCGGGACATGACACCGGACGAGGAATACGAGTTCACGCAGACGCTCTTCCACGGCGCCAAGAAACTCGGCTTCCCGCTGGTCCGCATCCAGAGTGCGAAGCCGGAACTGCTGCGCCGGCTGCTGCCGCTCGCCGAGGACCTGGAGCTCAAGCTTGCCTATGAAATCCACGCACCGCTGGGACCAAACTCCCCGGAGATCATGAAGGTCCGCGACGTGTACGCGGAGCTGGATTCGCCGCTGCTGGGCTTCGTGGCCGATTTCTCCTCCACCATGCACAGCATGTCTCCCACGCTCCTGCGGGCCGTCCGCCGTGCCGGACTCGACGACGAAGCCGTCCAGAAGCTGCAGGGCATCTGGGCCACCGACGCCCCGATGCGGGCGCGGCAGGAGGAGTTCATCGGCTACCTGCGGGCACGGGACTTCGATCCTGCCCGCCTTGGTTCCTTCGCGCACCTGGCCTTTAACATGCACGGGCACGTCAGCCCAAAGGAGTGGGCGGACATCATGCCGCAGATCATGCACGTCCACGCGAAGTTCTACGACATTGATGACCAGGGCAACGAGCCCGCCATCGACTACCCGGAACTCGTCCGCGTGTTCGTCGAGGGCGGCTACCGCGGCTACTGGTCCAGCGAGTGGGAGGGCCATGCCTTCGCCGAGCTTGGCGAGGTGGATCCGCTGCTGCTGGTCCGCAAGCAGCACGACCTCATCCGCGAGAGCATACGGTCCACGCTGGCATCAGCCTGAGCCTCCACTGCGAATGCCTCGGTGCCCGTCCGTTCAGCGGACGGGCACTGAGCCCTTTAAGCGCACCAGGCGTTTTACGGGACGTCCTTGGCGGCAGCGGCGGCAACGATATCGGCAGCCTCCTTGAAGAGGCCCCGCATCCACTCATGCTCCGAATCGCGGTTGTGCACCGGGTGCCACCACAGGGCGTTAACCAGCGGCGTGGCATCGAAGGGCAGCGGCAGGACCCGCACCCCGCCCACACGCAGCGCGAACGGTATCAGCGCCGCCTGGATAAGCGCGATCCGGTTGGTTCCCACCACAAAATGCGGCAAGGACTGAAAGCTCTCCACCACCACGTCCACGCGCGGCTCAACACCGAGCTGCATGATCTGGCGTTCGGCCGACGTCGAGGCAGACCGGGTCTGGTAGGTCATCACCCACGGAAGTTCAGCGATGTTCTCCATGGTGATTTTTTCGCCGACGGCGTCATTGGAGGAAGAGACGACGGCCACCCATCCGTCCCGCCACAGGTCCAGGTAGGGGAGCCCGGAAAGGAAACCGTGGGGAATCACCATGCCGTCCACGGAGCGAAGGCGGTTGGCCGCGTCCTCGACCACCATCGGGTTGTGCAGCATGAACCGGAACCGGACGCCCGGAGCGCGCTCGGCCGCAAGCTCGGAAACAACCCGGCCAACGGTAGTAAAGCCGTAATCGGAGCCGTAGATGGAGAACTCGCGCTCGGACTCGCTGGGCTCCCATGTGGCCTGGCTCTCGAAGACGCGCCGGGCCGCTTCAAGCGCGGTGGTGGTATGCTCGGCCAGCCGCAGGGCGAAAGGTGTGAGCTCGTAGGCATTGCCGCGGCGGGCCAGGATGGGGTCCCCGAAGTGGGACCGCAGGCGCGCCAGCGAAGCGCTCAGCGCCGGCTGGCTGAGGTGGAGCCGCTCGGCCGCCCTCGTCACGCTCCGCTCGGTAATGAGGGCATCCAGCGAGATCAGCAGGTTGAGGTCGAGCCGGGAAAGCAGGACATTATTCGTCACGGCACGGCGATCTTTCAACGGTGAACTTTCGTCCCGCCAGTGTATCAGCGGCATCAATAGGTTCGGTGGGATGCATCATATCCTCCGATGCGCCCTCAGCTTTCGCGGACCTCCGCGAGACTTATGTCTGGCATCGGCAAGACTTATGTGCGTTTTCTGCACATCTCCTGCATACTGATGAGTGACCGGGGTCACGACTCCCGGATTTTCGACAATGAAGTCAGAAAGGCTGGACATGACACAGCACCGTCGCTATTCGGGCCTGAAGGCCGGCGCCCTCGCCGTTCCCACCCTCGCAGCCCTCGTTCTTACCGGCTGCTCGGCCCCCGCCGGCAATAACTCTTCCTCCGAAGGAGGGCCGCAGGAATTCTCCCTGACCTTCTCCACGTCCAACACCATCGAGAGCCCCTTCAAGGCACTCGGTGAGAAGTACATGGAAACCCACCCGGATGTGAAGATCACCTTCAATCCGCAGCCCAACGATTCCTATGACCAGACCGTGCGCACGCAGCTCCAGGCTGGCAACGCCTCAGACGTACTGGTCACGATGCCTGGCTCGGGCACCGGCCGCAGTATCCTGCAGCTCGTCGAGGCGGGCTTCCTTGAGCCGCTGGACGACGCCGCCAAGGAACTGGTTCCCGAGGGCAGCGAAGCCCTTTTCGGAAAGGATGGCAAGGTGTACGGCCAGGCCCCGGAAATCACGGTGGTCGGACTGGTCGCAAACGAGACTGCTGCCAAGGCTGGCGGTATTTCTGAGTTCCCCTCGGACTTCGGCGCTCTCCAGGAACAGTGCAAGGCGCTCGGATCTGCAGGTAAGTCATTCTTCGCCGTGGCCGGTTCTGCTGCGCCGAACACCGGCCTGATGGCGATGTCCCTCGGGGCTACCCGCGTTTACGCCGAGGACCCCAAATGGAACGAAAAGCGAGCAGCCAAGGAGGTTACGTTCGCCGACTCGGACGGCTGGAAGTCATCCCTCGAGGCCGTCAAGCAGCTGAACGATGCGGGCTGCTTCCAGAAGGGTGCGGCCGGTGCAGGCTTTGACGCCATCACCAAGGGCCTGGCCAGCGGAACCTCGATCTCCGGCTTCATCCCCGGCCCCAGCTGGAAGCAGCTGAAGAGCGCAGCTGCAGACGCCGATTTCGCTGTCCGCGCCCTGCCCGGCGAAGGCTCGGACGAGAGCTTCGTCTATGCCAGTGCAAACTACGCATTCTCCATCAATGCCGCCTCCAAGAACAAGGAAGCTGCGAAGGCATTCCTGGATTGGGCCGCCGAGGCTGAGCAGACTAAGGAGTTTGCCGAAATGGACGGCGCCTTGCCGGTTACCGGCTTGGACAGCTACGACTTCGACGGCAGCGCCTACAAGAATGTGGGTGACCTGATCAAGGAGGGCAAGTACGGTCCGCTGCCCAACAGCCAGTGGCCGAACTCCGCGGTCTACGACGCACTCGCCACCGGCGTCCAAGGCCTCATCACCGGCCAGAAGGATGTTGACCAGGTCCTGCAGGCCATGGACGCAGCCTGGGGCCAGTAACCTCTTCACACCATCAAAGTTCCGACGACTCAAAGGGACCAGCAAGGATTACCATGACTGCGACGATGCAACCGAAAACCGAAGCAGCTGATGCACCCCGGCGAGGCAGGCGCATTCCGGGGGCGGGCGGCAAGGCCCGCTCCCGGGGTGGAGCCATGCAGTTCGGCCATTGGTGGTGGGCGCTGCCGGGCATCGTCCTGGTCATCGCCATCCACTACGTGGCCACCGGCATCGGCGGCTACTTCGCCTTCACTAACTGGACCGGCATCGGCTCGTTCAAGGTGGTGGGCTGGCAGAACTTCGAGGCCATCTTCAAGGACCCGACCAAGCTCGGGGCCCTGACCAACACCCTCTTCCTGGCCTTTGGTTCGGTCTTCCTGGGCAACGTCGGAGGCCTCATCATCGCCCTGGGCCTGAACCGGGTTCTCAAGACCCGGTACATCCTGCGCACGCTCTTCTTCATGCCGGTGGTCCTCAGCCCGCTGGCTACGGCCTACATCTGGAAGTACATCTTCGACTTTGATGGCCCCATCAACGCCTTCCTTACCGCGATAGGAGCGGGCGACCTTGCCAAGCCCTGGCTCGCGGACCCGCAGTGGGCCATCTGGACAGTCCTGGTGGTACTCGTGTGGGGTTCCACCGGCTTCGCCATGGTGATTTTCATGGCCGGCCTGGCGGGAGTTCCCGTGGAGGTCGAGGAGGCAGCGGCCATCGACGGCGCCAACCTGTGGCAACGCTTCAGACACGTTGTCCTGCCGGCCATCCGGCCCGCCGTCGCCATTGCCACAACCCTCGGAATCGTCCAGGGGCTCCGGGTCTTTGACCCCATCATGGCCCTGACCGGAGGAGGTCCGGCGGGCGCCACCGAAACGCTGGCCACCCAGGTCTACAAGCAGGCATTCGCGCTCGGTAATTTTGGCGGTGGTGCCGCCCTGGCCCTGGTGCTCGCCTTCATCATCCTTTTCTTCGCCGTGATTCAGCAGCGGCTGACGCGCTCGAACCCGGAGGACTAAACAATGTTCCGCTACACCAAGGTCACCCTGCTTCGTGAAATCGGACTCTGGGCCCTGGCGCTGGTCTTCCTCGCCCCCTTCTACTTCCTGGTGACCACCGCCCTGAAGGCGGACGGCGAGATCTACACCACCTCGCCCCTGGCGCTGCCGAAAACGCCGGACTTCAGCAACTTCCTGGATGTCCTTACAGCCACGGGCAACTCCAACGTGGTGATGGGGCTCGTGAACAGCACCATCATCACCGCGGGCAGCATCATTGGACTGATCGCACTCGGTTCGATCACCGGATATGTGATCTCCCGCAGCACCGCCCGCTGGAGCAAAGGCACCTACTACCTGTTCCTGATCGCCATCATCCTCCCCGGCCAACTCGGCGCCGTACCCCTTTATATGGGTGCACGCGCCCTGGGCCTGACGGGATCCGCCTGGGGCATGATCATCCTCTACACGGGCATGCTCCTTCCGCTCGCGATCTTCCTCTACTCCAACTTCTTCCGCGGCCTCGGAACGGACTACGAAGAGGCCGCAACCATCGACGGCGCCAGCAAGTCCCAGATCTTTTCCAAGGTGGTCCTGCCGATGATGGCGCCCGCCACCGGTACCGTGACCATCTTTGCCGGACTCATCGTGTGGAACGACTTCTTCACATCGCTGATCTTCCTGGGCGGCTCAGCCAACCAGACCCTGCCGGTAGCCATGTACTACTACATCGGCTCACTGGTCTCCGAATGGAACTCGATCTTCGCCATCGTGATCGTGTCCATGGTCCCCATCCTTGCCCTGTTCCTGTTCGCGCAGAAGAGATTCATCCAGGGCTTCTCCGGCGGCCTGAAAGGCTGACCGGCCCAACGGGAAACCGCCGGCCCCTACACCGCACCAGCGGCCTGCCGCGATCCGTTGCGCCCCAAAACACGCCCATCCAGGCACAGCCGCCACCCTATTCCTACTGATCACTCTCTACTACCCAGGAGCCACGCATGTACCAGCTCGCACCCAACATCGACCTTTTGTTCTCAGAAGCAGGCTCCAGCGCCGCCGACCGTGTCCGCGCCGCAGCCGCCGCCGGATTCGATGCCGTAGAAATGTGGGGCCCCACGGGGAAGGACATTCCCGCCCTCAAGGAAGCCCTCGAAGAAACCGGAGTCCAGCTCACCGCCCAGTTGGCAGAGCCGCGGATGCAGTTCATGATCCCGCCCAAGGACCACGCGCCGTTCTACACCGGACTGGATGCAGGCGTCGAAGTGGCCCGCCAGCTCGGCTGCCCCCGGATAGTGGTGGGCAGCGGCACCGGCTTCGGCGGCCGCAAGCGGCAGGACCAGCTGGACGAGCTGATCGAAATCTTCAGCAAGGGCGTAGCGCACATCGAGGGTTCCGGCATCACGCTGGTCCTCGAACCGGTGAACATTCGTGTTGACCATCCTGGAGCTCTCCTGGACCGGACGTCGGAAGCTGTCTACGTCGCCAAGGGCGTCAACTCGCCCAGCTTCGGTGTCCTCTACGACCTCTACCACTCCACCGTTGAGGGCGAGGACGTGGCGGCAGAGCTCGCCAATGCCGGGGACCTCATCAAATACGTGCAGGTGGCCGATGCTCCGGGCCGCGGCGAACCCGGTTCCGGCTCCATTGACTGGCCCGCCCGGTTTGCCGACCTGCGGAACAGCGGTTACACCGGCCCCATCGGCCTCGAGTACTACCCCACCATCGACTCGGCAAAGTCGGTGCGCCGCATCCAGGAACTGGTGGCGGGACGGTGAGCGGTAACCGCTATCCCACCACAGTTGACGTCGCCATCGTCGGCAGCGGCCCCACGGCATCGGCCTACGCGCGGATCCTCAGCGAGGAAGCGCCAGGCGCCACTATTGCAATGTTCGAGGTGGGCCCCACCGTCAGCAATCCGCCCGGGGCGCACGTCAAGAACATCGAGGACCCTGACCGCCGCAGCCTCGCCCAGCGGGCCTCGGAAGGCCCCGGTGCGGGGGCGGCAACGGTGAACTCGCCGGGCGCCGTCAAGAGCGGCGAACGCCGCGCGCGCCCTGGCACCTACCTGCTGCAGGACGGCTACGCCTTCCCGGGCGAGGACGGCATGCCCGTCGCGGCCATGTCCAGCAATGTGGGCGGCATGGCCGCCCACTGGACCGCCGCCTGCCCCCGCCCGGGAGGCAAGGAGCGCATCCCGTTCCTGCCGGACCTGGAAGAGCTCCTTAAGGATGCGGACCGCCTTTTGGGCGTCACTACCTCCGCCTTCGAAGGCGCCCCCTTTTCGGACCTGGTCCGCGAACGCCTCGCCACGGTAGTGGATCAAGGCCGTAAGCCTGCCTGCCGCGTGCAGCCCATGCCCCTTGCTGTACACCGGCGGCAGGACGGCGGCCTCGTCTGGTCCGGCTCCGACGTCGTGATGGGGGAGGTCACCCGCGAAAACCCGCAGTTTCAACTTTTTGATGAATCGCTGGTGACCCGTGTGCTGGTGGAGGCCGGCATCGCTGCCGGCATCGAAGTCCAGGACCGCCGCAGCGGTGAGAATTATCAGGTGGCCGCCCGTTACGTTGTGGTGGGGGCGGACGCCCTGCGCACACCGCAGCTGCTGTGGGCTTCCGGGATCCGGCCCGACGCCCTGGGCCGCTACCTCAACGACCAGGCGCAGGTGGTGTTCGCGAGCAGGCTCCGCGATGTCCAGCCTGAGAACGCGCCGGCAGCCGCCAACGGCGCGCTCAGTGAACAGAGCGGAGTGGCCTGGGTTCCCTACACGGACGAGGCGCCCTTCCACGGCCAGATCATGCAGCTGGATGCTTCCCCGGTTCCCCTGGCCGATGATGATCCCATTGTCCCGGGCTCCATCGTGGGGCTGGGCCTGTTCTGCGCCAAGGACCTGCAGCGCGAGGACCGGGTGGCGTTCGACGGCGATACCCCTGACTCCTACGGGATGCCCGCCATGCGCATCCACTACCGCCTCACAGAGCGGGACCGCGAGGTACTGGACCGCGCCAGGCAGGAAATTGTCCGCCTGGGCAAGGCTGTGGGCGAACCGCTGGACGAGCGCCCCTTCGTTCTGCCCCCTGGAGCATCACTCCACTACCAGGGCACCACGCGCATGGGTGAGACGGACGACGGCGAGAGCGTCTGTTCGCCGGACAGCCAGGTGTGGCAGGTCCCCGGCCTCTTTGTGGCCGGCAATGGCGTTATCCCCACCTCGACAGCGTGCAATCCCACGCTGACGTCGGTAGCGCTCGCCGTGCGGGGAGCACGGAAAATCGCTGAAGAAGCCAACAGCGCTTTACTTATGTCTGAATCAGACAATAGACTGACTAAATAATGAAGAAGTGCCGCGAGGCGCTCAATTCGTTCCAGCACAGGCATTTCACTCACAGGCAAGGCATGCCGCAGACAAGGAGGTCTCGATGATCGCCGACCGCATAATCGAGCAGGGAACACTTACCACCCAGGACGGCCGCACCGCCGTCGAAGTACGGATCCCTTGGTACCGCGCCCTTCCGGGCTCGTGCATCGCCGGCGCAGCACTGACGGTTGACGGCGTTGCCGCACCGGAGGACACCCTGCGCTGGACCATGAACAACCGCACGTTCAGTTTTGAAGAGCTCGTGGATGAGACCGGCGAGTGGTGGTTTCCGCTCGACTCGGCCGTCCTTTCCGGCGATCTTCCCGTCCGGGACGGCCAGGCAGAGCACGAGGTCCGGGTGGACTTGAAGCTCTACATCCCCTACATCATCACCGACCACGGCGTGCTGCACATCGAAGAGCACGACACCAAGACCATGAAGGTGGCACAGCGATGACCAGCCCTGGCACGCCCATCCAGGGCGTCACCCTCTACAGCTTCACCCGCGCCTCCCATGCGCGGCAGTACGACCTCGACGGTCTCATCCGCAAAGTTGCGGCCGAGGGCTTCGGCCCGGGCCTCGAGGTGATCGGATTCTCCAGCCTCCGCGGCTTCCCGGACCGCATCGATGACGCGTTCGTGGGGCAGTTCCGCGACCTGGTGGCCGAGGTGGATCTCGTTCCCACCTCGCTGGCAGTCAACGTCGACACAGGCATCCGCCGGGACCGGCTGATGAACCATGACGAACTCGTCGAATACATGCGCAAGCAGATCGAGGTTGCGGCCCGGCTCGGCTTCCCGATCGCCCGCGTGCAGATCTCGCTGACGCCCGACGCCATGGAAAGCCTGCTGCCCGTGGCCGAGAAGTACGGCGTCACCCTGGCCCTCGAAGTCCACGCGGACCAGCACGGCGCGCACGAACGCGTCCTCGCACTGCGCGACCGCTACGAAAAGCTCGATTCCCCGCTGCTCGGCTTTACCGCCGACTGGGGTGCCACCGTCACCGGTTTTGCCCCCTCCCTGCTGGAGGCCTACCGCCGTCGTGGTGCTTCAGAGGACCTGCTCCGGCAGGTGGTTGAGCTGTGGAACGGCTTCTATGCCGAAGGGCCGCCCAACAACCAGAAGGTCCACGGCGAGCGCTTCGGTGCCTTCATCGGCCTGGCTGCCCGCAACGGCCGGCCGGACCTCGGCATCGACTTCGGCATCAACGGAACGGGACTTTTCGGTCCGGCACCGCTGGACACCTGGCTGGAAATCATGCCGTGGGTCCGCCACGTGCACGGCAAGTTCTTCGGCATCGACGAGAACGGCGAAGAGCCCTCGGTGCCGGTGCGCGGCCTGGTCCGGCAACTCGTGGAGAACGGCTACAACGGTGCCATCTCCAGCGAATATGAAGGCTGGCACTGGAACAACTGGCAGGACCCGTTCGAGATCATCCGCGGCGAGCAGGCCGTCCAGCGTTCAGCAGCGGCCAATGCCGGTTCCGCCATGATCACCGACGCTTCGGAAGCCCGCCGTATCCTCAGCAGCCACCTCGCCCAGCCCGTCCGCGGCTGAAACAAAAGGAACTAAAGACATGTCAGAAGGCATCGCAGGCTCGGGCATCGAGCTTGGCATCACCCTCTATTCACTGACCTCCGAATTCGCCGCCGGGCTCTACACCCCGGAGACACTGATCAAGGCCGTTGCCGATGAAGGCCTCGGCCCGGGCGTAGAGTTCAACATCGCACAGATGCTGCGCACCTATCCCGACGTGGACGGCGACTTCGTCAAACTTTGGCGCGACAGCATGGACCGCTACGGCCTGACCCCCAGCGCCGTGGGCACGAACCTGGACATGGGCCGCCGTAAAGACCGGGACATGACGCCGGACGAGGAGTTCGACTTCTTCGCCAGGCAGCTCCAGACCGCCAACACGCTTGGCTTCAACAAAATCGTCATCCGATCCGCGGGCAAGGAACTGCTCCGCCGGCTGCTTCCGCTGGCCGAGAAGTACGACCAGAAGCTCGGCTACGAGATCCACGCGCCCCAGGGCCCGAACGATCCCAAGATCCTGCAGATCCGCGAGATGTATGCGGAACTCGGAAGCGACAGGCTCGGCTTCACGGCGGACTTCAGCTCCACCATGCACAGCCTGTCGCCCACCCTCTTCCGCACCCTGACCCAGATGGGGCTGCCCGAGGAGCACTTCACCGTGATGCAGGATATCTGGCGCAAGCCGCTGCCCATGCAGGAGCGGAACCAGGAGTTCGAGGATTACCTGCGCGAAAACAACTTCGATCCGGCGCAGCTCGGTCCCTTCACCCGGCTGGCCTTCAACATGCACGGCCTGGTTCCGCCCGAGGAGTGGCTGGACATCATGCCGCAGATGTTCCACGTCCACGCCAAGTTCTACGACATCGACGAGAACGGCAACGAGCCCGCCATGGACATCCCGCGGATCGTCCGGCAGTTCGTCAAGGGCGGCTACACCGGCTTCCTCTCCAGCGAGTGGGAAGGCCACGCCTTTGCAGACCTGGGCGAATCCGACCCGATCGATCTGGTCAAGAAGCAGCACTCGCTCATGCGCCGTGCCATCGAAGAAGCTGTCGTTCCGGCTTAGGGGAGGTCCAATGTCTGCCATCGATACCGACCTCGCAGCCGAGGTGGAGCGCCTGCGGGGCGAACTCGCTGAAGTCCTGAAACTGGCCCGCCGGGCTAATGACCGGGGTGACATCGAGAACCTGTTCAACCGCTATATGTACCTGCACAATGCCTTTGAGGATGAACAGATCATCCCGCTGTGGGTGAAGCCGGGTACTCCCGGCATCCGGGCGAGGTACACCAACGCCGGCCAGTACGCGGACTACGACAGCGTCATCCGCTACCACCAGGGCCGTCCGCGGCCCGAGGGCAAGCTGATCCTGCATTACACCACCACGCCGGTCATCGAAGTGGCGGCCGACGGTAACACGGCCAAGGGCGTCTGGATCATGACCGGCAACGAGTCCGGCCTGACGGACCCGGAAGTGGCCAGGGACAGCCCGGACTACATGTACTCGCCCGGTGAAGTGCAGGGCAAAAAGGTCTGGGCCCACTGGGTCTGGTGCAAGTACGCCGTGGACTTCCTGCGCCAGGACGGGGAATGGAAGATCTGGAAGTTCCGCTGCTACGAGCTGCTGCGGGCCCCGTTCGAGGAAAACTGGATCAGCTTCGCCGAGAAGAACCAGCATGCCTTCGCCCTGGACCTGATGTACTTCGGCGACGACGGCAAGCCGGTGTTTATGCCGCCTGCCGACGAACCGGTGCCCCAGGAATCCTACCCGTACAGCCCGTCCACCAGGCAGACGCTGGATCCCCTCCCGCCTGCACCCCACGACACCTTCGTCGATACGTTCAAGTAAGGAAAGCCATGGCAACTCACAACTCCCTGTTCCAGGACGCCGACGTCCGCAGGCACCCCGAGGGCATTTCGGTGTCCGTGCAACTGCCCTGGTACCGCAGCCTCTGGCTGTCCGCCGTGGACGACGTTGCCGCCACGGTCAACGGCGTGGCGATCCCCAAGGAATCCCTCCGCTTCGAACTGCAGGGCGAGTCCTACTCCATCGCGGAGCTGCCCGACCAATGGGAAACCCTGTGGTTCGTCGCGGACAAGCCCGATGTCATCATCCCGCTGGACCGCATCCCCGACGCGGGCGAGGAGATCGACGTCGAAGTCATCCTCACCCTCCGCCTGCTCTACATGC
Organism: Arthrobacter sp. SLBN-100; assembly: GCF_006715305.1. Lineage (NCBI taxonomy): Bacteria > Bacillati > Actinomycetota > Actinomycetes > Micrococcales > Micrococcaceae > Arthrobacter > Arthrobacter sp. SLBN-100. The sequence continues at coordinate 3,185,952 of NZ_VFMY01000001.1, forward strand.
AGATCGCGCCCATGCGCTACGTCGGAAACCGGGTGGCGGTTGAGCGCAAGGTAGTGCTGGCATGACAACCTTGCGGGTGGCCATGATCGGTTATGGCTTCATGGGCGCTGCCCACTCCCAGGGCTGGCGGACGGCGCCCCGGATGTTTGACCTGCCGGCCGAGCCGGAAATATCGGTTATTGTGGGCCGAAACGCCGACGCCGTGGCTGACGCGGCCCAGAAGTGGGGCTGGGCTGAGTCAGCCACAGACTGGCGTGAGGTGATCGCCCGGGACGATATCGACGTCGTCGACATTGTCACCCCCGGCGACTCGCATGCGGAGATCGCGATCGCAGCCCTTGAAGCCGGGAAGCACGTCCTGTGCGAAAAGCCGCTGGCCAACACGGTGGCAGAGGCTGAAGCCATGGCTGAGGCTGCCGAGCGGGCGTCTGCCCGGGGAGTCCGGGCGATGGTGGGGTTCACCTACCGCCGGGTTCCGGCCGTCACGTTCCTGCGCAACCTGATTGCCGAAGGTGCCGTGGGGACCATCAGCCAGGTGCGTGCCTCCTATCGGCAGGACTGGCTGGTGGACCCGGAGATGCCGCTGGCCTGGCGCCTGCAGAAGGAACACGCAGGCTCCGGCGCGCTGGGAGACATCGGTGCCCACGCCATTGACCTGGCCCAGTTCGTAACCGGGCTGAACCTGGACAAGGTCTCCGGCACCATTGACACCATCGTGAAGGAGCGCCCGCTTCTTGACTCGGGTTCCGGGCTCTCCGGCACCGCCGGTGCCGGCAAGGGCCAGGTGACGGTGGACGATATCGCCATCTTCACCGGCCGGTTCGAATCCGGTGCGCTGGCATCCTTCGAGGCCTCACGCTTTGCCACCGGCCGGAAGAATGCGCTGCAGATCGAAGTCTCGGGGGACAAAGGCGCACTGGCCTTCGACCTCGAGGACCTCAACAGCGTGCAGTTCTACGACCGCACCGCACCCGCAGACCGCCAGGGCTTCCGGAAAATCCTGGTCACGGAAGCGGAGCATCCCTATGTTTCGGCCTGGTGGCCGGCAGGGCACATGCTCGGCTACGAGCACGGGTTCTCCCACCAGGTCAAGGACCTCGTGGAAGGTATCGTGGCCGGCACCGACCCGCATCCCACGTTCGCTGACGGGCTGCGGGTACAGCGGGTGCTCGACGCCGTCGAGCGCAGTTCCGAGAATGATTCGGCCTGGACGCGCGTTGCCGCTGACGTCCCGGCGCAGGTCTCGTAGGAGGGGAAACACATGGCACGACCGATCACCTTGTTCACAGGCCAGTGGGCCGACCTGCCGTTTGAGGAGGTGGCCCGGCTCGCCGGCGAGTGGGGCTACGACGGGCTGGAAATCGCGTGCTGGGGTGACCACCTGGATCCCTGGCGCTGGGACGACGACGCCTATGTCCAGGGAAAGCTCGACGTCCTGGAACGCCACGGCCTCAAGGTATGGACCATTTCCAACCACCTCAAGGGCCAGGCCGTGTGCGATGACCCCATCGACGAACGGCACCGCGGCATCCTTCCGGACAACGTCTGGGGCGACGGCGACCCTGAAGGAGTGCGCCGCCGTGCAGCCGAGGAAATGAAGAACACCGCCCGGCTCGCCGCCAAGCTCGGTGTGAAGACGGTGACGGGCTTTACGGGATCGTCTATCTGGAAGTACGTGGCAATGTTCCCGCCCGCCTCCGAGAAGATGGTGGACGCCGGCTACCAGGACTTTGCCGACCGATGGAACCCCATCCTGGACGTCTTTGACGAGGTAGGAGTCAGATTTGCCCACGAGGTTCATCCCTCCGAGATCGCCTACGACTACTGGACCACACAGCGCGCGCTGGAGGCGATCGGGCACCGCGAGGCCTTCGGGCTGAACTGGGATCCGAGCCACATGGTGTGGCAGGACATCGACCCCGTGGGGTTCCTGTGGGACTTCAAGGACCGCATCTACCACGTGCACTGCAAGGACACGAAGAAGCGGCTGGCCAACGGCCGCAACGGGCGGCTCTCATCCCACCTCGCGTGGGCTGACCCGCGGCGCGGCTGGGACTTCATCTCCACCGGCCATGGCGACGTGCCGTGGGAAGATGCGTTCCGGATGCTGAATTCCATCAACTACCGCGGCCCCCTGTCGGTGGAGTGGGAGGACGCCGGCATGGACCGCCTGGACGGTGCCCCTGAAGCCTTGGCATTCGTCCGCAGGCTCTCCAGTTACGAGCCCTCCGCGGCAGCTTTCGACGCCGCGTTCAGCACGAAGTAATTCAGCAAGAGAACGGCCGGTCCTGGAACTCCAGGACCGGCCGCTGTCGTTTGCCCATTACGGGGAACGCTCTATCACCTGATGGGGTAAATCGGGGAACCCTCTATCACCTGATGGGGTAAATCGGGGAACCCTCTATCACCTGATGGGGTAAATCGGGGAACGCTCTATCACCTTTGGACTTGCCCGGAGCTGCAGCACATTCTCTGCCGCAGCAACGCTGCAGTTGGAACTTCATAAAAGTGATAGAGCGTTGCCCGAAAGCCCACAGCAACTGATGGAGCGTTGCCGGAAAGGCCACAGCAACTGATGGAGCGTTTTCAACCGCCGACGCCCTGGGCCGCTGGCGCTGCATGCGCGAGTGCTGCCCCTGCCAGTGCGAGGTGGTTGCGCGTCATCTCCGTGGGATCGTCCTGCAGCCATTCGTGGCCGCCCCATTCGCTGGTGAGGGTACCGCTGAAGCCGTTGCTGCCAAGGAGGGCGCCCAGGTCCCGCAGCGGCTGCGTGACCCGCCCGCCGTCGTCGTGCAGGTCCCAGAACTTCAGGTGGAAGGCGCCCACCATGGGGAGGATGACCTGCAGGTCCGCTGCGTCACTGCGGCCAAAGCGGATGAGCAGGTTCATAAAAAGGGTGTGGATCCGCGGGGGCACGTTTCCTGAGCGGAGCAGGGCGGTGACGGCGTCGATGGTGGCGGGGTCCCGCCAGTCATTCTCCAGGCGCCCCATGAAGTCCTGAGGCATGCCGCCCCGGCGCAGTTCTTCGAGGTAGGTGACGGGAAGGGCGGGCATCAGCATGCTGATGTCCACGAGCACCCGCACGTGGTCATCTGCGAGCGCACCTATCGCTTCGAGGGCAGGTTCGACGGCGGCGCTGCCGGGGGCCTGCTGCCCCTGGATTTCCTCAAACAGCACCAGGTCGAGCTCATGCAGCAGCGGCTGGACCAGAGTGAGCAATTCGGTGCCGGCCTGGCCGATCGGGAGCCGGATTCCGCTGGCTCCAACGCGGTGCGCGGCATGGATCTGGGGAACCAGGAAATCCAGGCGCTGCTGCAAGGGGCGGCGTTCCATCGGCGTGAAGTCGTCCAGGCTCGCGCCCACGATACTGACAGATCCGCCCTTCGCCGCCAAGGCATCCCGCAGCTCGTCAACTTCGGCATCGTGGGGGGCGGGGAAGGACCGCCACAGCAGTCCGGGCTCGAGTTCTATCCTCTTCACCACTGAATCCGCGATGCCGGTGACGATGTCCTGGGCGGTCCGGCGGGCGGCGATGATGTCCGGGGTCCAGTTGAAGGAGCTGGCGCAAAGCGTCCAGCTGCTTGGAATTTCGGGAGCCATTGGGCGTCTTTCCCCTTTATGCTTGGTAATGACAAACTTATGTCAGTTTCAGGATAAAGGATGGAAGCCATGTTGGAAACAGCTGTGCGCGGAGATGCGCTGACCGCCACTCCGGGAGGCTTCGAACTGCGCGTCGGCCTACCGTGGATTCGCTCAATGCCGCTGTCCAGCATTGCCGGCCTGGCGGTGGAGGTGGACGGCGTTCCGGTGGCACCAGGGGAGTTGGGGGTGATGCTCGGGTCCCGCCGCGTGTCCCCTGGCGTCCTGCAGGAAGAGCAGGGCTGGTGGTTCGTACAGGACAGGCTCGTTCTGGCGGGCCGGCGCGCGCTGTCACACGGGACACACGCCGTCGCCGTCGACTTCCAGCTGATGGTGCCGTACCTGCAGGCACGGCCCGGCTCGCCCCTGGTCCTGCCGTTCCATCTGGAGGCCCGGCTGGAACTGAACGGAAAGCCGGTGCCCAGTGTCTCCCGGGACGTCGCCTGGGCAGGCGCGCCCGGAGCTGTGGAATCTTAGGCGGGAACTGCGACGCGTTCCGGCGAGGGGCGGCCATCAGCAAACCAGCGCGGGAAGGTGACATCGAACAGCTGCTCGCGCGCCAGCTCAGCTCCGCCGCGGAGGGGTTCGCGCTCGTCGGCCACGGAGAGGGTGATCGTCAGGTCGCGTGTGGCAAGCGGCAGCGACAGTTCGTAGACCCGCTGCCGCACTTCCGCCAGGAATACCTCGCCGGCCGACCCCATGGCGCCGCCGATGACGATGACGCTGGGGTTGAACATGTTCACCAGGGCAGAAATGGTCTCACCCGCTACGCGCGCCGACTTCTGAATCAAGGTGATGGCCAGGGGGTCGCCGGACCGGACCGCAAGGGTGATCTCCTCGAGGGTCAGTGCTCCCTTTTTCACTACCCCAGCCATGGAGCTGTTGGCGCCCTCCTTGATGGCCTGTTCCGCATCCCTGACCAGGGCCCAGCCACTGGCCACGGCTTCCAGGCAGCCGATCTTTCCGCAGCGGCACTGGGCAGTGGAGTCCAGGACCCGGACATGGCCAATATCGCCCGCGGCGCCGTTGGCACCGCGGTGGATCCTGCCCTGGGACAGCAGTCCTGCACCGATTCCCGAACCGATCTTGCAGTAGATGAGGTCCACAAGGGAATCGCGGCGGCGGGCACGCTCGCCGAGGGCAAGCAGGTTGACGTCGTTATCCACCCAGACCGGCGCGTTGAAGCGCTCCTCGAAGGGGGTTCGAACGTCGAAGCCGTTCCACCCGGGCATGATGGGAGGCGACACGGGCTGCCCGGAGGCAAAGTCGACCGGACCGGGAAGGCCCACCACCACAGCCCAGACGGGCACTTTGGAGTCCTTTTTCAGCACGTCGTCCACGAGGGCCAAGACTGCCTCAATGGTCTTTTCGGGGCCCCGGGAAATATCCCAGGCGCGGTGCGTGTGCTCCAGGACGTCGCCGTCGAGCGCCGTCAAACCCACCCTGATATGGGCCGCTCCGAGGGCGCAGATGATGATCCGCCCCTGCTCGGCTCGAAAGCGCAGGGTCCGGGGCGCACGGCCGCCGGAGGAAGCGCCGAATTCCCCCTCGCCGAGGAAGCCGAACTGGATGGCCTGGTCCACGCGCTGGCTGACAACGCCCCTGCCCAGCCCGGTAACCTTACCGATTTCGGGCCGGGTGGTTGCCTCGCCCGTCCGCACCAGATTGACGATCCTCAAGAGGCTCGTCACTTCATCGGTCTGGGCTCCGAAGCGGAGGGTGGACTCTGTCGTCATGGTTAACAATTCTCACACATCAGAACCTACTAAGGCGCGGCTGAACGCGACTATAGCCAGAAGTTCCCTGACTTATGAATAATAGTGACAGAAGAGGGGAGGCGACAATGCCTTGGAGCGTAGGGATTATTGGGGCCGGGCCGGGTGTCGCGGCACTTCACGTGCCGGTGCTCGGGCGGCTTGCGAACCTGTTCAAGGTGGTGCATATCGCCGATGCGGGAAGCGGGCGGGCCCGGGGCCTGGCCGAAAGGCATGGCGCCCGCTGGTCCGAGGGGGAGGCGGCCCTGTTGGCGGACCCGGCCGTGGATCTGGTTGCCATCTGCAGCCCGCCCAGTGAACATGCCCGCCAAATCCTGGCGGCACTGAGCTCGGGAAAGCGCGCTTTCTTCTGCGAGAAGCCGCTGGCCACCAGCCGGGAGGAAGCGGACGATGTTGTTTCTGCATGCCGGGCCGCAGGCGCAATCCTGCTGGTGGGGACGAACCACCTGTTTGACGCCGCGTGGGGGCGCGCGAAGCACCATCTTGTGGCCCTTGAGGGCCGCGTGCAGGCCATCTCGGTGACGCTGGCGCTTCCGCCGAATGACAGGTACCACCGGCTGGTGGTCGAGGGCGGTCCCTTCCAGGCTGCGAGGCGGGGACGCCCGGACCTTGGCAACCCTGCCGTGGCGGCCGGCGTCCTGCGGCAGTTGCTGACCGGCCTCGCGATTCATGACCTTCCTGCGGTGAGGGACATCGCGCCCGGCATCGACGAGGTTGTCTATGCGCGGGTTGTTTCCCCGATCGGCTACCTGGTGGGGTACCGGGCCGGCGGAGTTCTTGTCCAGTTGGCGCTCACCATGCTTCCCGAGGGGCCGGATGCGCTGTGGCGGATGACCATCGCCACGTCCCACGACCGCATTGAAGTGAACTTCCCGCCCGCCTTTGTCCATGCCGGAAGCGCTGCCATCCGGGTGCGAAGCGTGGACGGGCAGTGGACGGAGTATCCGCGCGATCAGGAAGACGGCTATGTGGCCGAGTGGCGCTCGCTTGCCTCACTCCTTCAAGGCGATGCCCCCGTGGAGTACGACGAACTGCTGGCTGACGCACACCATGCCATCGACCTGGCGGACGCTGCCGCAGCCAAAATCCTTGAGGGGGTGCCCCAATGAGTCAAGGACGAGCGGTCAACGTCTTCACGGCGTTGCCTGCCTACACGGCCGCTGTTGCCGAGCTTCCCCTTGGTGCTGCCCTCGCGGACGGCGTGAAGGGGGCGGTGGCAGTAGTGCCCGGAACCGGCGACTGGTGGCAGGGCATGCTGGCCGCCCGCGCCGGGGGAGCGTGCGCCGTGGTGCTTGCGGATCCTGTGGTCCTTCCGGGGGGAGCTGGTGAATCGGAGCGCTGGCCCGGCGGCATCCCGGTAATCGTTGAACGCCCCCGCCTCCGCCCCGATGTTGTTGCCGATGCAGTCCGGGCAAGGCGCGGCAGTTCGGCCCGTATGGTCACTGTTGAATGCGCCGGTCCCGCTGCCGGTCTTGACGGCATCATCCTCGACGGCGTTGGCTGGATCCGTTCCCTGGCCGGAGGGCCGTTGAAGTTCAGGGCGGGCATTGCCACCGCGCGGGGCAGGATCGCACTTCTGGATTCGGAGGGCGCCCGTGGTTCGGTCCCCGCCACTGTAATGGGGACTCCCCTTGGAGGCCTTCACGCCGGAGGCCTGCTCCAGGTGCTGGCCCTCGGCGAGGTGCGGACTGAAGTCACCGTGGACGAGCCTGCCGGGCTGACCCGGGTGGAGACCTTCACTGGCGAAGGGGCGGTGCGGGCTCCCGAGCGCTTCGAATCGTCCGCGCGCCTGGCGCTCCGCCGGGCTCTCGAGGCCTGCCTGGCGGATGGGCCCGTAGCTGACCTGGACGAACTGCTTCAGGATGCGGTCGTGACCCGGGCCTTGCTCGATGCATAGCCGGCCGATCAGAGCGCGCGTCGAATCCAAGCATTCTTATGTTGTTTTCAGACCAAAGTGGAGTATCATGGATAGCGGCGCCGGGGTTCTTACCGGACCCGTTCTCCGCAGTGATGGTGCGGCGGAGGCACAGCTCGTCGCGTCGACGGCCCGATCGTTCGGGTAGATCACTATGCCACTTTCGCCTTTGAGACTCCGTCTCCTTGTTGTTTCCCTGCTCTCGGTCTCCTTCCTCGGGGCCCTGGACCACACGGTTGTGTCCACGTCCCTCGCCACCATTGCCGGTGAGCTGGGGGCACTCCAGCTGATGAGCTGGGTGGTTGTGGGCTACACCCTCGCAAGCACCGTGCTGCTGCCGGTACTCGGCAAGCTGGGTGACGTGCTGGGAGCCCGCCGGATCTTCATCTGTTCGCTGGTGATGTTCCTGGCCGCCTCACTGGCCTGCGGCTTCGCCACGGACATGGCCTGGCTCATTGGCGCGCGCGTGCTGCAGGGCATGAGTTCAGCAGGCCTGCAGTTGATGTCCCAGACCATCATTGCCCGCGTCACCACCCAGCGGGAACGTCCGCGTTACATGGCCATCATTGGCGCCGCTTTCCCCATCGCCATCCTGGTAGGCCCCGTTCTTGGCGGTGCCATCACTGACTATTGGGGCTGGCAGTGGGTCTTCTGGATCAACATTCCGGTGGGAGTGGCGGCCCTGGGCCTTGCGCTTATCGCCGTCCCCCACCTGGAGCCCGGCCCCATGCCCCGCCACTTCGATGTTGCCGGGGCTGCGGTGTTCACCACCGCCCTCGTGGCGCTCGTTCTCACCGTTACCTGGGCTGCCGAACGCAGCGCAGGTCCCGCCACCGCTGCCGCGCTCGCCGTCAGCATCGTCGGCTTCGTTGCCTTCTTCTTTATCGAGCGCCGCGCCGCCGAACCCATCGTGCCGCTCCATGTCTTCGCCAACCGGACCATCGCGGCAGGAACCGCACTCTCGGCGATTATCGGCGTCGGCCTCTTCTCCATCACTGCCTACCTGCCCACGTACTTCCAGATGGCCTACCAGACCACCGCCACCGTCTCCGGCCTCGTCCCTATCGCCACGGTGTTCGGGATGCTGATCAGCAACGTGCTGACCGGATGGTTGGCCAGCCGGACGGGGCAGTACCGGGTTTTCCCGATCCTGGGAACCTCGATGGGAGCCGCCGGGCTTTTTGTGATGGCCATGCTGCCGGCGGGCCTTCCACTGTGGGTTCCCATGATGGTGATGGCTGTGGTGGGGATGGGCACGGGGGCGTTTATGAGCCTCATCGTCGCCGTGGTCCAGGGCGCTGCCCCGGCCAGCCAGACCGGCACCATCACGGCAACGATCAACCTGGTGCGGCAAGTGGGGTCCACAGTGGCGACGGCGGTGATCGGCGCGGTGATCGGTTCCAGCGTCGCGGCTCTTTTGCCGGCAGGCCTCGATGCTTCCACCCTGACGCCGCAACTGGTCCACGGGGCCGCGCCGGCAATCCAAGCCAGCGTGGCACAGATCTACACTTCAGTCTTCACCCCCATTTTCATCGCACTGGCGGCCACCTACGCCGTGGGGATTGTCGCGGCGGTCCTGCTTCCGCACGGCCGCCTCTCCGACGAACCCGTTCCCGCTCCCAACACGCCGTCCGAATCCCTCTCGGCCTGATTTCAAAGGAGACATCATGTCCAACCCCACTATCGCCATCGTCGGCAGCGGGCCCATCGGTTCCGCCTACGCACGCGTGCTCCTGGAGCAGGTCCCCGACGCGCGGGTGGTGATGTTCGAAGCCGGGCCGCAGCTCACCGGGGTCCCCGGCGAGAGCGTCCGCAACATCCCCGACCCTGCCGAGAAGGCGCGTGCCCGTGAAATGTCCCAGGGGCCGCAGGCCGGCGCCTACCGGGAATCGCTCGGCATCCCGGCATCCACCGTCACGGAGGGCATGTTCACCGCCCGCCAAGGGACCCACCTCCTTGACTTCGGCGGCGCGGGCTCAGCCCACGCCCCCTCTTTCCCGGCCGCGGCTGCCGCCACCAACGTGGGCGGCCAGGGTGCCCACTGGACCTGCGCCACGCCGTCGCCCGCCTTCAGCGAGAAGATCCCCTTCATCGCTGATGACGAGTGGGACGGGCTGGTTGAGGACGCCAAGCAGCTGCTGCACGTCCACAGCGCCGCCTTCGCGGATTCCAAGGTCGGCGAAGCCATTCGTACCCTCCTCGACGAAGAGTTCGGCGCGGAGCTGCCGGACGGCTACGGGGTGGGCACCCTTCCGGTGGCCGGGGACCCGCAGCCGGACGGGTCTGTACGCTGGGCGGGTGCCGACGTCGTCCTCGGACCGCTGATCGATAAGGAGAGCCCCCTCTCGAAGCAGTTCGAACTGCGTGACCTCACCCTGGTCCGCCGCGTTGAGCTGGAGGGACGCCGCGCCACCGGCGTCACCGTCCAGGACCTGCGCACGGGGGAGGCCTCCTTCGTGGCAGCTGACATCGTTGTGGTGGCAGCGGATGCCTTCCGCTCCCCGCAGCTCCTGTGGGCATCGGGCGTCCGTCCGAAGGCACTGGGCCATTACCTGACCGAGCATCCCGTGGTCATCTCCACGGTGGCGCTGGATGCCGAAAAGATGGGACGCTACGCGCGGGAAGAGGACCTCAAGGCCGAGCTGGCACGCCGCTCACTCAATCCGGCGGATCCGGTGGCGGCAGTGAACCGCATCCCGTTCTCCGAACCCGAGCACCCCTTCTCGGTCCAGGTGATGTACACCGAGACCACGCCATTTCCTATGGAGCCGGGCACCCCGTACTCGGAGAACCGCTGGGGCTACGTCAACATGGGCTATGGCCTGCGCAAGCACCCGCGCTACGAGGACGCCGTCACCTTTGACGACAACGAGCCGGACTACCGCGGCTTCCCGAACATGACCATCGAATATGCGCTCACTGAGCGGGAGGAAACGGAGATCGCTCAGGCTACCGAGCGGCTGCGACGTGCAGGCAAGGCCCTTGGCGTCTTTGTTGCCGAGCCACGCCTCATGCCGAACGGCTCCAGCCTGCACTACCAGGGCACCATGCGGATGGGCGCAACCAACGACGGCACCTCCGTGGCGGATCCGTGGTCGCGGGTGTGGGGCTACGAGAACCTGGTGGTGGGCGGCAACGCGCTCATTCCGACGGCGACGGCCATGAACCCCACCCTGATGAGCGTTGCCCTCGCGGTGCGCGGTGCGCGGAAGGTGGCCGAGGAACTGGGTTCCTGACACCCTTCCGGGCCACCCGCTGCCCTTGGGTGTCCGTGGCGTCCATCCGTCCCGTGGATACCAGCTATCCCAAATCCATGATTCCGCGATAGCCCCAGTGTTGCCACAGTGAGGGAAGTCACTTTCGGTGCCCCAGCGGTGCCGTCCCCTCCGTGACCATCAAGAGGCTAAGGAAGATGCAATGGAGAATATTCAGCTCGCGGGTACCGCCAGGAACGGGACGGCCTGCCCCGCGGAGACGCGTCCGGCCGGGCGGTTCCAGGCGGCCCTGCTTGTTGCCGGCAGCTGCATGCCGGTGCTGGGCGCCGTTCTGCTGGCGCCCATCCTGCCGACATTAAGCCAGGTGTTTGCGGGCACCCCCGGCGTGGCCATCCTGGTACCGCTCACCCTGACGCTGCCGGCGTTGTTCGTGGCACTCTTCTCACCACTGGCCGGCTATGTTGCCGACCGCGTCGGCCGGAAGCAGCTCCTGGTCTTTGCCATGCTGGCCTACGCCGCCTTCGGGACGGCGCCGCTGTGGCTGACCAGCCTGGAGTCCATCGCAGTGTCCCGTGTCGGCGTCGGCATCGCGGAAGCCGCGATTATGACGTGCTGCACCACCCTCCTCACCGACTACTACCAGGGCGAACAACGGAATAAGTACCTGGGCCTTCAGACCATGGTCAGCGCGCTCGCCGCCACGGCGTTCTTTGCCCTCGGCGGTGCCCTGGGCAGCATCAGCTGGCGGACGCCGTTCTGGCTGTACGCGGCCAGCGCCGTGATCGTTATCCCCATGATCTTCAAGCTGTGGGAGCCGGCACGGAGCCAGCGCACCGCTGCGGTCCGGACGCCGGTGCCGTGGCGGCAGATCGGCGCCCCGGCCGCAGTGACGCTGTTCGGCGGGATCGTGTTCTACGCCCTCATCGTGCACCTGCCGTATGTCATCACCGGCCTCGGCATTGCCGACGCAGCACTCATCGGCCTCGCCGCGGCCATCGCATCCCTCGCCACGGCGGCCGGCGCCATCTCCTTCCGCTTCCTGGCGAAGCTGGGCACGAAGAACCTGCTGGCGCTCGCCTTCGGGCTGGCCGCCGTGGGACTCTCACTCGTTTCCGTCGCAGGGAATGTTCCGCTGGCGATTGCCGGTGCCGTCATTGCCAGCGCGGGAACGGGTGTCCTGCTGCCCACCCTCCTGACCTGGGCTGTAAACGGGCTTGAATACCAGCAGCGTGGCCGCGGCACCGGCATCTGGACCGGAACTTTGTTCATCGGCCAGTTCCTGACTCCCATCGTCCTGGGCGCGGCTGCGGCGGCGCTGGGCAGCCTCGGCTTCGCGCTGGGCGCTTTGGGTATCGGATGCGCGGTGGCCCTCCTCGCGGTCCTGGTCCGGGGACCGCGGATTGTGCCAGTCAGTCATTAGCCGGCCCTTGGAAGGGCGGAACTACGGGCACGGATAACCTGTGGGTATGAAGAACCTGGACCTGAACCTGCTGCCCCAACTTCAGGTCCTGCTGGAACTGCGCAACATCTCCCGGGCGGCGGAGCGGCTCCAGCTCAGCCAGCCAGCCACCAGCGCCGCGATGGCCAGGCTCCGGCGCCATTTCGACGACGAGCTCCTGGTCCGGAACGGGCGCACCTATGACCTCACGCCCTTTGCCCAGTCCCTGGTCCCGCTGGTTGATGAAGCGATGCTGCACATCCAGCGGGCCACCCGCGTGCGGTCCGGGTTCGACGCCGCGACCAGCGAACGTGAGTTCATCATCGCCGCCTCGGACTATGCGGCAGCGCTGATTGTGGGGCCGCTGCGGGGGATTCTGCGGGAAGAAGCGCCGGGTGTGTCCGTGGACTTCGTTCCCACCGCCGGCTCCGGATTTCAGGGTCAGATGGCCGATTACTCCAAGATCGACCTGCTGGTGGGGCCTACGGGGTACCAGATGCAGGGAGCCAGCAAGCAGCTCTTCCGCGACAGCTTCGTGGCCGTGGCCGATGCCGGCAACCCCCTGCTCCAGCAGCCCCGCCTGACCCTCGAAGACCTGACGGCGGTGCCGCACGCCGTCGGCTATTTCGGCGAGGGCATCAGCACCCCGGCAGACAAGCTGTTCGAGTCCCGGGGCATCCAACGCCGGGTGGCGGCCGTGGTGGCCGGCTTCCTGTCCCTGCCGCTCCTGGTCGAAGGCACCGACCTTGTGGCGCTCGTCCCGCGGATGCTGGCCGGTCGGGCGCAGCGCGGCGCGGACATCGTGGTGCTGGAGTTCTCCGGCGGGATCGAGGCGTCCCTGGTGGAGGCCATGTACTGGCACCCGTCCCAGGCGGAGGACCCGGCCAGCGTGTGGCTGCGGTCCGTGGTCCAGCGCTCCTGCGCGCGGCTTCACGAACTCTTCCCCGTTAGCCCACACCGGGTGGCCATCCATGGGGCGGATGCCATCTAGATCCAAGGCTTGTGCCAGCTGCCGGCAGCGTCTCCTGACTCATTTTCTTCCCGTGACCGTGCCGCCCCGCAGACGTAGAATCGTGCCCAACGCGAGCTGGCAGCGTAGGCAGACAACCAAGGAGGACTCTTATGAGCAATGTAACCACCAGCCCTGAGGCGGCGGCCGCCGCGCAGACCCTGTTCCGGGTCGGTCTCGGAGGCGTGCTCATCGCCCACGGAACCCAAAAACTTTTCGGCTGGTTCGGCGGTGGAGGCGTTGAAGGAACCAGCCAGGGCATGCACGCCATGGGGTTCCGTCCCGCAAAACCCAGTGCCGTCCTCGCTGGCGTAGGTGAAGCAGGAGCGGGCCTTGCCCTGGGCCTGGGGCTCGCCACCCCTGCCGCCGGCGCCGCCGCTGCAACCACCATGGGAGTCGCAGCCAGCGTCCACGCCCCGAGCGGCTTCTTCGCCCAAGAGGGCGGCCTCGAGTACCCGGCCGTGCTGGGCCTGGCAGCAACGGCGTTCACTATTGGCGGTTCCGGGCCCTTCTCCCTGGATGCGCTCACCGGCCATGTCCTGGACCGGCCCTGGATGCGGATCACCGCTTTGGCCGTGATTCCCACAGCCATCGCGGTCCAGATCTACCGTCGGCGGCAAGCTTTGGCCAGCGATGCCGCTGCACCGGCGGCAGGCGAGGCCGATGGATGAAAGCTGAACCTTTCCGCTTGACTATCCACGCGGCGGATACCACCTAGACCCAAAGGGCCGTTCCCCGTCCGGCCCATCCCTGCGAAAGTCGAAGAAACACGCTTTCGGAAGGACTCTTTATGCCTGTCTCCAGCCAGCGCCTGGCCGGCAAGACTGCCGTCATCACCGGAACGGCCAGCGGCCAGGGCAGGGCGGCCGCGCTCGCCTTCGCCGAGGCAGGGGCCTTGGTGGTGGGCTGCGACATGGACGACGACGGCGCCGCGGCCACGGTCGCGGCGGTCACCGCCGCCGGGGGCCGGATGAGCAGCAGCCGGGTGGATCTCACGGACGAGGCAGCCGTGGCGGCCTGGGCTGCTGATGTCGCCGCCATGCACGGCCAGGTCCACGTCCTCTACGCCAACGCCGCAGTCACCCGCTTCGCACCGGTGGGGGAACTCACCTTCGATGACTGGAAATGGAACATTGAACACGAGATGGACGTGGTGTTCCTGCCGGTCAAGTACTTCTGGCCACAGCTGATCCAGGCTTCAAACGCCGCCATTGTCCTGGTGGGCTCCACAGCGGGGGTCACCGGCTCCATGACCAACGGCCGGTGGGCCACACCGCTACGAAGGGAGCGGTGGTGGCCATGACCAAACAGCTTGCGGCGGAGGGGGCGCCGCATGGACTACGCGTTAACGCTGTCAGCCCCGGGATGATCCGTACCGCGGCAACCAAGGGCAACCTCCTGGCGCCGGACCATCCGATGCGGTCCATCGCCGGCAGCATCCCGCTGGGCCGGATCGGCGCGCCCGAAGAAGTGGCAAAGTGCGCCCTGTTCCTCGCCTCCGACGAGGCCTCCTACGTCACCGGCGCCAATTTGATGGTCGACGGCGGCTGGTCGGCTGTGCTGCCGGGCTGATTCCCGCGGGGGCTGTCAGCTCAGGGGCTTCTTAGCGCAGGGCGTCGGAGATTGACTTCGCGCCGCCATGGCCGGACTGGCCGCCGTCCACCGGGATCTCGGCCCCCGCCACGAAGGAAGAGAGCGGGCTGAGGAGGAAGAGTACGACGGCGGCCACCTCCTCCACGCTTCCGGCGCGGCCCAGCGGGGTCTCGGCCAGGGTGGCGCGCCTGAACTCCGGCTTCGCGCCCGCCGTCATGGGTGTCTCGATAAAGCCCGGATGGACGGTATTTACCCGGATCCCGCGCGGCCCGAGTTCCATGGCCGCCACTTGGGACAGCCCGCGCAACGCCCACTTGCTGGCGGTATACGCCACGGGATAGTGGGCCGTCAGACCTGCAACAGAGCCGACATTAACAATCGAGGCCGCGGTCCCCATCAACGGCGTGAGCGCCTGGATCCCCAGCAGGCTTCCGGTCACGTTCACCTCATAGACCTTCTGCAGATCGGCCACCGAGGCTTCGAGCAGCCGGCTGCGCCGCGTGATGCCGGCATTGTTGACCAGCCCGTCCACCTGCCATCCCTGGGACTGGATCCAGGCGGCGAGGCCGGACCAGCCGGAGGCATCGGCGACATCAAGCTGCCGGTACAGCAGCGCACCTGAAGAAGGCGCGGCCGAAGACGATCCCACCAGCCCGGCAGGCATATCCGCCGCCAGGTCCGTGGCGATGACCCGCGCCCCGGCCTCCACCAGCAGGCGCGCCTCGGCGGCGCCCTGGCCCTGGCCGGCGCCGGTGACCACCACAGTCCGGCCGTCGAGCTGAAAGGAAACCACGCTAGATTCCGGAAGGAACCGCAGCGGCAACCCGGTTGCGCGGACGGGTCCGGGCGGGAACGCGGGTCACGGCCTCGCGCCGGGCACCGACTGTGTTCTCGATGGTGCCGATGCCTTCCACCGTCATCCGCACCACGTCGCCGGTCTTCAGCGGCGGGGGAGTCTTGGAACCGTTCCGGCCCCAGAGCTCGGCCAGGCAGCCACTGCCGCAGGTGCCGGAGCCCAGGACATCGCCCGGCCGAACGACGGAGTCCTGCGAGGCGTAGGCCACCAGTTCGGCAAACGGCCAGCCCATATTGGACAGCAGGTCCTGGCCGATGGCTTCCCCGTTGACCTCCACAGCCATTGAGATCGGCAGGAAGCCCTCGGCGTCATGCAGGTCCTCGAACTCGTCCGCGGTGACAATCCAAGGCCCCAGCGTGTTGGCGAAGTCCTTGCCCTTGCACGGCCCCAGGCTGACCTTCATCTCCCGGCGCTGCAGGTCCCGGGCGGACCAGTCGTTAAGCACCGTGTAGCCGAAGATGTGCTGATGTGCCTCGGCGGCAGTCAGGTTGCGTCCGCCGCTGCCGGGAACGCGTCCGACGACGGCGGCCACTTCCGTTTCGAAGTCCAGGTCCGTACAGCCCGCCGGAATACCAATCACCTCGCCGGTGCCCGTCACCGTGTGCGGGTTGGTGAAGTAGAAGGTGGGCGCCTCGTACCATTCGGGCACCACGCCGGCCACGCCGTCGATGCTCTTCCGCACGCCTTCGACGTGTTCCTCGAACGCTACAAAGTCCCGGATGGTGGCCGGCACCAGCGGGGCGAGCAGACGCACCTCCGCCAGCGGAACGGCAGCAGCGGAACCAACCACCTGACGGGCAAGTGCCAGCGTCTCCTCGAGTCCGGCGTCCAACAGGGTTTGGACGCCCTGGCCTGCTGGCAGGGCAAAGCAGTTTCCGCCGTCCACAAAGCCGGACTGCGTCCCGCCGTCGTGGTTCCAGCGTGCAATCTTGACCATATGCGTGTTCCTTAAGCGTTGCGTTGGGCGGTCAGGGCGGCCGCCGCGGTGATGCCCAGGGTGCGTGCGTTGCCGCCCAAAACCTGGGTTTCGTCGTCGGCAGGAAGTCCGGCAGCCTGCACCTCGTCCACAGGGAGGTCGGATCCCATGTCGAACGGGTAATCCGAGCCGAGCAGCACCTGCTCCGGGCCGGCGGCCGCCACGAGGGCCCGCAGTTCGGCGGGGCTGTGGACCAGCGAGTCGAAGTACAGCTTCTTCAGGTACGACGACGGCGGCTGGGCGCAGCCGTGTGCCTCCGGCCGGACCTTCCAGGCGTGGTCCGAGCGGCCCAGGGTGGTGGGGAGGTAGCCGCCGCCGTGGGCAGCCACAACCTTGAGGTCCGGGTGGCGGTCCAGGACTCCGCTGAAGATCAGGTGGGACAGGGCCACCGCGTTTTCCGCCGGCTGGGAGACGGTGTTGGCCAGGTAGAAGCGGTCCAGCCGCTCATCCAGGGAACAGCCGAACGGGTGCAGGAATACGAGGGCGCCCAGTTCCTCCGCGCGGCTCCAGAACGGCTCCAGCCGGGGGTCGGACAGTTCCACGGTGCTGCGTTCCGGATCCTCCGGAGTGGCAGCGAATGAACCGATCTCCACACCCAGCAGGCCGCATTCCAGCACTGCATGCTCCAGGGCTTCCACCATCAGGGCAGGGTGCTGGAGCGGAACGAGGCCCAGGCCGTTGAGCCGGTCCGGTGCGCGGTCCACGAACTCCCGCACCGCCTGGTTGGCGGCCTTCGCCAGTTTGAGGGCCAGCTCCTCACCTGCGAAGTAGTAAAAGTGCGACGGCGACGGCGAGACCAGCTGCACGTCCACGCCTTGGGCATCCATGTCAGCGAGCCGGCGGTCCAGGTCCGTCAGCTGCGGCCAGCGCTCCTTGATCATCCTGCCCGACCCGGCCATGGACTCCGGCCCGTTGCGCCGCACCTCCAGGGCATGCTGGGCGCCGAAGCCCTCGGGATCCGCCTCGGCCGCGAGCTGCTGCAGGGCCGGAAGCAGGACGTGGGCGTGGACATCCACGGTGGGCGCTTGAGCAGAAAGGGTGCTCATGCGGGTTCCTTCAGCATGGTGGACAGCGAGTTCATCAGGCCGGGCACGTTGGCGTCGCGGACGCCGTCGAGCATCCACTGGCCCAGCTGGACGGAAGCGTTGACTACTGCCTTGGCCCGGTCCAGCCGGCGGTCAGTGAATTCCTTCCACAGGGTTTCGGTGAGGTCGTCAGCCTGGATCAGCAGCTCAGCCAGCACAGCCGCATCCTCCAGCGCCATGGCTGCACCCTGCGCCACCGTGGGCGGGCAGCTGTGGGCGGCGTCGCCGATGATCACGGTGCGGCCGCGGTTCCACGGCCCGTCCACCAGGTGGGTGGTGAACCACGTGTAGTTGATGCGGGCGCTCTGGTCCAGGTTGGCGCGGATTTCCTTCCACGGCCCGCCGTAGGCGGCGGCGAGTTCGGCCATGATGCGGGGCCCGTCCTCGTGCTCGCGCTCCTGGGCCTTCTCCACCAGGTAGGCGTAGATGGTGTCGGGGCCGGTGGGGCAGTAGCCGGCGATGAAGCAGGGGCCGCCGTAGGTCAGGTCGGTGCGCACCACCTCGTCGGGCCGCTCCACGAAGGCGCGCCAGATGCCCATGCCGGTGGGCTGGGGTTCGACGTCGATGCCGATGGCCTTGCGGACGGCTGAGTGCAGGCCGTCGGCGCCAATCAGGAGGTCGTAGGTGGCGCTGCCGCCGTCGGCGGTGCTCACGGTGACGGAACCGTCGTCGTCCGTTATTCCGGTGACGGTCCTGCCGTAGCTGATCCGTGCACCGGCCTGCTCGGCACGTTCGCGGAGGATTGCGGTGAGGTCCGGACGGTACATGCCCATGGTGGCGGGAAGGTCCTCGCCGCCGGTACGGATGTCCTCGAGGACCGCGATGACGGTGCCGGCGGGGTCCGGGGCGCGCAGGCCCAGGGTGCTGAACCCGTAACCCTTCGCCTCCACCTGGTCCCACACGCCGAGCTGGCGGAGGATCCGCAGGGCGTTGCCCTGCAGGGTGATTCCGGAGCCGAGGGTCTGCGGGGCTTCCGCCTTCTCGAGGATTTCCACCTGGATTCCGGCGTCGGCCAGGAGGACGGCGGCGGTCAGTCCCGCGGCTCCCGCCCCGACGATTCCGACGTTCTGTACTGCTGCCATCGCTGACTCCTTTGTGTTGACGGCGTTACTGCTGGTGGTTGTTGCTGTTGTAACTGAAGCTACCGGAGGGCGATCGGGTTGACGGGCGATCCGACCGCCCCGGTGATGGGGAGCGGGGCCGCGGTGAGCAGGAAGTCGTACCTGCCGTCCGCCGCACACGCTTCCGCCAGGCCGTCCGGGTCCCACATCTCGCCCAGGAACAGCCCGAGGTTGGGGATGGCGATCTGGTGGAGGGGCTGGAAGGCGGCGTCAAACTCGTTGGGACGGACCTCGAAACCCCAGGTGTCCGTGGCGATCCCGGCGATTTCGCTGTGGTGCAGCCAGGGTGCGGTGGTGAAGGACAGCCCCGGTGCTGAGCCGCCGGCGTAATCGCCCCAGCCGTCACGGCGGACCCTGGTGTACTGCCCGGTGCGGATCACGACGATGTCGCCGCGGCCCACGGTTGAGCTGGGGCCCTGGAGTTGGATGGTCCGCTGGAGGTGTTCGGGGGTGATGGCAAATCCGTCCGGCAGTTCGCCGTCGTTCCTTCCCAGCTCGGGGCCGAGCGCCCGGCCGACGTCCAGCAGGACGCCGCGGGTGACGACCTTGGCGGCGGCAGTTTCGATGCCGGTCACCAGGTCGCCCTCGGAGGTGACCACGTCCCCGGCGGCGCGGCCGTTCCACGCCTTGCCCTGGTCGAAGATGTGGCCCAGCCCGTCCCACTGGGTGGAGCACTGCAGCGGCATGGCGATGACGTCGTCCGCGCCGCCGAAGCCGTGCGGGAAACCCTGGTTGCCGCGCTCGGCATCCACCCCCGTGTCCGTCATGGTGTGGACGGGGTTGGTGCGGCGGCGCCAGCCCTTCTGCGGGCCGTTGGTGTCGAACGGCTGGGACAGCGAGAACGCCTCGCCGGTCTTTACCAGTGCTGCGGCTTCGACGCGCTTGGCGGCGTCGATGAAGTTCAGCGTCCCCAAGACATCGTCCTGGCCCCAGCGGCCCCAGTTGTTGTGTGCCTCGGCCATGGCGCGGATGCTGCCGAGCGGGTCCTTACGCCGGATCACCGGGGAATCAGTAGCTGATTCCCCGGTGCCGGTGGTGACAGGTGCTGTGTCCTGGGTGGTCACGGCTTGCTGCTTTCCGTTTGGACTTCGTCCTTGCAGTGGATGAGCTGGGTACCCAGTCCTGTGATAGTGCCTTCCATAACGTCGCCGTCCTGGAGGAGCCGGCCCCAGTGCGCGCCGTTGCCGGCCGGGCTTCCGGTGAGGACCAGGTCACCCGGGCGCAGGGGCATGATCTGCGAGGCTTCGCTGACCAGTTTGGCCACGCCGAAGATCATGTCCGAGGTGCACTCGTCCTGCATCGCCTTGCCGTTGAGCTTCAGGGTGACCTGGACGTCCTGCGGGTCGCCGAAGAACTTGGCGGGCACCAGCAGCGGCCCGGTGGGCAGGAAGCCCGGGGCGTTTTTGGCGCGGTACCAGTCCGACCCGATCGCCGGCATGTCCTTGCGGAAGACATACTCGCGGGTGGTGATGTCATTGACCATGGTGTAGCCGAACACGTACTCGAGGGCCTCCTCGGGGGTGACCCGGAAGGCCGTCTTACCGATCACTGCTGCCAGTTCCAGTTCCCAGTCGTGGGACTTGGAGTAGGACGGCAGGGTGAGGTCGTCCGTGGCGGACGCGATCGCCGTCGGGAGCCCGATGAAGAAGTACGGTGTGCCCTGGCCTGCCCGCTTGTCCATCATGGCGGCGGTCTTGGCGCGCACTTCCGCCTCGTCCTCGCCGGGTTCGCGGTGCGCGGCGGCGAGGTCGATGACGTGCTTGCGGTAATTCGCGCCGGTCTGCAGGACCTGGGCAGGTTCCACCGGAGCGAGGATTTCGACGTCGGCCAGCGCCAGGCCGGTGTCCTCGCGGGCCGAGGCGGCCAGGGCGTCCAGCTGGGTTTCGGTGGTGTCCCAGTGCTCGATCAGGGAGTTGACGTCCCCGTCCAGTGGCAGGACCCGGCCGTCGACCAGAAGGCCCGCGCGGGCCTTGCTGTCGCCTGCTTCCTGGAACCGGATGAGGGCATATGTTGCTTCAGGCATATTCCTTTAGCCCCGTCCCTGCTTGGCGTACGGGTTCAGGAGGGCTTCCTTCATTTCGGGGGAAGCGCCTTCTTCGGTGGCGGTGAAGCCCTCGGCCGGCGGGAAGGATTCGGTCATGGAGTGCGGCATGGCGCCGTTCTTGTAGAAGTTGTTGGAGCCCAGGGACGGCTTCCAGGTGTTGGCCTCCCAGTCCGGGACGTAATTGCGGTAGCCGCCGGAGTTGAGCTCCACACGCAGGCCTGACGGATCGCGGAAGTACAGGAAGTTCTGCTCGCCCACGCCGTGGATGGAGGGGCCGTATTCCATCGGGGTGCCGTTTTCCATCATGACGTCGGCGGTGCGGAGCAGGTCCTCAGTAGCGTCCACCCAGAAGGCGATGTGGTTGACGCGGCCGGCGCGGCTGGACGTGTCCAGAACGACGCCGAGGTCGTGGGACTTCTCGTTGGTGGTCAGCACGGAGAAGACCGTGATGGGTGCTTCGTCCAGGTCCACAAATGCCATGACGCGGAAACCCAGGGCCTCGTTGTGCCACTTGGCGAAGCCGCGGACATCGGAGGACGCTACGGTGACGTGGTCCAGGAAGCGGGGTGCGGCGGCATGGCTGCTGCGGCGTTCCGGCCGGTCCGGGTAGGTGGACTCGAAGCCAGGCTCGGCCACGAACTTTTCCACGTCGTAGAAGAGGCGCATGTGGTGGCCGTAAGGGCCGGTGAACTCGTAGGCCTTGCCGAAGCCGTGGCCGCCGGCGGTCCAGCTGCCCTGAACGCCGGTAGCTTCGATGCGCTGGGCCGCTGCTTCAAGGGCTGCCTGGGAGTTGGTGCGCCAGGCCATCCGGCCCAGGGACGCTTCCGGTCCTTCCGTGATCACCAGGCTGTAGCGGTAGTAGTCGCCCCAGCAGCGCAGGTAGACATTGCCGTCCACGCGGTCGATGATGCGCATGCCGAACTTTTCCTCGTAGAACCGGGCCGAGGCTCCGACGT
The DNA here is from genome assembly GCF_006715305.1 of Arthrobacter sp. SLBN-100. Classification (NCBI taxonomy): domain Bacteria; kingdom Bacillati; phylum Actinomycetota; class Actinomycetes; order Micrococcales; family Micrococcaceae; genus Arthrobacter; species Arthrobacter sp. SLBN-100. The sequence goes on from NZ_VFMY01000001.1 coordinate 3,207,574, forward strand.
CGGGGCTGGTGATCTCGAGGTGGGCAAGATGGGAGAGGGGAGTTTCCACGTTGAAGTCCTTTTGGTTACTGGCTGCGGTCGGTTTGGTGCAGGTCCTGTAACTACTGTGAGGCACTTCATATATTTGGGGAAGGCGAGTTTTTCGATATCAACTATCCGTCTCGCTGATACCTGGTGGGGTGGTCAAAGCTGCGGGACGCATGGCCCGTTTCCTAGGATGGCAAGTCCCGCGCGGTCGCCATCCGAGAAGTTCAGGAGGCCCATGTTGTCAGCGTGCATCAGCTGTGTCGGATCGCTGACGTGATCCAGTCCCAGGACGTGACCGAGCTCGTGCATGACGATGGCGCGAACGTAGTCATCCCCGTTGGGACGATTGGCTTGGATGTCGGCGAGGTCCGGGGCATCCAGGCGCACTTGTCCGGCGACGAGGACCAGCGGTTGTCCGGTCACGTGGGCGTAGTTGCTGCCGCCGTCACCGGCGATGTTTCCTGACAGCCCGGGCGTTTCTTCGGGTGTTGACCAGGCGATGAGCACTGGTGCCCACCTCTTGCCGTAGCGATCCGGTTGGAAGGCTTCGCGCTCCTCCGAGGGTGCCTCTTCCGTGGTGCCGTCGTAGATGAACCGGAAACCGGAAGCGTTGGACACTGCAGATACTGCCTGCTGGATCAAGATGTCTCCGCCCTGCACTTCGTTCTCCGGACGGACCACGAAATGGATGGGCCGGCATGGGTCGTAAGCCACGAACGCTTGACCCGGTTCCGGCGACTCCTGCAGGACAAACGCTGTGGAACCCGTAGTTACCGGCGGTGCTCCCAACGGGGCCTCTGCTGCTTCGTAACCGGGCGGTGGGACCGGCGAACCGGGCAGGTACGGCAGGACGGTTGGAAGGATGAAGCGGTCAAACAGTGAGGGCGAAAAGTACAGGCCCGCCACCAGGGCCAGTCCCAGCACCGTCTTCAGCCGCACTGACCGTCCAGGGGAGCGCGGCGGCCTGCTGGGCCGCACTCTGAACTTCTTTCGTCCAAGAGGCGTGGGTGCGGGGCCCCGCCACTGGTTGGGCGCTTCCATCTTGCGGAAGGCCTCATCGATGGCCCATTGCGGGATCCGTCCACTGGGGGAACGACGAATATTCGAGGATGGAAAGTCTCCGTCTTCGCCCGTCCATGAACTGCCGTTCTTGTCGGATCCGCGCACCGACATCCCCCTTAGCCGTGCCCCTGCCGCTGATGAACTCCTCCTTTAGCCTAGGGGACCGCTAAACCGTCCAGCGCTGGGAATCCGCAGGATTTCCACAAGAAAGCACCCGCCTGGCAGGGGACCTTTCGTCCCCGCCAAGCGGGTGCCCTCGCAAGTTCGCGCGGCGGGTTACTCCTTGCCGAGCCCCGCGGCCGAGGTCTTTTCACCGGAGACGCTGTTGAGCGCGGTCAGGTCGAAGATGCCGTTGATGTCGGCCTGCTTGGTGGTGCCGGCAGTCACGCCGTCGGCCAGGAGCTTCTGGTAGGTGCCGGCGAGCGGGTCAACGGTGAACACGATGTTCTTCAGCGACCGGTCGATCACGTCAGCCTTCAGCTCGGCGCCGGCAGCTTCCTTGAGCGCTGCATTGATAACGCTCGCCTTCTCGCCGTCGGCCGCCTTGTTCAGCCACTCAACGGACTTCACATGGCCCTTCAGCAATGCCTTGACGGTGTCCGGGTGGTCCGCGGCGAACTTCTGGTTCACGATCAGGATGGTGGTGGGGAACTCGCCCGGCTTGCCGGACAGCGAGCCGTCCCACAGGTCCTTTTCGTCGACCAGGACCTTGGCGCCGGCGGTCAGCACCAGGCGGGAGGCCCAGGGCTCAGGCAGCCACGCGCCGTCGAGCTTTCCGTCCTGGAACAGCTTCAGGGTCTGGGCATTCTCGGTGGGGTTGATGGCGACGTCGCCGCTGCCGTCGACGTTGGTTTTGTAGCCTTGGGCGGTGAGCCAGGCGCGGAGGGCCACGTCCTGGGTACCGCCGAGCTGCGGTGAGGCAAGGGTTTTGCCCTTGAGGTCGGCTGCGGAGTTGATCTCCGGCTTGACCACCAGCTGGGCCCCGCCGGCTGCAGCACCGGCGATGATGCTGACCGACTCGCCGCCGCTCTTGACGAAGGAGTTGATGGCGGGATTGGGGCCGATGTACGTGGCGTCGATGGCGCCGGCGTTCAGTGCCTCGATGGCGGCGGGCCCGGCGTTGAACACCTGGGTGGTCAGCTTGGTGTCGCCGAGCTCTTCGGCGATGTAGCCCTGGCTGACGCCCACCAGGGCAGGGGCGTGGGTGACGTTGCCGAAGTACCCCAGCTTCAGTTCCGCTGCGGGGTTGCCGGCGGGGGCTGTCTCCTGGACGGCTGCGGGGGTGCCGCTGTTGACGGCGGAGGCGACGGCGGCGCCACCACCGACGAGGGCGAGGATTCCGGCGGCGATGCCGATCTTCAGGCCGAGGGGGCGCTTGGATGTATTGGACTGGCCGGCCACGATGCGGGTGGAGCCTTGCTGGTTCTGCGGACTCTTGTCCTGGCTTTCTGACATTGGAAGTTCCTCTGCTGGGGCGGGTGCTGAGACGAGATTACGGAGCACCCGGCACCGCCACAATCATTCCCGTCGCGGGCGTTCACGGAACGTCGCGAACCCTCAACGTGGCGTAGCACAGCGTCAAGGAACGTCTCGGAAAGACGCAGAATCAGGGCTTACGACGGCGGATCCCGGCTCAGCGGGCACGGAGGGTTGGGCGGGTTGGAAGGGAGCGCCTGCGGATGAAGTACTCCACCACCGCAAGGTTGATAACCCAGGCGGCGCCCATGAGAACTGCCCTCGTTGTGACGTCCGGCGGGCTGGAGAGGAGTTCCGGAACGATCAGGATCAGGGCCTGGGTGCCGGCGCCGACGCCGATCGCGTACGCCCGGGACATCCACGCGCCATGCCCCACGAAATCGCGGCGCAGCACTGCGTGAAGTCCCAGGATGATGCTCACCGCCATGGCGGAACCGAAAACGAGTCGGAGGACAAGCAGGAGCGGCCCGTCGCTGGCCGGGAGTGCGTAAAAGACAGCCATCCACAGGCCGGAGAGCGCCGCGAGCAGCCCTGCCGGCAGGAGAATTCGCCCTGCGATACTGTGCCAGCGGCGCCTGCGAAGGGACGGTACAAACTGGAACGCTCCGAGCAGGGAGTACACGGTGACACTGACGATGTGGATCGCCACCGGAGCGGGGGAACCGAAGAACCTGGCGTTCCGCTCTGTCACCTCGGCTCCAACTGTCAGCTCCGTCAGCCGCGCAGCCCCCGCGATCACCGGGATGAGGCTGAGGAAGATCAAGCCGGCGGGCACAAGCCACTCCGGGCGCCGTCGGCGGGCAACCGCCGGTACCCTCGCCGTCGCACTTTGTCCTGTGGTCTGCATCGGAAATCCTGCTCCTCTTGGCGCCGATCTGCTGGTCCTCTGCGGGCGGACCAGCCAGGCCGGCTTCGGAGCGAGGTGTACGGCGTACACCTCCTGCAGCCAACAGTAGGTGTACGCCGTACACTGGTCAAGGGGTGCAAGGAACACGGAAGGACCAATGGCATGAGCAGGCAGGGCGCCGCGCAGCGCGTGCGCCTCAACCGCGACCGGGTGCTGCAGGCCGCCGTCGCGCTCGCTGACGACGTAGGCCTCGCGCCGCTCAGTATGCGCAGGCTTGCGCAGGAGCTCGACGTGGTGCCGATGGCGCTCTATAAACATGTCGCCCATAAGGATGAGCTTCTGGACGGCATGATCGACCTGATCATCACCGAGATTGATCCGCCCGCCACGGGCCTGGGCTGGAAGGATGTTGTCCGGCGACGGATCCTTGCGGCCAGGAGCGTGCTTCAGCGGCATCAATGGGCCCGGCACGTCCTCGAAACACGTACCAACAAGACCCCGGGCGTCCTTGCCTACATGGACTCGTTCATCGGGATGTTCCTCGACGGCGGCTTCTCCGTGGACCTGACGCATCACGTGATGCACGCGATAGGCAGCCGCATGTGGGGCTTCACCCAGGAACTGTTCGACGAGCCGGCCGGCCAGGAAGACGGAGCCGTGGAAGCGCAGGACGAAGCGATCCGGCAGGCAATGCTCCAGGAGATGGCCCGGCGCTATCCCAATGTCCTGACGATTGCCATGGCTTCCGCCCACGATCCAGACGCCGTCGTCGGGCAGGGCTGCGATGACCAGTTCGAATTCGAGTTCGCACTTGACTTGCTGCTGGACGGCATTGAGAAATTGCACCAGCAGGGATGGACGTCAGCCCGGTCATAAAGGTCGGTGACCTTTCAAAGGCAGAAAAGTGGCACTGCACCTTGTAGGTTTGCAGTACCACTTTGCGGCCTTTGTGCTGGGTTCAGCTTCCCATCGCTGCAGGCCTGGACTCACGTACCGAGGACGGCGTGAACCTGGCTCCCGTATCCGGGAAGGCCGGGACATCAATCCTCGCGTGGGTGTGGACCTCCTGGACCGTCCTGCGGGTGTGTTCGGCGATCTCCTCCATGGTGGCCACCCACATGCCGTCCATCCCCTTGACCCGCTCAATGAGCCGTTCCAACGCCACGGCTTTGGAGGGCCGGCCGGAGATGAAGGGGTGGTTGGTGAGGACGAAGCAGCTGCCCTGTGCGTGGTGTGCCTCTGCTTCGAGGGTCCACATCTCGAGGACCTTGGCCGGGCTTTCGATGACGCCGCTGCCGGTCACGCCGGGGTAGAACGCGTACTGCTCCCAGTCGTCCAGCGTCCAATCGACCGGAATTTCCACGATGTCCCTGCTATCACCCGGGGCGACGCTGAAGCGGTAGGGGGCATCGCCGTCGAGCAGGCTCGAATCGTAGAGGAAGCCGCGGTCGGCCAGGAGCCCGGCGGAGTGCCAGTTCAGCTCCCACCAGGGCGCCCGGTAGCCAACCGGCTCCACGCCGGCGGCTTTGGCGAGCGCCTCCAGCCCGCGGTCGATGTAGCGGGCCTCGGTTTCGGCGTCGATGCCCTGCATTGGCTCGTGAAGGTAACCGTGGTGTGCCACCTCGTGCCCGGCGTCCACAATGCGGCGGACGGTGTCCGGGTAGCACTCGGCTGTGAAGCCGGGAACGAAGAACGTGGCGCGGATGTCCTGCCGCTGGAGGATCTGCAGCAGCCGGGGAACGGCCACCTTGGGCCCGTAGGACTGGTGGGTCATCAGCGACATCCGGCGGGTGCTCTTGGGGTCGTGGGCGATGGTGCAGGATTCGGCGTCGACGTCGAACGTAAAGGATGCTGCCGCGCGCTTGCCCTCGGGCCAGGTGATCGGGTGGGCGGAGTCGGGGAATGCTTCAAGGGTCATGGTTGTCCTAGCGTTGCGGGAAGTTCGGGAGGTCTTCGGATCAGAGTGCTGCCGTGCCGGGAGCGGAAGCTCCGGTCAGCTCAGTGCTAACGTGCCCGGCAGGGGCTAGGGCCTCGATGAATTTCCGGTGCATCTTCGGGCCCAGGATGGCGTAGCTGGCGGCGCTGGCGAGGCCGCCGGCGAGCCAGGACAGGTCCCAGCCGCCCAGGGCCACGGCGATGGGGCCCTGCATGGCGGGGACGAGCCCGTACATAAACAGCCAGGTGGCGAAGATGCCCACCAGGAGGGAGGTGACGCCCGCCCAGTTGACGCCCGGGAGCCGCCTAGTGCCGACGCCGTCGAACAGCCTTTCCGGATTGCCGGGCCAGCGCTTGTCGATCCAGAAGTAGTGCACCAGCATCACGCCGCCCCAGGCGGCCACCCAGGCGACGAGGCCGATGAGCCAGGCGTCGAGGACTGCCGCGAAGTCCTCCTGGAAGATGAAGAACACGACGGCGGCGAGCGAGAAGACGCCGACGAACAGGTTGAGCTTGCGGCGGCTGATGGTGATGTCCAGTGCCTGCGTGGCCACCGAGAAGGTGTAGATGTTCAGGATGTTGGTGGCGATGGGGCCGTGCAGCACCATCAGCAGTACGGGCAGGGCGAGGACGCCGAAGTTCTGGACGATGAGCTTGCCGGGATCGATTTCGCCGCTGTTGGTGGCCAGGCTTGCGCCGAGGACGCCGAGCCAGACGACCGGGATGAACTGGCCCAGGACGGAGGCCAGGTAGACCTTCTTTTTGGGGACTTCGGTGCTGACGAAGCGGGAGTAGTCGGCGGCGTAGGTGAACCAGGTGATGCCCCAGCCGATGCCGATGGCGGTCATGACGGCGCTCATGGCGGCGATCCGCTCGGATCCTTCAAGGATGTTGCCCGCCGGGCCGGCGTAGCCCCAGTCGATCTTCATGCCGAACCACGCCACTGCGGACATCACGGCGAGGATGATGATGGTGGGCGGGACGGTCCACTTTTCGAAGGCTGCGATTGCCTTATAGCCGAACCAGGCAATAGCTACCTGGGCGGCCATGATGGTCGTGGCCACGCCGATCTTCCAGGCGTAGTTGTGGGCGGTGGGATCCACCCAGCCGAGTGTGCCGAAGAGCGCCATGACCAGATCCAGGATGATCCAGGTGTTGACGGCGCACCATCCGATCACCAGGAGCGCCTGGATGGCTGCCGGAAGGTAGTTGCCACGCCGGCCGAACGCCGCCCGGGCGAGCACCATGCCAGTGGCGCCGGTCTTCTGGCCGAGCAGGACGAAACAGCCGAAGAGCAGCATGCCAATCAGGTTGCCCAGCACCAGGACCGTCACGGTGTCCGCGAAACCCAACCCCAGGTGGATTCCGAGGGCCCCCAGTACCCAGTTGATCGGTGCCAGGTTGGCGCCGGCCCAGATCCAGAACTGACCTGAAACCTTGTGAGTGCGCTGGGACTCGGGAATGGGCTGGAGCCAGGCTTCCACGTCTTCCGCGTGGGCGGACTGATCGGCTCCCGGGCTTGTGGGTTGTTGTTGCATCGAGGCCTCTTCGTTGAGGGGATGGGGATTCCTCAAGATTATGTGTCCGGGACCACATGCACCATCTACAATGTGTCTTGAACTTTCCCTTTCTACACGACGGAGTGTCATGCCAGTTCGCTTGGAAGATGTTCTTCGGCATTCCACCGTTATTGCCGCCGACCCAGTGGTCCGCGCGGCCGCTGGTGTTGTTCCCCAGACGCAGCTTCGCTGGATCCACTCGAGCGAGGTCCTGGATATCGCGTCGCTGCTCGGTGGCGGTGAACTTCTGCTGACCGGCGGGCAGGCCCTTGCCTCCGCATCCGACGAGCGGCGGACGGACTACATCCGGGACCTGGCCGAGCGTGGGGTGGCGGCGCTCGCCGTCGAGACCGGAAGCGTGCTGCCGTCCATTCCATCCTCAATGATTTCGGCTGCCGAAGAGGCAGGCCTTCCGCTGATCGAGCTGCGCAAGGTGGTTCCCTTCGTGGGCGTCATGGAGGCCATTAACTCCCAGCTGGTCAGCGAGTCCGCGGCGCACTTGCAGCAGGCGGACCAGGCCAGCCATGCCATGGCTGTGGAGCTGGCCCACGGCGGAAGCCTTGACCGTATTCTTGCTGTCCTGGCTGTGGCCACGGGTACAGAGGTGGTGCTCACCTCCACTGCCGGTGTGACGCTGGGCAGCGCCGAGCCGAACGGACCGAGGGATGACTCGGAGCCCGATCCCTCCGGTGAGGACGAGGGGGACTACTTAACACCCATCCACGTGGAAGTGCCGGTGCGGGGGATTCCGTCTGCCCGGCTGACGCTCCATGTCCGCGGGGAGGCTGACGTGAACCTGGCGAGGATTGCCGCCAACCGGTCCGTGGACATTCTTGCCCTTGCCTTGTTGCAGCGTATGCCTCCCGGTTTGAAGGAGATGGCCGGCGCTGCCCTGATCCGGGCCATTGACTCGGGCAAGCAGAACTGGCGCCTTCAGGAACTGGCTCCCGCCGCAGGGATTCCGGTTACCGCACAGATGGTGGCGGTGGTGGTGCGTTCCCCTGCCTCAAAGCAGCTCCGGAAGGATGTGCAGAATCTGCTCGACCCGGGCGGGCAGCACGGGGCCAGTTATGCGGACAACGCCGAGCTCCTGGCGCTGGGCGTCCTCCGCTCCGGCAACGTCCAGGACGAACGGCAGAAGATCGTGGACGGCCTGCAGTCGCTCGAAGTCCCCGAGGGAACGGTGAGCGCCCTCGGGCCTGTGGCCTCCGGCATATCATCCGCCCCTTGGTCCCTCGCGGAGGCGAGGCTCACGCTGGAGCTGGCTGCCGACGCCGGCCGTTCCAGATCAGCGGCAAGCGCGCCGGGGCAGGTGCTTGATGCCCAGGCGTTCGCAGTGGAACGGCTGGCGGTCCAGGCGATGGATGAGGCCCGGCGCCGCGACTTCGTCAACCAGCAGCTGGCAGCGGTCCTTGAGCATGACGCCCTGCGGCATTCCCAGCTGGTGGAGACGCTCCGGGTCTGGCTGGACTCCGGGTGCAACACCGCCCAGGCAGCGCGTGAGCTCCATTTGGAGCGCCAGTCCATGCATCAGCGGCTGCAGCGGATCTTCTCGCTCTGCGGGGGAGATCCCCGCGGCACCGGCAGATTGGCGGCCCTGCACCTGGCCACCCGACTCGCGGCGCTCCAGCCCAAATAGCCGCAACGCCCCATCACCTCCCGCACGAAATCCCGGGACGCGCCATCACCTCCCGCGGGGAAACCTGGGACGCCCCATCGCTTCCTCAGGAAGCGGAGCGGGCTTGCACGCTTCCGCCGGCCAGGGCCTCCCGAACCGACGTCCAGGACTTGAGGACTTCCAGGACGGCGGGCTCGCGCTCTGTAAGAACCGCCTGCTGGTAGGAATCCTCCAGGAGTGCATCGAGTGATACCCGGGACCCGGTGGCCGCGCTGAGGATGGCGGCTTCGACCATGGCCAGACTCATGATGTTCTGGTGGACCCTTCCCATCGGGATGCTTCCCGTGCGGACGGCCGCCACAAAGTCCCGCAGGGAGCCCGCGATTTCCTGGCCTGGGTCTTCGCTGGAGCCCCCGTCAGGGGCCAGGGAGGTTACGGGCTCGTTGTCGCCGTCCCACAGCACCGTTCCGCTCTCACCGCTGATCCGCCACGAAGCATTCCATGAGGTTTCCTGGCCGGGGCTGCACCAACTGCCGGTGAACACGAAGCGTTCCCCGCCGCTCATCTCAAAGACGGCCGTGGCACCGGCATCACCGCGGTACCAGCTCCAGGACGGGTTGTACTCCTCGCAGAAGACAGAGACGGGATCGGCGCCGAGCAGGAACCGGGCCATGTCGAACTGGTGGATCGCCATGTCCAGCAGGAGCGGGTGGTCCATGGCGTCCCGGAAACCGCCAAACTGCGGTGCTTTGAAGAACTCGGCGGAGACAATGCCAACGGCACCCAAGGAGGCCGACAGCCGCTTCGCTTCAAACAGCTGCCGGTTGTAGCGGCGCGATTGGCTGACCATAAACAGCTGGCCATGGACTTCCGCCGCGGCCGCCAGCGACAGCCCCTGGGCCACGGTGGACGCCACAGGCTTCTCGCCCAGGACGGGCAGCCCTGCAGCGAGGGCCTCGGTGGTGACCGGATGATGTGCGGCAGGGACGGTGACATTGATGACCGCGCGCGCGCCGACGTCGGACGCCAGCCGAGCTGTACCGGCACCTACGGGAAGGTCCGGCCGCCCCAGCCAGGCAGCAGCCGCGTGGGCTGCCTCCAGGTCCAGGTCCACGATGCCGACGAGCTCAACCAGGGGTGACTCCTCAACCGTGCGGAGCCATGCGCGACCCATGCCCCCGGCGCCCACCACTACAACGCGAAGGGGACTGCCGTCGTCGGGAATTACTGCAAAAGGCGTACTCACGCATTGGCTCCCTGGTAGCTCTTGCCGTTGAAGAAGTCGCCGGTCTCGTAGCGCAGCAACTCGGGAACTGCCCGTTCCGGGCGGTCGGTGACGGCCCATTCCACGGCGTTGGCGATGACCCGGCGGATGTCCTTGTGGTGGTACACGGGGTAGTCCTGGTCCCCGGGGCTGAAGAAGAAGATCTTGCCGTGACCGCGGCGGAAGGTGCAGCCGGAACGGAACACTTCGCCGCCGCTGAACGAGCTGATGAACACGAGTTCTTCGGGGGTGGGGATGTCGAAGAACTCGCCGTACATCTCCTGCTCAGGGATCTCGATGGGGTGCGGCACGCCCTTGGCGATGGGGTGTGTCGGGTCCACGGTCCACACCAGTTCGCGGTCCCGCTCGGACCGCCAGCGGAGGGTGCAGGAAGTACCCATGAGCCTGGTGAAGATCTTGGACCAGTGGCCGGAGTGCAGCACGATCAGGCCCATGCCGGCGAGGACGTGGCGGTGGACGCGCTCAACGATCTCGTCGTCAACGTCCGCGTGGGACATGTGCCCCCACCACGTCAGGACATCAGTGCCGGCCAGCACTTCCTCCGTGAGGCCGTGTTCCGGTTCGTCCAGGGTTGCTGTCCGGACCTCGACGGCGGCGCCCAGGTTCTCCTCGATCCCCGCCTTCACGGCGCCGTGCATTCCCTCGGGGTACAGCCGTGCCACCAGTTCGTCCCGCTTCTCGTGCCGGTTTTCGCTCCAGACGGTGACGCGGATGGGGTTGCTTTCAGACATGGTTTTCTCCTTGTAGGTGTGGAAGACGGTCTATTTGACCGCGCCGCCGGTGGTGCCGGCAGCGATGTATTTCTGGGCGGCGACCAGCAGGACGATGGCCGGGATGGAGGCGAGTACCGCCGTCGCCATCACCGAACTCCAGTCGTTCACATAGGCGCCGATGTACTGGAAGATGCCCAGGGTCACCGGCCGGACGGCCTCGGTGGTGGTCAGGGTGAGGGCGAACAGGAAGTCGCTCCAGGCGAACAGGAAGGTGAAGAGGCCGGCGGTGATCAGGGAGTTCCGGCTCAGCGGAAGCACGATGGACCAGAACGCCCGGACATGCCCCGCGCCGTCCACCCGCGCCGCCTCGATCACCGAGGCCGGCATGCCGTTCATGAACGCCCGGATGATGAGGATGGCGAACGGGATTCCGTGCGCTGAATCCGCCAGGATCAGCCCTGGTACGGAGTTGAGCAGGCCCAGATCGTTGTACGCCGTGTACAGGGCGTTGGCCACCACGATGCCAGGGATCATCTGGCTGATGAGGATGGCGAAGAGCACCACGCCGGCGCCACGGACCTTGAAGTAGGCCAGTGCGTAGGCGGCAGGGGCGGCGATGGCGAGGCTCAACGCCACGCTGCCGAGCGAGATGATCAGGCTGGTGACGAGGTTGCCGCCCTGCTCGTTGATGGCCGTGGCGTAGCCGGTGAAATCCGGCTTCAGCGGCAGCCACGAGGTTTCCAGGGTGGTGCCGTTGGGCTGCAGGGAGGCGTTGACCATCCAGTAGACCGGGAACAGCATGACGGCCAGGAAGAAGATGGCCAGCGCCGTGTAGCCCCAGTTTTTGCGGTTGGGAACGGCGGCGGTGTTCCGGCGGACAGGTGCTTTCAGTTGGGTTGTCATGGTTTCCTCACTCATCCACCGCGCGCCGGCTGGCCCGCAGGTAGAAGACTGCGAACACCAGGGAAATGATCACCAGTACGTTGCCCAGTGCCGCGCCTTCGCCGAACTTGAACTCGTGGAAGGAGAGGGCGTAGGACTGAGTGGCGATGGTTTGGGTTGAGTTTGCGGGGCCGCCGTTGGTGAGGCCCAGGATGATGTCCAGCACCTTGAGTGTGTAAACGACGCCGAGCACCAGGACCACGCTCACTACCGGCCGCAGCATGGGCCAGGTGATGTGCCGGAAGGCCCTCCACCCGGTGGCCCCGTCCAGGGACCCGGCCTCGTAGAGCTCGTCCGGAATTTCCTGCAGGCCGCCATAGAGGATGGTCAGGTTGAACGGGATCCCGATCCAGATATTCACCCCCACCACCGCAATCAGCGCCAACGAAGTGCTGGTCAGCCAGGGAATGCCGGTGTCGATAATGCCCAGGTCCCCGAGGAACCGGTTCAGTGCGCCGCTGTCCTTGTCCAGGATCCAGCGCCAGACGGCGCTCGAAACGATCAGCGGCAACAGCCACGGGAGCAGGAGCAGGGAACGCAGGATTCCGTTGAGCGGGAACTTGCGCTGGAAGAAGATGGCCAGCGCCAGCCCGATCACGAACTGGCCCAGGATGGACCCGAGCGTGAACAGCGCGGTGTTGAGCAGGGAGGTAGAGAATAACGACGACGACAGTACAGTCACGTAGTTGGCCAGCCCCACCCACGGGGCTTCCCCTGTGAAGAACGTGGATGTGGTGTAGTCCTGGAAGCTCATGACGACGTTCTTGACCACGGGGTAGCCAAAAAACAGCGCCATGTAGACCACGGCGGGAACCAGGAACAGCCACTGGAAAAGGCGCTCCCGGCGTTGGCGGCTGCGCCGCCTGGGGACCTGGCTTGCAGTCCTGGAATCGCGGCTGTGTTTCCGGGCGCCCTTTGCCGTGGCCGGCCCGGCTGCCGTCTGCGATAAGTCGGTTGTTAATGACATGGCAGGCTGCTTACTGGCCCTGGGCTTGCTTGAGGGCGTCGGCCGGTGAGGCGTTGCCCGTCAGTGCGGTCTGGATGGCCGTGTAGATCTTGGTGGCCTGGGCAGGCCATTGGTCCCCGAGCTGGCCCGTCCGTGCACGGGCGGTCTTGATCAGCTCCGTGAAGGTGGCGAGCTTGGGGTTTTCGCCGGCGAACTTGTCAGCCAGCGTGGTCTTGGAAGGAATGGTGTTGCGGACCTTGGCCATCGCCAGCTGCTGTTCGTCGCTGTTCAGGCAGGCAACCACTTCGGCGGCCTTGGCCTGCCGGGCCTTGTTGCCGGTCTGCGGGACAGTCCACACTTCGCCTCCGAGCGGGGCGACTGCTGTCTGGCCGGCTTCGCGCACCGGAATCTTCACGACGCCGTATTGCAGGCTGGGCTGCTTGTCCAGCGCTGGGATCTGCCACGGGCCGTTGACCATCATGGCCGCTTTGCCCGCCAGGAACTGGTCCTTAACATCAGCCTGGGTCCAGTTGAGGGCCGAGGAGGAAACAGAACCGTCCTTGACCAGGTCTGTCCACAGCTGGAGCGCCTGTTCAGTTTCCCGTGTGTCGATCTTCTTTTCGTCCCCGCCGTTGGACCACATGACGGGCAGGAACTGCCAGGTGCCTTCATAGGTGGGGTTGGCGTTGAAGGCCAGTCCGTACTGGTCACCCGCGGTAAGCTTCGTGGCTGCCGCCTTCAACTCGTCCCATGTGGCCGGCGGCGTGACTCCGGCCTTGGCAAGGATGTCCTTGTTGTAGAACAGCGCGATGGTATTCACGGTGGGAGCCAGGCCATAGACCTTGTCCTTGTAGCTGCCTGCGCTGAGGACGCCCTCGGCGAAGTTGTCAGTGCTGATCTTGAAATCGGCCAGGGGAGCCAATGCACCGGTTGCGGCAATCTGCTGCAGGTCCGGGTTATCAAGCATGAGGACGTCCGGCAGTGTTTTGGAGGAGGACTGCTGGAGCACTTTTGAAATAAGCGACTTGCCCGGCACGGTCTCCCGTTTGATGGTCACGCCGGCCTGGGTGCCGCAAGCTGCCAAGGCATCGCCGATGAACGATTTGTCCGGTTCGTTGTTGTAGTAGTCCATGACGGAGATTTCCTTGACGGCCTCCGAGGAAGAGGCTGTGGGGGAGGTCCCGCAACCGGAGACGATGAGTGGCACGCCGATCAAGGCGGTGACGGCCAGGGCGAGCGGACGGGTCCTTTGTAGTGACTTCATTGTCTGTTCCTTTTTCTGGGGACGGTTTGTCGATGCGTATCGACGAAAAACATTCGAAAGGGATGTTGTGCCGGGTGTTGATGGAAGAAAGGTTTAGCCGCCGTGGGGTGGACGGAGCGTGCTGGAACGGTGGGTGATCACCGTGGGCACCAATTCCAGGGATTCGGTTGGTCCCTGGTGATCGGCTTCGAGTAGTTCGCAAATGATCCTGACCGCGCGGCGCGAAACTTCGGCCGGGCGGAGGTCGATGGTCGAAAGCGGAATGGGCTGGAGCTCAGCAAGGGTGGCGGAGGCGCTGCCGATAACGGAAACGTCCTTGCCGGGAGTCAGCCCACGGCTGGACAGAACCCTGCGGAGGACATCCTGGACCGTGCCGTCCGGTGCGATGAACGCCGGCACGCCCGTGGTTTCGGCCAGGGCTTTATCCACGGAATCGGCGATGGCGTCGCGGTCTGTGCCGCCGGGCAGGTGCAGCACTTTCACGCCGAGGCTTTCCGCCGCGGTGTTGGTGCCGGACATAAAGCGTTCTACGTAGTTCACATGCCGGTCCACTACTTCCGGCTGCCAGTCCAGGACGGAGATTACGGTGTGGCCTGCCGCGGCCAGGTCCCGGACGCACTGTTCGCCGGCCATCTCGAAGTCGGCATCAATGCAGACCAGGCCGGAAGGGTCATGGGGGATGCCGATCAGGACCACCGGCACGTGGAGGCTGCGGACCACGGGGAGCCGCTCGTCGTCGCCCTCCACCTGCATAAGGATCAGTCCGTCGCAGATTTGCTGGCCCACCACCCGCTGCAAGCCAGGTGCGCCCTCGTCCTCGGTGACGAGCAGGATGTCGTGGTCGTAGAGTCGTGCGGTATTGGCAATCACGGACACGAATTCCATGATCGATGCCATGTGCAGCTCCGGTATGAACGGAATGACGAGGCCGATCACCCGGGTCCTGCGGCTGGCGAGCGCGCGGGCCCCGGCGTTGGGCTGGTAGGTCAGCTGCTGGATGGCGTCTTCCACCTTTTTACGGGTCTTCTCGGAGATGGGACGCTTGCCGCTCAGCACATAGGAAACCGTGCTCTGTGCAACGCCGGCGGCCTGGGCAACATCCTTGCTCGTGGGCATTGCTTGGCCTCCTTGCGCTCGCTGTTAAACGGTTTCTGTGGACTGTCGATACGCTTCGTCGATGCGCATCGATTAGAAGTATCGCATGGGTCACGCAAGCTGCACAAGGCCCTTGCCAGGAACGCTAAAAGCCGGAGCCCTTCCGCATTCAGGTGCGAGAGGGCTCCGGCTTTTGCCGCAGGAGGTGATGGGTCGTTGGAGAAAGGGCTGCAGGACGTGATGGGGCGTTGGGGAAAGGGCCGCAGGAGGTGATGGCGCGTCGTATGGAGGGGGTTAGCGGAGGACCACCGTGCGGTTGCCCTGCAGGATCACCCGGCCTTCGCAGTGCCAGCGCACGGCGTTGGACAGGGCCTTGCACTCGGTGTCGCGGCCGGCGGCCACCAGGTCCTCGGGCCCATAAGTGTGGTCCACCTCAACGGTCTGCTGGGAGATGATCGGCCCCTCATCCAGCTCGCTGTTGACGTAGTGCGCGGTGGCACCCACGGTCTTTACACCGCGCGCGTAGGCCTGGTGGTACGGCTTGGCGCCCTTGAAGCTGGGCAGGAACGAGTGGTGGATGTTGATCGCCTTCCCGTCCAGCTTTCGGGTCAGGTTGTCGCTGAGGACCTGCATGTAGCGGGCCAGGACCACGAGTTCCACATCGAACTCGTCCACCAGTTCCAGCAAGCGTCCCTCGGCGGCAGGCTTCGTTTCAGCCGTGACCGGCACGTGGAAAAACGGAATCCCGTGCCACTCCACCAGCGCCTGGTGGTCCGTGTGGTTGGAAACCACGGCCACCACGTCCACCGGCAGTTCGCCGATCCGGGCGCGGAACAGCAGGTCGTTGAGACAGTGTCCGAACTTGGACACCATGATCAGCACCCGCCGCTTGGACCCGTTCGGCTCCAGCCGCCAGCGCATCCCGAACTTTTCGGCAACGGGACCGAAAGCGGCCCGCAGCGTGTCCGCGGTGGAGGCATCGCCGTCGGACGCAAAATGCACCCGCATAAAGAAGTGCCCTTCGGATCGCTCGCCGAACTGCTGGTTGTCGATGATGTCGCAGCCGTGCTCCAGCAGGAAGCCGGAGACTGCGTGGACGATGCCCGGGGACTCGCTGCAGTCCAGCGTCAGGACATGTTCAACGGTGGTCGGGGAAGTGGCAGGGACAGGTTCAGTCTCAATTGCAGTCATGGTTCAGCACTCGATTACGTTGACGGCAAGGCCTCCGCGGGAGGTTTCCTTGTACTTGGATTTCATGTCGGCTCCTGTTTCGCGCATCGTTTTGATGGCTTTGTCGAGGGACACCTTGTGGCTGCCGTCGCCGTGCAGGGCAAGGCGGGCGGCGTTGATGGCCTTGACGCTGGCGATGGCGTTGCGCTCGATGCAAGGGATCTGCACCAGCCCGCCCACCGGATCGCACGTCAGGCCCAGGTTGTGTTCAATGCCCACCTCAGCGGCGTTTTCCACCTGGGCAGGCGTCCCGCCCAGCACCTCGCAGAGTCCGGCGGCCGCCATCGAGCAGGCTGAACCCACTTCACCCTGGCAGCCCACTTCCGCACCTGAGATGGAGGCGTTGATCTTGAACAGGATTCCGACGGCGGCCGCGGCCAGCAGGAAGCGGACCACGCCGTCGTCGTTGGCGCCGGGGACGAACTTCACGTAGTAGTGCAGCACCGCCGGGACGATGCCCGCCGCACCGTTGGTGGGTGCGGTGACGATCCGCCCGCCGGCGGCGTTTTCCTCGTTCACGGCCAGCGCGAACAGATTCACCCATTCCATCGCCCGCAGCGGGTCGGTCACCCCCGTGTCCGCGCTCAGGGTCTGGAACAACGACGGCGCGCGGCGGCGGACGTTGAGCCCGCCGGGAAGAATGCCTTCCGCGGCACAGCCGTTGTCCACGCACTCGCGCATCACGGCCCAGAGCCCCAGCAGCTTTTCCCGCAGTTCCGCTTCGGTCCGCCACACCAGCTCGTTGGCGAGCATGACGTCTGAAATGGACATCCCTTCACGCTTGCAGATCTCCAGGAGCTCGTCGGCGGTGTTGAACGGGTAGGGGAGGACGGTGGAATCGGCCACCACGCGGTCGCCGGCGTCGGCATCCCCGTCCACCACGAAGCCGCCGCCAATCGAATAGAAGCTCCGTTGGCTCAGCACGGCGCCGGCATGATCCATCGCCCGGAACGTCATGCCGTTCGGGTGCGCAGGGAGGGACTTGCGCCGGTGCAGCACCACGTCCTCGTCCCAGTTGAAGTCCACCCGGTGATCGCCGCCAATCCACAGTTCGGCGTCGAGGGCCGCGGCAGCCACCTGGTCATCGGCAGTGAAGGTGTCCACGGTTTCCGGGTCCAGCCCCTTGAAGCCCAGCACCACGGCCTTATCCGAGCCGTGGCCCCGCCCGGTGGCCCCGAGCGAGCCGAACAGTTCAGCCTGCACCCGCCTGGTGGAGCTCAGGTGTCCGTCGCCTTTGAGTCCGTCGGCGAACAGCTTCGCTGCCCGCATCGGGCCGACCGTGTGCGACGACGACGGCCCGATGCCAACGGAGAACAGGTCCAGGACGCTGAGGGCCATTTAGGGGACCTCGGGGGAGGCGTACTCCCGCATCGCGTCCAGGAGCCAGCGGCCCAGGAAGTCAGCGAACGAGGCACGGGGGAAGATCCGGAAGGTCTCTTCGCCCGTCTTCCACAGGACCACCGGGATGTTGCCGATCTCGGTGGACAGCGCCGTGCCGGCCTTCAGCACGCGGGGGTGCAGGTCCAGTGCGCAGCCCTTTTCCAGGACTGCGCGGGCACGCGGGCCGGTGAGTTCGAAGGTGGTGCGGTTGGCGGAGAGGTCCACCCCCTGTCCTTCGCCGTCGGCCAGTGCCTCACGGAGTGCCTGGATCAGGTCACCGCCGAGGGACTCGTGGGCTTCCGTCGGTGCCACCACGAGGAACTCTTCGGGCCCGAGCCACAGCACGTTGGTGTCGCCGGTGCCGCTGACGCCGCCGGAGGCTGCGGGCAGGCCGCCGGTGACGGAGGCTACCCGCTGTCCGGCGTCGCTGTTCCGGTCAACCCGGAGGCCCACCATGGTGAGGAAGGCGATTTCGCCCAGTTCCACCACTCCCCGGACGGAGCCGGTTTCAAACGCTGCCCGGAGCTGGGCGGCGGGGCTGATGCGCAGGGAGAGGTTCTTCTTGTAGGAGGTTGCGGGTGCTGCTGTTTCAGCCATCTTTGCGGGTCCCTTCGGGGTCAAAAAGTACGGTTTCTGCGACAACAACGTCCACGAGCTGGTCGCCGGCGGCTGCGATGAGGGTTTCGCCGATCCGGTTGCGGCCGTTCTTGATCAGGGCCAGGCCGAAAGACCGGCCCAGCGCTGCGCTGTGGTAGCTGGAGGTGACGAAGCCTTCCATGGGGACCGGCCCGTAGGCGGGGTTGGTGGAGCGGCCCTTTTCCACGAGCTGGGTGCCCTCCGGCAACCGGAGCGTCCCGTCCACCGGCAGGACGCTCACCAGGTGCTTGCGGTCCTCGCGCTGTCCATCGGCGCGGGCGTAGGAGCGCTTGCCGATGAAGTCCTTGGCTTTGGAGACGATCCATTCCATCGCAGCGTCCTGCGGGGTGACGGTGCCGTCCGTGTCCTGGCCAACGATGGGGTAGCCCTTTTCGGCGCGGAGCACGTGCATGGTTTCGGTGCCGTAGGGGGTGATGTTGAATTCGGCGCCCGCGGCTGCCACGGCCTCCCAGGTGTTCAGTCCGTACCAGGACGGCACATTGATTTCGTACGCCAGTTCGCCGGAGAAGGAGATCCGGCAGACCCGGGCACGGACT
This sequence comes from Arthrobacter sp. SLBN-100, assembly GCF_006715305.1. Taxonomy (NCBI): domain Bacteria; kingdom Bacillati; phylum Actinomycetota; class Actinomycetes; order Micrococcales; family Micrococcaceae; genus Arthrobacter; species Arthrobacter sp. SLBN-100. The sequence goes on from NZ_VFMY01000001.1 coordinate 3,226,146, forward strand.
CCGGAGCCGAGGGTGGTTTCGCGGAAGGTCATGAACGGGAAGGCTTCGGCTTCCAGCCCGCCATCGGCGGCCAGCTCCGGCGCCACCTTGGCGAGGACAGCGCGGGAGTTTGGCCCGACGACGGCGATGGTGCTCCACTGTTCAGTGACCGAGGTGCAGTGCACGTCCAGCTCCGGCCACTCGGTCTGCAGCCATTCCTCCAGCCAGTCCAGCACCTTGGCGGCGCCACCGGTGGTGGTGGTCATGAAGTAGCGGTCCTCGTCGAGGCGCAGGGTCACGCCGTCGTCGAAGATCATGCCGTCAGGGGTGCACATCACGCCGTAGCGGGCGGAACCCGGGGCGAGCTTCTTGAACGCGTTGGTGTAGATCCTGTTCAGGAATTCGCCGGCGTCCTTGCCCCGGATTTCGATCTTGCCCAGGGTGGTGGCGTCCATGAAGCCCACGGACTCGCGGACGGCGGCGCATTCGCGCAGCACGGCGGTGTCCATGTCCTCCCCGGCCTGCGGGTAGTACCAGGGCCGCTTCCACTGCCCCACGTCCTCGAACAGGGCGCCCTTGGCGACGTGCCACGGGTGGATCGAGGTGACGCGGGCGGGGTCGAACAGCTCACCGCGCTGGCGTCCGGCGAGGGCCGCGAATGCCACCGGGGTGAAGGGCGCGCGATAGGTGGTGGTTCCGATGTCGCCGATGCCGCGGGAGGCCTCGCCGGCCGTGCGGAGCGCGGCGGCAATCACGCCGATCGCGTTGACGCCGGAGGTCTTGCCCTGGTCGTTGGCGGTGCTGATGGAGGTGTACCGCTTGATGTGCTCCACCGACCGCATGCCGGCTCCGGTGGAGCGCAGCACGTCAGCCACGGACTGGTCGCGCTGGAAGTCCACGAAGTGGTGGTGCCAGTCGTCCGGCGTACCTTCCTCACCCGGGACCAGCCACAGCTGGCGGGTGGGGGCGGAGGCCTTCGGCTCACCGATCGGGAAAGGCTCGACGGCGGCACTAAAGCCGGCCGCGATGGCTGCGGTGACGCCGGCGGAGATGCCTTCAGCGAGGCAGTCAGCGGTGGCGAAGCTGCCGCGGCCCGAGCCGATGGTCTGCTGGTTCGGTACTACGGTGCTTGGCACGAAGGCGGCCAGGTCCTCATCCCAGCGCAGCTTGCCCTGCCGCTGGGAATGCAGGTGCACCAGCGGGCTCCAGCCGCCGGACACTGCCAGGAGATCGCAGGCGATCTTCTCGATGCCCGAGGTGAGTTCGCCGTCGTCGTTAATGCTGCGGACGGTGACGCCGTCCAGGCGACCATCACCGGCAGCGGAGGTGTTGGCTACCGCGCTGCCAATCAGCACCCGCGTGCCGGCTTCGACGGCGGCAGCAGCCACTGCGGTGAGCTGCGGACGCGCGTCCACGACAGCCGCGACCTTGACGCCGGCGGCGCGCAGGTCCGCGGCCAGGGCATAGGCGCTGTCGTTGGTGGTGCTGATGACCACGCGCTGCCCGGCGGCCACGGCGAAACGGTTGAGGTAGCTGCGGACGGCGGAGGCGAGCATGATGCCGGGGCGGTCGTTGTTCTCGAACACCAGCGGGCGTTCGTGGGCGCCGGGGGCCAGCACCACCTGGCTGGCACGGATGTGCCAAATACGCTGCCGGGACACACCGGAAGCGGCAGGGGAGGACAGGTGGTCCGTCCGGTTCTGGACGGCGATGACGTAGTTGGCGTCGTAGGCGCCGAAAGCGGTGGTGCGGTTCAGGACGGTGGACTCGGAGCCGGAGACGAGCTCGGCCTCGACGTCAGCCACCCATTCCAGGGCGGGCTTGCCTTCGATGGTCTCCGCCAGTTCAGCTGCCGTGGACCCGGACAGGAGGGATCCGCCCAGTTCGGGCTGGTCGTCCAGCAGCATCACGCGGGCGCCGGTGCGGACCGCTTCGCGGGCCGCGGCCAGGCCGGCGGGGCCGCCGCCGATCACCAGGACGTCGGTGTGGACGTACTTCTTGTCGTATTCGGCTCGGTCATCGGCGGGGTCGAGCTTCCCGAGGCCGTTCAGGTACTCCGCCTTCAGGCCGTCCACCAGGGTGACGGTGGTGGCGGGGAGCATGGACTCGGCCACGTGGCCGGGGAAGCGGGGTTCGACGCGTACCAGGGCGTTCGCTTCCTCCACTCCCGCCGACATGATGCCCCGGGGGCGGTCCTCGTAGAGCGAGTTGCCGGCGGCGACGCGGCCGTTGGCCAGCAGGGCGGAGGCGAGCGTATCGCCCGGGTGGCCGCTGAGCTCCTCGCCATCCACGGTGAAGCGCCAGGAGATGGTGCGGTCGATGCGTCCGCCGGCAGCGAGGCGGGCGTTCTGGGAAGTCGCGGGATTCTGGGAAGTCACTTGGTTGCTCCTTCCGGGGCGGTGGTGCTGGAGATGCTGGTGGTGGACGTGCCGGGAGCCGCGCTTCCGGTGGTGGTGCTGTCCGGGGCGGTGCTGGCAGTGCCCGTTTCGGCGGTCACCTTGCCGCCGGCATCCGGCCGGGGCGAACCCATCGGGTAGACGGCCTGGATGTCGTAGGTGACGGTGTCGCGGAGCATGTTGAACCACTGGCGGCAACCGGTGCTGTGCAGCCAGCGCTCGGCGAAAGCGCCCTTGGTGTTGTCCCGGTAGAACAGGTACTCGGCCCATTCGCGGTCGTTCAGCCCGCTCGGGTTCTCCGGGTAGGGAACGTGGGCCTGGCCGCCGTAGTGGAATTCGGTCTCGTCACGCGAGCCGCAGTTGGGGCAGGAGATGAGCAGCATGTGCGTCTTCTTTCTAAAGTGCAGTGTTCGCTGGCGGCTAGTGGGCGACGGCGGCTGCGCCGTGTTCGTCGATCAGGGCGCCGGTCTCGAAGCGCTCCAGGGCGAACGGCTTGTTCAGCCGGTGCGGGGAGCCCGTGGCGATGTTGTGGGCGAAGGTCATGCCCGCGGCGGGGGTGGCCTTGAAGCCGCCGGTGCCCCAGCCGCAGTTCACGAACATGTTCTCCACCGGGGTGTTGCCCACGATGGGCGAGGCGTCCAGCGTGGTGTCCACGATGCCGCCCCAGGTCCGGAGCACGTGCGCCCGGGCGAAGATGGGGAAGAGTTCGACGGCGGCAGCCATCTGGTGCTCGATCACGTGGAAGGACCCGCGCTGGCCGTAGCCGTTGTAGGAGTCAACACCGGCGCCCATCACCAGTTCACCCTTGTGGGCCTGGGAGACGTAGACGTGCACGTGGTTGGACATCACCACCGTGGGGTGGACCGGCTCGTGCAGTTCGGAGACCAGGGCCTGCAGCGGGTGGGACTGGATGGGGAGCCGGAAGCCGGCCATTTCGGCCAGGACGGAGCTGTGGCCGGCGGCGGCGAGGCCCACCTTTTCGGTGTTGATGGTGCCGCGGTTGGTCTTGACGCCCACCACGCGGTTGCCGTCCTTGACGAAGCCGGTGACTTCGCAGTTCTGGATGATGTCCACGCCCAGTTCGTCGCACTTGCGGGCGAAGGCCCAGGCCACGTGGTCGTGCTTGGCGATGCCGGCCCGCGGCTGGTAGGTGGCGCCCATGACGGGGTAGCGGATGTTGTCGCTGATGTTCAGGATGGGGCAGAGTTCCTTGACCTGCTTGGGGTCCAGCCATTCAGCGTCCACGCCGTTGAGCTTGTTCGCCCCCACGCGCCGCATGCTTTCACGGACGTCACCCAAAGTGTGGGCGAGGTTCATCACGCCCCGCTGGCTGAAGAGGAAGTCGTACTCAAGCTCCTCCGGCAGGATCTCCCAGAGCTTGAGCGCGTGCTCGTAGATGGCAGCGCTCTCGTCCCAGAGGTAGTTGGAACGGATGATGGTGGTGTTCCGGGCCATGTTGCCGCCCGCCAGCCAACCCTTTTCCAGGACGGCGATGTTGGTCATCCCGTGGTTCTTCGCCAGGAAGTACGCGGTGGCCAAGCCGTGCCCGCCGCCGCCCACAATCACAGCGTCATAGGAGGACTTGGGCTCGGGGTTGCGCCAGAGGAAGTCGGGGTGCTCGGGGAGGAGGTCTGCACTCACTGGGCTGCTCCAATCATGTCTGCTTCAAAAGCGGCGATCTCGGGCTCGCCGTTCAGGTGGGGGTAGAGGGGGAACTTCCCGGCCAGGGCCGTGACCCGGCCGCGGAGTTCGACGGCGGTGCTGTCATCCAAGGTGCCGGTGCCGTTGGCGCCGGTGCCCGCAGCTGCGATGAGCGCCGTCGCGATGATGTCCGCAACTTCGGCGAACTCGGTGGCGCCGAAGCCGCGGGTGGCGAGGGCGGGGGTGCCGATCCGGAGGCCGGAGGAGACCATCGGCGGGCGGGGGTCGAAGGGAACGGCGTTGCGGTTGACGGTAATGCCGATGCGGTGCAGGGCGTCTTCGGCCTGCTGTCCGTCCAGCTCGGAATTGCGGAGGTCCACCAGGACCAGGTGGACGTCGGTGCCGCCGTTGACCACGGAGATTCCTGCCGCGGCAACGTCGTCGCGGAGGAGCCGTTCGGCCAGGAGCTTGGAACCCTGCAGGACACGTTCCTGGCGTTCCTTGAATTCGGGGCTGCCGGCAAGCTTGAAGGCTACGGCCTTGGCGGCGATGACGTGCTCCAGCGGGCCGCCCTGCTGGCCGGGGAAGACAGCACTGTTGATCTTCTTGCCGTACTGCTCCTTGGCAAGGATGACGCCGCCGCGGGGTCCGCCAAGGGTTTTGTGCGTGGTGGTGGTGACAACGTCTGCGTAGGGGACGGGGTTGGGGTGGAGCCCTGCGGCAACGAGTCCGGCGAAGTGGGCCATGTCCACCATGAGGTAGGCGCCCACGAGGTCGGCGATGCGGCGGAATTCGGCGAAGTCCAGCTGGCGGGAGTAGGCGGACCAGCCGGCCACGATCAGGCGCGGGCGGTGCTCGAGGGCCAGGGCTTCTACCTCTGCCATATCGATCCGCAGGTCCGATTCGCTCACGTGGTAGGGGACCACGTTGTACAGCTTGCCGGAGAAATTGATCTTCATGCCGTGCGTCAGGTGTCCGCCGTGGGCCAGGCTCAGGCCCATGATGGTGTCACCCGGGTTCAGCAGTGCGAACATGGCGGCGGCGTTGGCCTGGGCGCCGGAGTGCGGCTGGACGTTGGCGAACTCCGCACCGAACAGTGCCTTCACGCGGTCGATGGCAAGCTGCTCCACCACGTCAACGTGCTCGCAGCCGCCGTAGTAGCGCTTGCCGGGGTAGCCCTCGGCGTACTTGTTGGTGAGGACCGAACCCTGCGCCTCCATAACGGCGGACGGCGCGAAATTCTCGGAGGCGATCATTTCGAGCGTGGACTGCTGGCGCACCAGTTCATGGGCAATTGCCTGCTGGACCTCGGGATCGACTACGGAAAGTCGCTCGTTCAACTGCACAACCACGGATGCTCCTTTGAAATACCACTTGTTCATTGACTGATATATCAGTGTGAGATCAATGGTATGATTGGGATCACAGCAGAGTCAATAGCTGGACCGAAAGCGGCGTAACGCTACCGTTTCGAATCCAGCGGGTATCGAAGAACGGAGCGTTGCCTTGAATGCACTTCTTGCCCTGACCCCTGCGGAGGAGGAAGCGCCGTCGCAGGCAGAGGCCGCCTACCGGCAGCTGCGCGACAAGCTGATCATGCTGGAAATCCGCCCGGGGGAGCCGATCAACGACGGCCAGCTGGCGGCCGAGCTCGGCTTTGGCCGCACTCCCGTACGTGAAGCGATCAAGCGGCTTGAGGTGGACCACCTGGTGGTTTCGTATCCCCGCCGCGGGACTTTTGCCACGACGGTGGACTTTACGGAGCTGGCCGATGTTTCCGAGATCCGGGAGCTATTGGAGCCCCTCGCAGCACGGCGCGCGGCGGACAGGGCAAGCGAAAGCATGCGCCGGGAACTGCTGCAGGTGGCTGATGCCATCGCCGGGATTGATCCCGGGGCAGGGGATTCGCGCGAGCTTATGCGCTACGACCTGATGGTGCACCGGCTCATTTACAAAGCCGCGGCCAACCCGCACCTGGAAGACACATTGATCCGCTACGACAACCTGGCCACCCGGATCTGGTGCGTGGTGCTGGACAAGGTCCCGTCGGTGACCGGCCACATCACCGAGCACGTGGACCTGCTCAAGGCGGTGGCCGCCGGCGACGCGGACAAGGCAGGGGAGCTGGCCCTGCACCACGTCACCAGCTTCGAGGAAACCATCCGGAAGATTCTGTAGCTTCCCGGGGACGCTCCCGCACTCTCAAAGGATGGAAAAACGCACGATGCCCGCTGCCACCCGGAGCTCACAAGACCGCAGTGTCAGATTTGGCTTGGCCTTTATCGGCCTTCTGCTCATTGCAGTCAACCTTCGGGTGTCCTTTGTCAGCGTTGGACCGGTACTCACGAACATCAGCGCCGACCTTGGCCTGTCCAGTGCTGCGGCAGGATTCCTGACGGGCCTTCCGCTCATTGCTTTCGCAGTATTCTCTCCCGTGGCACCCGGCTTCGCCTCCCGCCTGGGCCTCGACCGCGCGCTGTGGATGTCCCTGCTGATCCTGGCCTCGGGCATCGTGATCCGCTCCTTGCCTTCGCCCGGCCTCATCTGGGCGGGCACGGCCCTGATCGGCTTGGCTATCGCGTTCCTCAATGTCCTGGTCCCGTCCCTCGTCAAGAGGGACTTTCCGATGAGGGTCAGTCAGGTCACCGGAATCTACACCGCCACGCAGGCCGCTTTCGCCGCCATGGGGGCCGCCGTCGTCGTACCCGTCGCGCAAACATCGCCCGCCGGATGGCGGCTTGCGCTCGGTATCTGGGTGGGACTGGCCCTCATCGCCATGGCGGTGCTCCTGCCGTGGCTGCGACGGCACGCCTCAGGTGCCGTGCACGCCGCCAAGCCGGAAGTCTCCTACCGGTCGCCCTGGGCTTCAGCCTTGGGCTGGCAGGTGACCATCTTCATGGGACTGCAGTCGATCGCCTTCTATGTCCTGATGGCCTGGCTGCCCACCATCGAACAGAGCCGGGGTGTCCCGGCCACCACTGCCGGCATCCATTTGTCCGTTTTCCTGCTGATCAGCGTCTTCGCCAGCCTTGCCGCGGGGGGAATCCTTCACAGGGGTTCGGACCAGCGGCTCGTGTCCTTCGCGAGCGGCGCCGTCATGGTGGTGACCTTTCTCGGGCTTGCACTTGCGCCGGACCTCATATTGCTGTGGGTCCTTCTTGGGGCAACCGGGTGCGGCGGCCTGATTGTGATCGCGCTGTCGCTGTTCAGCCTACGGACCGTGAACTACCCGCAAGCGGCGTCACTGTCCGGTATGGCGCAGTCAGTCGGCTACGGCCTGGCTGCTGTGGGACCGGTGGCGTTTGGTGGGCTTCGCGATCTAAGCGGGGGCTGGACGGTTCCGCTCCTGGCGACCGCGGGCGTCATGGCGGTTCTCGCCGTGACGGGCGTGCTCGCAGGGAGGGACCGGGTGATTGCCGATTCAGCCTGACACAGCGCCGGCCATCCCGCTGCGCTTCATTCCGTTAGGAGCACGCCAAAACGGTGGTGCAGAGGCAGCAATCCGGTCAGGCCCGCGCCTTCGTCCTGACCGAGGTCCGTTCCACCGGCGGGCAGTAAATCTTCGCCACCCCGTCAGCTGCCCCTTGGGGTGCCCCATCCAGTTCCAGCAGCATCCGAACGCCCGCCGCGCCGAGTTCGTAGTGGGGCAGGGAAACCGTAGACAGCGGAGGGCGCAGGTGGGCGGCGATGACTTCCTGGTTGTCGAATCCCACCACGGCCATGTCGTCGGGGATGGACAGGCCTTGTTCGCGCAGGCCGTCATAGAGGCCCATGGCCATCCGGTCGTTGTAGCAGTACACCGCCGTCGCGTCGCGCTTGAGGAGCGCCTCTGTGGCACGGTATCCGCCTTCCTGGTCCGGGTAGGCCTCCAGCACCAGCTCGGGGTCGAACGGAACCCCGGCTTCCTCGAGTGCCTCACGGTAGCCCAACAGCCGGCCGTCCTTGGCGGGGGCGGGGATGGTGGCGTTGATGAAGGCGATCCGGCGGTGGCCGTGCCGCAGCAGGATCTCCGTGGCTGAACGGCCGCCCTGCACTTCGTCCGGAACCACGGCCGGGGCTCCCGGCTCGTTGGAGAAGCAGTTCACCAACACGAAGTCCGCTTCCCGCAGCGGCGCCGGGATGTCGGTCTGGCGGTGGAACCACGTGGAGTAGAGGATGCCGCGTACTTTGTACTCGAGCATCATCTGGATGGCGTCCTGCTCCAGCTCACCGTTGCCCTCGGTGTTGGCGATCAGGAGCGCGTAACCGTGTTTCCACGCCTCGTCCTGGGCGCCATGGATGATCTGGCCCGCGAAGGGGGTGGTGGCGACGCCGTCGGCCACCAGTCCGATGAACCGTGAGGTTCCGCTGACCAGAGTCTTGGCCATTGCGTTGGGCCGGTACCCAAGGGTCCGGATGACATCTTTGACGCGTTGGCGGGTTTCGTCCGCGATCCGGGCGCTCTTTTTCTTATTGACGATCAAGGAGACTGTGGCGGTGGAAACACCCGCCGCTTCTGCCACGTCGCGCAGGGTGACAGGGTGCGCGCGTACAGGGGTCCGCGGGGACGGGGCTGCCGGGGCCGGCTTCCCCGATCCATTCTCCATTGACGTCATCTGTCCTCCGTCAGGAGTATATCCGTCTGCTGTCGCGCTCATCCCTTCGTCGCCCCGCTCTCCAGCCCCCGGATCATGGCCTTGTTGAGGACCAGGAACACCAGCAGCAGCGGGGTGATGGTGACGCACACGGCTGCAAAGGTTGCGGTCCAGTCCACCTTGCCCATGGCGCCGATGTAGTTCTGCAGGCCCAGCGGAATGGTTTTCAAGTCCTCGGAGAGGACGAACGTGTTGGCGAAGATGAAGTCGTTCCAGATGAAGATGCTGTTGACCAGCACCACCGTCACCACGGTGTTCAGGGACAGCGGCAGGGTGATCAGCCCGAAGATCCGGTAGGGCCCGGCGCCGTCCAGGGAAGCTGCCTCGTAGGTTTCCCGGGGAATGTATTCAAAGAACGAGCAGAAGAGGTACACGGACATGGGCAGGGAGAAGCCGGCCAGGGGGATGATCATCGACTGGTAGGTGTCCAGCAGGTTCACTGCGGAGTAGTCGATGAACAAAGGGACCAGGGCGATCTGCACAGGCACGATGATGCCGATCAGGAACAGCCCGCGGACCACTTTGCTGAGGCGGAATCCCAGCACCTGGATGGCGTAGGCGGCCATCATGCCGAAAAGGACAATCAGGATGTTGGCGCCCATGGTGACCACAAAGCTGTTGAGGATGTTCCGGCCAAGGTCGCCGGTTTCGAAAGCCCTGGCGTAGTTTTCAAAGGTCAACGCGCTGGGCAGGGCAAAGGGATCGCCCGTGGCAAAGTCGTGCTCGGTGCGCAGGCTGGTCAGGAACAGCCAGGCAAGCGGGTACACCTGGACGATCACAATGAGCATGATCAGCACGCGTGAGAGGGTGCGGAACAGGTCCGGCCTACGACGGCGGCGGGTGGCCGCCGGGCGGGGCGGAACGGTGGCGGGCGGGCTGGCTGGGGCGGCCTGGGTGATCATGACTCTGACTTCCGCTTGAGCAGGAACAGGATGAGGCCGACGGCGACGAGGCACTCGACGACGATGAAGACGGAGATGGTGCTGGCGTACCCAAAGTCCGTGCTGGTGAAGGCGGTCTTGTACATGTAGGTGGTCAGCAGTTCTGAGGACTGGCCCGGACCGCCGTTGGTCATCAGGTAGGGGATGTCGAAGCCGCGCAGGCCGTAGGTGGTGGCCATGATGGTGGTGGTGATCCAGACCGGCCGGATGTACGGGAACCGGATCTTGCTGAACAGGGTCCACCGCGAAGCGCCATCGAGGACGGCGGCTTCCTCAAGTTCCTTCGGCACGGCGATCAGGGCCGCGTAGATGATGAGCATGTACAGCCCGGTGAAGCGCCAGCCTTCCGGCGCGGACACGGCGGCGAGCACGGTGTTGACGTCCGACAGCCAGGGCCGCTCCAGACTGCCGAGCCCGATCCAGTGCAGCAGCTGGTTGAGCAGGCCTACCGGGTCGATGGAGTAGATCCGGACGAACAGGAAGGCGATGGCAACGGTGGAGATGATCGCGGGCAGCAGGTAGAGGGTCTTGATCAGCTCTCGCCCCCGGCTGAGGGATGCGACCAGGCTGGCAACAACCAAGGCCCCGCCGAGCTGCAGGACCAGGCAGATGGCCAGGTAGAGGAGCGCGTTCAGGAACGCGCGCCAGAAGATATCGTCGGCAATAAACATCCGAACGTAGTTGTCCAGCCCCACGAACTCCATGTCAGTGATGCCGTTCCAGGAGAAAAAGCTGAGGAACAGTGACTGGAGGATCGGGAAAAGTACCGCTGCGCCGTAGAGCAGCAGGGGCGGGAGCAGGAAGACCAGGACCGAGGTCCGTGACCTGTTGGGAAGCATCCTGTTGGGTTGCATGGCGGGGCCTTTCGGGCGGGGGACCGGTGGGTCCTCCGCCGCAGTGGTTACGTGAAGAACGGTACTCACTTGAAGAACAGTGCTTACTTGAAGAACTTGGGGGCGTTCTGCGCGATGGTGTTGTCCAGGGTGCTGGTGAACTGTTCGGGCGTGATGTTGCCCTGCACCAGCAGGACGAGCTCCTGCTGCAGCCGGCCGTTCGTGGTGGGATCAAGCTGGGTGTCCCAGGGCATGGCCTGCTTCGAGCCCAGGTCTTTGGCCTGATCGAGGGCCTTCCGGTACAGCGGCGTGGCGTTGGCCGGGACGGTGGTTTCGACGTTGGTGGTGGGGGAGAGTGCGCCGGTGGCTGCATATTCCGTGGGGTACTTCTGCAGGGCGAACTTCAGGAAATCGCTGACCAGCGGGTCATAGGTTTTGGCATTTACCGCCATCCCAATGCCCGACGGCGAGACGAACTCGTTTGCCGACGTCGCCGACCCTGCTGTGGTGGGCAGGGTGAAGAAGTCGATATCGTCCCGGACGGCCGGGTTCAGTTTGTCGGTGGCCAGGCTGGGCAGTTCCGAGGTTCCGATGTTGTACATCGCGGCCTGGCCGGAGGTGAACTGGTTCTGCGCGTCGGAGTAGCCCTGGGCGGAGAAGCCCTCCTGGAAGCACTTTGCCCTGCCGAGGTCAGCCATCCAGTTGACGCTCTTCTGGCCTGTGGCGTCCGCAAACTTCGCATCGCCCTTCTTCAGCTTCTGCACGAAATCCGGTCCTGCTGCCCTGAACGGCTGGTAGGCCACATAGCGTTCCAGCGGCCACTGGTCCTGGCCATCAATGGCGATAGGCGTGATCCCGGCGTTGCGCAGGGACGTGCACATGGCGGGGAGGTCATCCAGCGATGTGGGAACATCCACCCCGGCCTTTTCCAGGAGTGCCTTGTTGTACCAGATGAATTCCAGCTCGAACTGGAACGGAATCATAAAGAGGGACCCGTCGTCGAAGCGCTGGTAGTCCAGCGCGCCGGGGCGGTAGTCATCGTAGATGTCCAGGGACTTCAACAGCTTCTCCGCGTCCACCATCTTGCCCTGCTTCGCCAGCTGCTGGGCGAAGGGCGTGGCGTCGGTATCAAACAGCTCGGGCAGCTTGTTGGCGGCGGCGAGGGTCTCGAGCTTCTGGATGTAGGAGGGCCGGTCCGGGGTGGTGATGAGGTTCAGCTTGAAGCCCGGGTGGTCCTTGGCATAGTCATCGGCCAGCTTGTTCATGATATTGATGACGGCGCCATCAGCCGGCCGGGAGAGCAGCCACGAGATTTCGCGGGGTTTCACCGCGCCGGCCGGACTGACGTTCGAGGGATCGGTGGAACTTCCGCCGCCACAGGCGGTCAAAGCCAGGACGGTAACAGCGGCGGCGGCGGCAGCGCGGAGGAGATTTTTCATTGCGGCAATCTTCCTTGATTGGAACGGAGGGGTTTCAGGGACGGGCACGGTATTTAGTTGTTGGTGCGCTTACGTACTTCAAGTTCTGTGATGGAGACTGATCCTTCGCCGGCGAACACGCCTATCCGTCCGGGCACCAGATCGTAGATCCGGGCGCTCAGGGCAACCTGCTGATCCACGACGGCGACGCACAGGTCCCCCTCGACCACCACTTCCAGGGTGTGTTGGCCGGGGCTGAGGTCACAGGGGCGTTCAAGTTCAATTTCGAACGGAACATCGCCCGAGACGTGCCATTGGGCCCCACCTGTGATGGCCCGCGGCCAGCGGTCGAAAACCAGGCGTCCACGCTTCGGTTCCAGGCGCAGGATGTAGGAATGGTCCCCGTCCGGGCTGGAGCGAAGCAGCAGACCGCATTCGGTGGTGTCCGCTTCGATATCCAGTACTGCCTTTGCATAGAACTGGCCGGGGAGGTCCTCGTTGGAGATGGTGGCGGCGTAGCTGTCCGGTGCCGCCAGGCTTGCGGGCAGCCCGGGGTTGAAGGTCAGCGGGACCTCATCCCAGAAGCTGTCCACCAGCTCGTCGGCGAACCCGAATGCCAAAGTCCCGTCGGGGTTCTGCCGGGCCTCCAGGACTGCCATGGTGCCCGCCCACTGCCAGGCGCCGTCGTCGGAATTTCCTTCTTTGGAGGCGATCCAGCCGAAGAAGAACCGCCGGCCGTCCCGTTCCGCTGTCTTGGAGGCGTAAAAGGCGCGCCCGTCGATGGAGTCCCGGGCCGGAACCGTCCAAGGGCCGTCGGGGCTCTTGGCCATGCGGTACCTGGTGGTGAAGGTTTCCGAGAACTCGGAGTAGACCATGTACCACCAGTCACCCCAGGAGAACACGTCAGGGCATTCGTGGGTGATGTAGCGGCGGGGGTCCCAGAACGGGTCGGTGTACTCCCAGGTCATCAGGTCCTTGGAGGTGCACTGGGCGATGACGCCGCGGCGGTGCTCGGGCCCTTCGGAGTGCCGGGCGGCAATGAGCATCCGCCACTGGCCGGCGGCTTCGTCGCGGAAAACGAAGGGGTCCCGCCAGTCGCCGGACTCGTAGCCGTCCGGTGCGCCGAACGTGAGCTCCGGGTGCTTCACCCAGGTACGCATTCCGTCAGTGCTGGTGGCATGCATGACCAGCTGCAGCGGCAGCCCATCCGTGCCAAGGTTGTTCGGATTCTGCCCGGTGTAGAACAGGTGGTGGACGCCTGATTCATCCACCACGATGCTGCCCGTGTAGGCGTTGAAGTCCAGGTCGGCATCCGTTCCGTGGGGGAGGGACACCCCCTGGTCCTGGAATTGGATGAGGTCCTTGGTGGTTACGAGGTTCCACGCCGTTCCCGGTTTCGGTTCGGAGCGGACCTCGTGGAGGTAGAAGAGCCAGAACTCTCCGTCGTGCTCGAAGGGTATGAGGTCCCCCACCCACGCATCGGCGGGCTGGAAGAAGACTGGGTGATTCATCGGCGTTGATGTCCATTTCTGCTAAAGCGTTTGATCACCTAGAAGCTAGCGTTAATTCAGCAGGTGATCAAGCGTTTTAGCAAAAATAGATTTACCGCTCGCCGATGGAGGAATGATGACGTGCATCACTTCGCCTAAACGCTTGACCACGTGGCTTGCCCCGCGGTAACTTCTCCTGCTAGAGCGCTTAATCAAACCGGTGATCTGACGTGGACAAATGAAGGTCCCAGCACCACTGAGCGCGCCCGGGCGGAGCCGCCCAGGAGAGGAAGTCAATGATGACCCATGCCATTTCCCGTCGCCATATCCTGCAGGGAACCGGGGCAGGAGCGCTCGCCCTGTTCACCGGTGGCGCGCTGTCCGCCCCGGCCGCCCAGGCGCAGGTGTCCCTGCGCGCCGCTTACCACATGACGCCGCCATCGGGCTGGCTCTGCGACCCGCAGCGCCCGGTGTATCTCAACGGCGCCTACCACCTCTACTACCTGCATTCCGCACAGAACAACGGCCAGGGCGGCTGGGACCACGCGACCACCATTGACGGCGTGGCCTTTTCCCACCATGGAGTGGCACTGCCGCTGCAGGCGGACATTCCTGTGTGGTCGGGATCGGCCGTCGTGGACACTGCCAACACCGCGGGCTTCGGTGCCGGTGCCGTTGTTGCACTCGCGTCGCAGCCCACCGAAGGCATCCGCAAATACCAGGAGCAATATCTGTACTGGTCCACCGACGGCGGCTACACCTTTACTGCACTTCCCGATCCCGTGATCGTCAACACCGACGGCCGGGCCGCCACCACCCAGGCGGAGATCGAAAATGCTGAGTGGTTCCGTGACCCGAAAATCCACTGGGATGCGGCCCGTGGCGAGTGGGCGTGCGTGATTGGCCGGGCCCGGTACGCGGCTTTCTACACGTCAACGAACCTGCGCGACTGGCAGCTCAAGCGCAACTTCGATTTCCCCAACCACGCGCTGGGCGGGATCGAGTGTCCGGACCTGTTCCAGATGACAGCCGATGACGGTTCCCGGCACTGGGTGCTGGGCGCCAGCATGGACGCCTACAGCATCGGGCTGCCCATGACCTGCGCCTACTGGACGGGAACCTGGGATGGCGAACAGTTCCGCGCCGACGACGTCAACAATCCCCAATGGCTCGACTGGGGATGGGACTGGTATGGGGCCGTGACGTGGCCGGCCGTTGAAGCGCCTGACACACGGCGGTACGCGATCGGCTGGATGAACAACTGGAAATACGCTGCCCGTGATGTCCCCACCGATGCGTCCAACGGGTACAACGGCCAGAACTCGATCGTGCGGGAGCTGCGCCTGGAACGCCAGGCAGGAGGTTGATACTCGCTGCTCAGCAGCCCAATCGGGGCACTGGCCCAGTACGCCACGTCCACAACAGTGCTTCCGGACCGCACGGTCAAGGGAGGCTCGGTCTTGCCATGGAGCGGTCGGGCTTATGAACTCGAACTGGACATCTCGTGGGACGCTGCCGCGAATGTCGGCGTTTCGGTGGGCCGCTCGGCCGACGGCACCCGCCACGCGAACATCGGCAAATACGGCAATGAGCTCTATGTGGACCGCGCGCCGTCGGACCAGGCAGGCTTCTCGCTGGTGCCGTACACGCGCGCCGCCGCACCCATCGACGCCGCCGCACGTTCGGTGCACCTGCGGATCTTGGTTGACACGCAGAGCGTCGAAGTGTTCGTGAACGCCGGCCACACGGTGCTCTCGCAGCAGGTGCACTTCGCTGACGGCGACACCGGGATCTCCCTGTACACCGGCGGCGGTCCGGCGACCTTCTCCGGCATCACCATCCGTTCGTTCGAGTAGCCAGCCACCACGAAAACGGCGGCCCGCACCGGAAGGTGGGGACCGCCGTCGTGATTTCGACAGGCTCAGATTTCGCCAGGCTCAATCACCGGGTGGCTGTGCTAGATGATCGCTGCCTTCAGTTCCTTGGCAGCGACGGCGGGGTCTTCGGCGCTGTAGATGGAACCGCCGACGACGGCCACGTCAGCACCTGCCCGCTGCACCGCTTCGATGGTGGAGAGGTTCACGCCGCCGGCCACGGAGAACGGCACTCGGGCTTCTTCGCCGGCGCTCAGCAGCACGTCCAGGTTGTAGCCGGGCTTCGCCTGTTCATCCAGGCCCGCGTGGAACTCGATGAACTTGGCGCCCAGGGCGCGGGCTTCCTTGGCGCGAGTTGCCTTGTCAGCCACGCCAATCAGGTCCACCACGATGCCCTTGTTGTGCGCCTTGGCCGCCTTCACGGCTCCGGCGATGGTGGAGTCGTCCGCGCTGCCCAGGACGGAGACCAGGTCCGCGCCGGCGACGAAGGCGATCTCCGCCTCCAGCTCGCCGGCGTCCATGGTCTTCATGTCGGCGAACACGATCTTGTCCGGGTGGGCGGTCTTGACGGCGGTGACGGCGGACAGGCCGGCGTTCTTCACCAGGGGCGTGCCCAGTTCAATGATGTCCACGTACTCGGCGACTTTGCCGGCAAGGTCGAGGGCCGCTTCGACGGTGAGGACGTCCAAGGCTACTTGCAGTTTCATGTTTTATCTCTTTCGGTGGAAAACGGGGTTGATCGGGGAGGGGAAAACCTATTCGAGGTTCGCGTGGCGCTGCCAGAGGTCCTCCGGGGCGGCAACGTCCTCTTCCCACAGGCTTTGGAACACGGCCTCGGTGGTGGCGAACAGCACCTGCTCGAAGAGGCTCCCGGAGTACTGCCGGGTCACCGCCGAGCCGTGGTCCGTCTTCTGCGCGGCAGGGATCAGGACGACGGCGGACGCCACACCGGCGAGCGGGGAACCTTTGCTGGTGGTGTAGGCGGCCACGCGGGCGCCTTGGGCGACGGCTGTTTCCGCCGCTTTGACCACGCCGGCGGTGGTGCCGGAACCCGATGCTGCGAGCAGCAGGTCGCCGGCCCGGATGGCAGGAGCCGTGGTTTCGCCGACCACGTGCACGGTCAGTCCAAGGTGCATCAGCCGCATCGCCGCCATCTTCAGGACCAGGCCGCTGCGGCCGGCGCCGGTCACGAAGATCCTGTCGGCGAGCCTCAGTTCGGTCACCAGGCTGGCGACCTCTGCCGGGTCGACGCGCTGGAAGACTTCACTGATCTCGTCCAGGACCAAGCCTCGGTTGCGGTCAAAGGCCGGGGACGTGCCGGTAAGTGGTGAACCGGCCACGGCCGGGTCTGTTGTTGCGATGGCGCTCATGCGTACCTCCTTGGTCGTCGTGACCCTCCAATGCTCGCCCGTCCATGGGGTGGCTCCAACGCCATGATCGGACGGTCTTTGCTACCCAAAGGGGTAGGTGTTCTCTGCCGGGCACCTACACTGGGCAGGTGGAACACACCAATACAGCCTTGCTTGAAGCTGTCGCCGCCCTGGCCGCTGCTCCCCTTCCGGACATCGCCCAGCGGCTGCGGGGTGCCATTAGTCCTTACTGGGAGTCGAGCGCCCTGGTGATTTTCACTGAAGACTGCACCGGCCGGCCGCAGAAGAAGGCCGGCGACGAGGCCATCATCAGCCGGGTGTCCATCGCGGAGCTTGACGCCATCCGGGCCTCGTTCATCGCTGAGGGGGACGGCGGGACGTGGCGCGGCGAGGCCAGGTTCGGAGGCCGCCCGCGCCCGATCCTGGCTGTTTCTTCTCCCAGCAATGCACTGCTGGTCCTCTCCGACCCGGAACCTGTTCCAGGCTCCGGCGCGGGGGCGGACCCGCAGTGGCTCCTCCACTACCTGTGGAAGCTGGCAGCCGAGCGGATCCGCGAAAAGGTGGCTGATGCCCCGCCGTCGTACCTCATTGAATCCCGCGCCGCGTCCGCGGAGCGCCTGCGGGTGACGGCCGAACTGGTGGACCAGCACTCCACCACCCTCGAAACCCTGCTCGCGGCGCTCAGGTCACCGGCACTGGCCGATTCCGCCGCCCGCACAGCCGCAACCGACGTCGCTGCCAAAGCCCTGGTGGGCCTTCGAACCCTCAGCGACCGCACCACCGACCTCGTCGAGGAGCCTGTGGCCTCCGCCTTCCAGCGCCTGCGCGAGGACCTTCGCCCGCTGATGAACTTCAGCGGGATCGATGTTCAGTTCGTCGAGCCGCCGGTCAACGGCCGGGCGCTTCCCGGCGAGGTGGCCCACGCCGCAAGGGCCATCGTGCGCGGACTGGTGCTGGCGATGGTGGACCAGCATGGCGTCCGCCGGGTCCGGACGCAGTGGGATTGCGACGGCGTGAACCTCCTCATCAACGTGCGCGACGACGGCCCCGGCGAACTTTCCGCGCAGGCACCGGCGATGGAACGCCTCGTGCAGCGCGTCGAGGCCCTCAATGGAAGCATGGGTGTGGACGTGATGCCCGGCTGGGGTGCCGACGTCGCCGTCGTCATTCCGCTCGATCCGCCGGCCCGCCCGCTGTCCGGGGCGGCGGACTGGAACCTGGGGGAGCGGGAACTGGAAGTGCTGCAACTGCTGGCCGCGGGGCAGCGGAACCGGGGCATCGCCGCAAAACTGCACATCAGCGAGAACACCGTGAAGTTCCACCTCCGCAACCTCTACCGGAAGATCGGCGCCTCCTCCCGCACGGAAGCCATGGCGCTGGCGCACAGCAACGGCCTGCGTAACCGCGCTTAACGCGCTTGTCAGCTGCGTCACACTTCCCGGTCTAGGATCGAAACTGTGGCAGTAACCGGGAGGACGCTGTAGGCGCCCTCGTTGCGGGAGCGTGAGCCGCAACCTACTGAGAGTATGGATCATGGCTTTGAACAGTGACCGCGAATCCGACGTCGACGCGGAGGCGGGCCAGCACGGCGGCGTGCAGTCCGTGGACCGGGCCCTTGCGGTCTTGGAGATCCTGGCGCGGGACGGCCACGCGGGTGTCAGTGACATCGCCGAGGAGATGGGCATCCACAAATCCACGGTCTCCCGGCTGCTCGGTTCACTGGTGAGCAGGGAGATGGTGCACCAGAACAGCGAGCGCGGCAAATACCAGCTGGGTTTTGGCATCCTCAGGCTGGCCAGTTCAATCCCGGGCAGGCTCAGCCTGGTCCGGGAGGCCCGGCCCGTGCTCGAGGCCCTCGCAGAGGAATTCAAGGAAACAGTTAACCTTGCCGTCCTCCGCTCCAACTACGCCGTCAACGTGGACCAGGCGATGGGCCCGTCCACCCTGGCCACCTATGACTGGGTGGGCAACCTGACGCCGCTGCACGCCACCTCCAGCGGAAAGGTCCTGCTGGCCGCGCTGCCTGCCGAGGAGCGGGAACGCATCCTGAAGGAAACGGGCTTGCCGTCACGGACTCCGCGGACCATCACCAACCGGAAGGAACTCGAAACCCAGTTGCTCGACGTCGCCCGCGACGGGTACGGCGTGGTGCGGGAAGAATTCGAGATCGGACTGACTGCTGCTGCTGTTCCGGTCTACAACCACCTGGGCGCCGTCATCGGAGCGGTCAGTATTTCCGGCCCGGCCTTCCGCTTTGATCCTGAGACCGCGCCGGGACTCATCGAAGGCCTGAAGCAGGCGGGGCTGCAGATCAGCTCCAAGATGGGGTACACCCGGCGTTAGTCACCGGTTGAGGCGGGGGATGCGCTCGCCGGGTACCCGGCCATCAGCCCGGCCGAAACCACCTAGATGACGCCGATCCCCGTGACGGTGAGTCCTCCGCCCTTAAAAGGAATGAGCCCGTCCATCGGGACGGGCTCACCTCGTGCCCTCACCCTGCATCGGCACTGTGTACATCGCTCAGTTTGTCCTCCGAGCGGTCCAGATAGGACAGCAGCAGGTTGGCAGCCCGGTCCAACTCCCCGGACTCCAGGGCCGCGCAGATCGCCTCGTTGTCCGGCAGGTAATGCCGGTAAAAATTCGCATCCATGGTGGCTTTATGAAAGTACAGGCGCATTTCCGCCAGCACCTGGCTCATGATGCTGTTCAGCCGCGGGCTGCCGGCCATGGCAACGATGGCGCCGTGAAAATGCTGGTTTGCGGTGCCCAGGGCTTCGTCGTCGCCGGCCCCCGCGGCGCGTTTTCCTTCCTCCACGGCTGCCCGGACCGCGGCGATGTCCTCGGCACTGCCTCCGCCGCGGACCGCGCTGACCTCGATGGCGCGGCGGACCGTATAGACGTCGTGGATGTCGCCTGCGTCGAGGTTCGCCACAAAGACGCCGCGGTTGGGGAGGCGGACCACCAGCCGTTCACTGGCAAGTTCGGCGAAGGCCTCACGGACGGTGTTGCGGGAAACCCCCAGGTCCTCCGAGATGGTGGACTCGGTGAGCCGTGTCCCCGGCAGCAGTGTCCCCTCCGCGAGCTGGCGCCGCAGCTCATCGGCCACCCGCTCGGCTACGGAAGGTACTGCGACCCGGAGGCGGCCTGGAGCCGGGCGGACGGCGGCGCTCGAAGAGGTCATACTCGAGAATTTACACGATCGCCGCATTGTTGAATTGAAGAATCGTTGAACAATCTGAAGATTTAGTGCATCCTAGTAAGGAGCCATCAATGAGACGGGAATCACAATGACAACCATCGACCTCAACAGCGACGTCGGCGAATCCTTCGGACGCTGGACCCTGGGCGACGACGCGGCGATGTTCGCTTCGGTGTCGAGCGCGAACGTGGCCTGTGGATTCCACGCAGGGGACCCCACTGTCATCCGCGGAACCTGCCGGAACGCGGTATCGGCCGGCGTAGTCATCGGTGCACATGTGGGCTACCGGGACCTGGCAGGATTTGGCCGCCGCTTCCTGGATGTCAGCCCCATGGAACTGGCCGACGACGTGGTCTACCAGATCGGTGCACTGCAGGCCCTTGCATCGGCGGAGGGAGCGCGGGTCCAGTACGTAAAGCCCCATGGCGGCCTCTACAACGCAATCGTCACCCATTCTGCCCAGGCGCAGGCCGTCGTCGACGCCGTGAAATCGGTTGACTCCGGCTTGCCCATCATGGGCCTGCCCGGTTCCGAAGTCCTGCGGCTTGCGGAGGAAGCGGGCCTGCGGGCAGTTACCGAGGCTTTTGCCGACCGTGCCTACAACCCCGATGGAACCCTCGTCTCCCGTTCACAACCGGCAGCGGTCCTTCACCGCCCCGCTGAAGTGGCGGAGCATGTATTAAGGATGGCAACGGAAGGCTCCGTCAGGGCCATTGACGGGTCCATCCTGAAGATCCGCGCAGAGAGCATTTGCGTGCATGGTGACTCACCGGGGGCCGTAGCCATGGCCGCCGCAGTGAAGTCCGCCCTCGGGGACGCCGGCGTCAGCATCGGCCCGTTCCTCTAAAACCCAATCCCGGCCGCAGACAGGCCACCGCACCACCCTCATCCCCCGGAGGAAACATGACCGGCACCAACAAATCAGCCAGGACCGCGGCAAGGAAGCCGCCGGCCGGCGCGCTGAAGGCCTATATCGCCAGCCTCACCGGCACGTCGCTCGAGTACTATGACTTCGCCATCTACTCCGTCGCCTCGGCGCTGGTGTTCCCCAAGATCTTCTTCCCCTCAAATGATGAGTTTGTGGGGCTGCTCCTCTCCTTCTCCGCCTTCGCGGTGGGGTACCTGGCCCGGCCCATCGGCGGTGTCATTTTCGGCCGCCTGGGTGACAAGATCGGCCGCAAGTACGTCCTGGTGTTCACCCTCATGCTCATTGGCGTCGCCACCGTTCTCATCGGTGCGCTGCCGGACTACTCGGTCATCGGCGTCGCGGCCCCCACTATCCTGGTGCTCCTGCGCCTGGCCCAAGGCATCGGAGTCGGCGGGGAATGGGGCGGCGCAGTGCTGCTGTCCAGCGAATTCGGCGACCCCAACAAGCGCGGCTTCTGGTCCTCGGCAGCACAGATCGGCCCGCCCGCGGGCAACCTCATGGCCAACGGAGTCCTGGCCATCCTGGCCGCCTCGCTCAGTACCCAAGCATTCCTCTCCTGGGGCTGGCGCGTGGCCTTCCTCGCCTCGGCCATCCTGGTGGTCTTTGGCCTCCTGATCCGCCTTAAGCTTGAGGAGACCCCGGTCTTCAAAGCCATCCAGGCCAAAGGCGACCGTCCCAAGGCGCCCATCAAGGAAGTATTCACCACCGAGCCCCGGGCGCTGGTGTCGGCGGCCCTCTCGCGGGTCTGCCCCGACGTCCTCTATGCCCTGTTCACCGTGTTCGTGGCCGTTTACGCCACCAAGGAACTGGGCATGACCACGGGCAATGTGCTGGCGGCAATCCTGATCGGATCCGCCTTCCAGCTCTTCCTGATCCCGGCCGCCGGGGCCCTCACCGACCGGCTGAACCGGCGCTGGGTGTATGGCATCGCCGCAGTGGCAACCGCCGCCTACATTCCGCTGTTCTTCCTGATGATCCAGGGAAAATCCGTGCTGATGCTGACCTTTGGCGTAGTGATCGGCCTGGCCCTGCATGCATTTATGTATGGCCCGCAGGCCGCTTTCATCACGGAGCAGTTCCCGGCCCGCCTCCGCTACGCCGGCAGCTCCCTTGCCTACACCCTTGCCGGGGTGGTCGGCGGCGCAGTTGCTCCGCTGATCTTCACGGCCCTTTACGGCGCAGCGTCCGGCGGCTGGTACCTGATCGCCGGGTATATGGCACTGACGGCCATCGTCACGATCGTCGGCATGCGCCTGGGCCGCGACCCGCAGCCGGAAGCGGACATCCAGCTGCTCCACAACGGTCAGGCACGGGAGAGCCACGCCTGACCGGCGCGGCCGCCTACCCATGGAAACAGTCAATAATCCCATCACCGCCCGGGTACTCGCTGTCCGCCCGGTGGGCACCACGGCGGTGCTCGCGGAACTCACAGGGCTTCACGACGTGCTCGCGCTGCAGGCCCTCCTCCTGGAGCACCCGTTCCCCGGCCAGGTGGATGTCCTGGCGGCCGCAGAAACCGTGCTGGTCAAGGCTGATTCGCCCCAGTCCGCGCGGCGCATCGAGGCCCGGCTGCCTGAGCTGGACCTGACGGTCCAGGGGCAGGCGGACGGCAAACTGGTGCAGATCGAGACCGTGTACGACGGCGAGGACCTCGCCGAAGTGGGCCGGCTGACCGGGCTGGGGGTTGAGGGAGTCGTGGCTGCCCATACTGGGCAGGTCTGGACCGTGGCCTTCGGCGGCTTCGCGCCGGGCTTTGGATACATGGTGGGGGAGAACGAGTCGTTGGAAGTCCCCCGCCGGAGTTCACCGCGGACCGCCGTCCCAGCAGGATCGGTGGCCCTTGCAGGCAACTACTCGGCGGTGTATCCGCGGCAGTCACCGGGCGGCTGGCAGCTGATCGGCCGTACCGCGGCGCGGATGTGGGACCTCGGACGCGAGCAGCCTGCTTTGGCTGCCCCGGGGGACCGGGTGCAGTTCCTGGCGGTGCGTGAGCTCGTGGAAGTCCCTGATCGGCCTGCCGGTGCCCCCAATGCACAGGTTCCAGCTGTCCAGGATTCCGCCGCCCACGAGCCCGCCGTCCACGAGCCCGCCGTCCCTTCCGGGCTGCGGATCCTGTCGCCGGGACTCCAGAGCCTGATCCAGGACCTGGGCCGCCACGGGCACGGCAGCCTGGGGGTGTCCGCGGCGGGTGCGCTGGACCGTTCCTCCCTGCGCCGTGCGAACCGGATTGTGGGCAACCAGCCGGGGGCCGCCGTCGTGGAAACCGTGGCCGGCGGGCTGCGCGTGCAGGCGGTGGGGGACCAGGTGCTGGCTGTTACCGGCGCCCCGGTGGCACTGACCGTTGCGCCGCCGTCGGACGTCCCCGGCACCGGCACTGCCCAGGACGACACGGCCGAGGACGACGGCGGCCGGTCCGGGCAGGTGCGCCACGCGCCGATGGCCACGGCGTTCGCCCTGCTGGACGGCGAAGTCTTGACACTCGGGGCACCGGAGCGCGGATTCCGCACTTACCTTGCCGTCCGCGGCGGAGTGGAAGCGGAACCCGTCCTCGGAAGCCGCTCCACCGACACCATGTCCGGGATCGGCCCCGCACCCTTGGCCGCGGGCGGGTTCATCCAGGCAGGGAAAGCCACCTCCTCCAATGTAGTGGGCAATCCTGAGGTGCAGCCGGACTATCCGGACACCGGCGTGACCGTCCTGGACATCGTGCCGGGACCGCGGGATGACTGGTTCGACGCTGCAGCGCTGGAATCGCTCTGCACCCAGGACTGGACGGTGACCCCCCGTTCCAACCGGGTGGGGATGCGCCTTGACGGCGACCCGCTGGAACGGGGCCGGAACGGAGAACTGGCCAGCGAGGGGACCGTGGCCGGAGCCCTCCAGGTCCCGCCCGAGGGGCAGCCTGTGCTGTTCCTGGCGGACCACCCCCTTACGGGCGGCTACCCCGTGGTGGCCGTGGTGGTTGACCACCAACTGGACCTCGCCGCCCAGGTCCCCATCGGCGGACGCATCAGGTTCCGCTGGGCCCCCGGGTACACAGTGCCCGGCAATTCCTTCCCTTCCCCCGACGCTACCCAGACAAAGTGAGCAGCTTATGCGCAAGGTCCTGATCGCCAACCGCGGAGAGATCGCCGTCCGCATCGCCCGTGCCTGCGAGGACGCGGGCCTGGAGTCCGTGGCAGTGTACGCGGACGTGGACGCCGACGCCCTGCACGTTGGCGCGGCTTCCGAGGCCTACTGCCTTGGTGGCAATGCGCCGTCCGAAACCTACCTGGACATCCCCAAGCTGCTGCGCGTCGCCGCGGAGTCCGGCGCGGACGCGGTGCATCCCGGCTACGGATTCCTGTCCGAGAATGCTGACTTTGCCCAGGCTGTCCTGGATGCCGGCCTCACATGGATTGGGCCGTCGCCGGAAGCCATAAGGCTGCTCGGCAACAAGATCACCGCCCGGGAGATCGCCGTCCGGGCAGGCGCCCCGCTGGTGGCGGGCAGCAACGGACCGGTGGCCTCGGCCGCCGAAGCGAGGGCCTTTGCCGAAGAACACGGCCTGCCGGTTGCGATCAAGGCGGCGTTCGGCGGCGGCGGGCGGGGGCTGAAAGTGGTCCGTGGGATGGACCAGATTGAGGAAGCCTTCGATTCAGCAGTGCGGGAAGCGGTGGTGGCGTTCGGCCGCGGCGAATGCTTTGTGGAGCGGTACCTGGACCGGCCCCGGCACGTGGAAGCCCAGGTGCTGGCCGACCCGCACGGCAACGTGGTGGTGGTGGGAACGCGCGATTGCTCCCTGCAGCGCCGGCACCAGAAACTGGTGGAAGAGGCACCCGCACCGTTCCTCACAGCGGAGCAGACCAGGCAAATCTACGACGCCGCCAAGGCCGTCTGCCGGGAAGCCGGCTACTGGGGTGCCGGGACGGTGGAGTTCCTGGTGGCCGCCGACGGCACTGTCGCGTTCCTTGAGGTGAACACGCGCCTGCAGGTGGAACACCCCATCACGGAGGAGACCACCGGCGTGGACCTGGTCCAGGAACAGCTGAGGATTGCCGCCGGCGAGCCCCTGCGCTTCGCTGCTGATCCCGAGCCGCGCGGACACTCCTTTGAATTCCGGCTCAACGCCGAGGACGTAGGCCGGGGCTTCCTGCCCTCGCCGGGAACCATCGCCACCTTCAGCGGCCCCACCGGCCCGGGAGTGCGGCTGGATTCGGGGGTGCGCGCCGGTTCCATTGTGGCGCCGCAGTTCGATTCCCTGCTGGCCAAGCTGATCGTCACCGGCGCCGACCGGCAACAGGCCCTCCGCCGGGCCCGCCGCGCCCTGGCGGAAATGGAGGTCACCGGCGTGGCCACTGTCCTGCCGTTCCACCGCGCCGTGGTCCAGGCCCCTGACTTCACGTCAGAGACAGCACTCGCCATCCACACCCGGTGGATCGAGACGGACTTCACGGATGCCATCGCGGCGGATCCCGGGTTTGCCACCTTGGTCCCTGACGGTGCGCGGCGCACCATCACCGTTGACGTCGACGGCCGGCGCCTCGCCGTCGGCCTTCCCGCGGCCCTGCTGGATGGCTGGGCACGCTCAGGCGGGCGTCCTGTGCAGGGCGCCTCCGTGCAGGAAGGGCCCGACGGCGGCGCTGCCGCCCGCGCTGTTGCCCGCCCTGTTGACCCCGGCGAGCTGCGGGCGGACATGGCCGGGACCGTAGTGAAGTGGCTCGTGGAGCCGGGCGCCGAAGTGGCGGCTGGGGACCCCGTCGTCGTCCTTGAAGCCATGAAGATGGAAACCCAGGTAGCCGCCCACCGGGCCGGGATAGTCACGGATCTCCGGGCGAAGGCCGGAAGCGTGGTCAATGCCGGTGCCGTGCTGGCGACGATCGGGGTTTAAAGGCGGTACCGGCGGCACCCACGCCGGCAGCGCTCAGAGATCCTCTTCGAGCCGGCCGGTGAGGATCCGGTTGGCATTGACCTGCAGGATGCCGAGCGACTCCTGGATCAGGGGTGAGGCGATGCTGCCCCTGCGCACCGCGGCGACAATGCGGCGCGTGGGCTTCCCCTTGCCAGTAATGCGTAGCCGAACCACGTTTTCGGCACCATGCAAAGGCGCCAGCCGGGGCAGCAGGCCGACGCCCAGCCCCGCACCCACGAACGCGATGTGGGTTTCCCATTCAACGGCTTCATGGGCAATCCGGGGTGTCACCCCGACTGCCGTGAACGCCGCCGTGAAGAGGGAATGGTAGGTGGAACCGGCGGACTCCGTGATCCAGGGTTCCGATGCCAGTTCTTCAAGCGTCGCTGTTTCCCGTGATGCCAGCGGATGGTCACCGGGAATGATGACGTCCAGTGGATCATCGAGCAGAACTCTCTGCTCAAAGCGCGGATCGTCCTCACCATAACTGTCGGACTGCATGGCGACAATGACTGCAAGGTCGATTCGTTCCGCAACCAGCAAGTCGAAGCAGCGGGCCGGATCAGCCTCAAGAACCTGCACCTCCAGCAGGGGCCGGGTTGAGCGCAGGGTGGCGGCCAGTGGCGCGAGCAACTGGGCGGCCGCGGTGGAGAACCCGCCGAGGCCAAAACGGGACTGCACCTGGTCACCGGCCTCCATGGCTGCGGCGCGCAGGCTCTCCCACTGGGCAATGAGGGGATCCGAGCCCTCCACCAGAAAGCGGCCCGTGGCGGTCAGGCGCACACCCCGGCCGTCCTTCGTCAGCAGGTGCATTCCAAGCACACGCTGGAGCTCCCGCAATTGCGCGGAGACGGCGGAGGGAGAATAACCCGTGAGCTCCGCGGTCGCGCCTATGGTGCCGCATCGGGCAAACACGCGGAGTGTGATAAGCCTCGGATCGATCATGCACCTATTCTGCATGGTTATCTTCAAAATGTTGCGCTTTTGTTGCAGCTGCCGTGACCCTAATCTCATCATTACAAGTACTTCGGCCATGCCGCTAGCACCCGCGCGAACCCATGGCCACCGCAACACCACTACCCATGCCTCCCGGGAGGAAACCCATGACTGCTTCAGTGAACGTCCCCCTCAATTCACGCGGAAAACTCGCTGCATCCTTGCCGGCCGAGCAGCTGGCAGAAATTACCGCGTTGTTTGAGTTCCGGCGCACCGGCTACTCCCTCGATGCCCCCTTCTACACCGATCGCTCGATCTTCAACATCGACATGGAGGCCATTTTCGGCCAGCACTGGATCTTTGCCGCCAGTACCGCCGAACTGCCGGAGCCGGGCGACTACGTCACCGTCGACTACGGGCCCTACTCCCTGATTGTGCTGCGCAATGACGACGGGGCGGTGAACGTCCTGCACAACGTCTGCCGCCACCGCGGCGCCCGCGTTCTCACCGAAGCTGCCGGGTCAACCGGAAACCTGGTCTGCGGCTACCACTCCTGGACCTACTCCCCGGAGGGCAATTTGATCCATGCCTCCGCGCCGGGGGAAACGAAGTTCGACAAGAGCTGCTTCGGCCTCAAGCGCGCCCACGGCCGCGAGGTCGCCGGACTCATCTTCGTCTGCATCGCGGACGAACCGCCGACGGACTTCGACGAAACCGCAAAGATCTTTGAGCCCTATCTGGCGCCCCACGATCTCTCCAAGACAAAAATCGCCTACCAGCAGAACATCATTGAAGAGGGCAACTGGAAGCTCGTCATGGAGAACAACCGTGAGTGCTACCACTGCGACGGCCACCCGGAGCTCGCCTGCTCCCTCTTCCCCACCTGGGGCCTGACGGAGGGCCTGATCCCGCCCCATCTTGAGGAAGTGTGGAACCGGAACAAGGAGGCCCAGTCCTCGCTCGAGGAGCGTTGCCGCCGCTATGGCCTTCCCTATGAGGTGGTCGAGCAGCTTGACACGCGCGTCGCGGGAATCCGTATCTCACGGGAATCGCTCGACGGTGAGGGTGAATCGTTCTCCCCGGACGGGCGCAGGCTTTCCAAGAAGCTGCTCGGCGACTTGCCCGACTTCCGCCTTGGCCGCTGCTCGATGCACCTGCAGCCCAACAGCTGGTTCCATTTCCAAGGGGACCACGTCATCACGTTCGCCGTCTTCCCCGTCAACGAACACCAGAGCCTGGTACGCACCACCTGGCTGGTTGCTGACGACGCCGTGGAAGGCGTCGACTACGACCTGGAGAAACTCACCTACACCTGGAAGCAAACGAACCTGCAGGACAAGGCGTTCGTGGAGCTGTGCCAGCAGGGCGCCGGCAGTCCCGCCTACGAGCCCGGCCCCTACATGAAGAGCGAATACCAGGTCGAGGCGTTCATCAACTGGTACGTGCAGCGCGTGCAGGAGCACTTGGCATGATTGAACTCCTCACCGAAACGGCAATCCAGGAACCACAGCGTATCCGCGGTCTTGAGATGCCGTGGAACAGGGTGATGGGCACCACCGAGGGACCCGCCAGTGCCGCCCGTGCCTTGGGCCCCTGGCATCCGCAGGAGTTCATGGCCGAATGCGTCGAGACCGTTCCCGAGGCCGGCGGCATGATGACCTTCGTGTTCCGCCGTGCCGACGGTGCGCCCCTGGCGTTCCGTGCCGGCCAGTACGTGAACGTTGCCTTTCCCGTAAATGGCGAGGACCAGGATCCGGTGGACCGCAGCTACTCGCTGTCCAGTTCGCCCACCGAGCCGTGGACCTTCAGCATTACCGTCAAGTGCGACCCCACGGGACTGGTCTCGCCATGGGTGCACGAGAACGTCAAACCCGGCACCGTCCTGGAGATGCTCGGACCGGTCGGGGCATTCCACCTGCCCGACGCCGACCGGCGGGCACGGTACCTCCTGCTGGCCGCCGGCGCAGGCATCACCCCCATCATGTCCATGGTGCGGACCATCCACTCCCTGCCCGGACACGCCGATGTCGTGGTGCTCTACCACGGCTCGGAAGCCGGAGGCTTTGCCTTCCACAAGGAACTGGCCTACATCGCCTCCGTGGACTCGCGCATCAAGGTCCACTACTCCCTGGGCGACCGCAGCAAACCCGAGGGCTGGGAAGGGCTCAGCGGAAGGCTGACGGCGGCGATGCTCGAGGAGGTGGCCCCCGACGCCAACGGCCGCCAGGTCTACGCTTGCGGCCCCGAGGGGTACCTGAACACCGCCACCGAGCTCCTTAGGAAGGTCGGCGTCGACGACACCTCCATCTACATGGAATTCTTCTCCGGAGACCGCCAGACGCTCCTTGAATACCAGGCGGAGCTCGCGTTTGCAGTGGACATTGCGGAGGAAATCGCCGAGGAGATCGCCGAATCCGCCGAGGACTACTACGAAAGCCAGCCCAGCGCGTTCGGGCTCTACGAGCCCGGTTACGACGCCGAGGGAACACTGCAGGCCACGGGGCTGCCGCTGGAAACCGTCGACCCGGACGCGCCCACGGCCGAAGCCCCCGACGGCAGTTCGGAGGTGGGGCCGGAAGCGGGTTCCCCTGACGCCTCGAGCTTCGACACGGTCGGAACAGGCAGCCTCACCCTGTCCTTCCTGCGCACCGGCATCAATGTGCGGATCGACCCGACCGAGCACATCCTCGAGGCGGCCCAGCGCGCCGGCGTCAGGATCGGCGCGAACTGCAAGGAAGGCATGTGCGGCTCCTGCAAGATCGTCAAGCTTTCAGGGGAGATCGAGATGAACCACCAGGGCGGGATCCGGGCACGGGAAATCACTGCCGGCAAGTTCCTGCCCTGCTGCTCCACCGCGCAGACGGACCTGGTGATCGATGCCTAGCCCCTGTTCCGGCCCACTGTCAAGGCGCAGCCGGAATCCCTGAAATAGGGCTTAAGACTTCAGAAAACCCTTGACACGTGACTGTGATACGGGCCACTCTGTTGCTTATCGCGAGACGTGTTGATCCTTACGGAACAACCGTCGCGATGGAAGCAGAGCTGACCTTGATCAGTGAATGCCAGGAAGCCCCCGATCTTCCGTCCGGCTTGGGGACGCCGGAGTACAGCGTCAGCCCATGAATTCAAACCAAAGGACTTGACATGGCTTTGAACAGCGACATCCGCACGGATGCCCGATCCCCCCTTGAGCTGGAGGAGCCCCAGCTCGTTCCTGCACCGGAGAACTCTCCTTCCTCCCACGACTCACACGACGCGGAGGACACCGAACAAATCATGCAGGAACTCCGCCAGACCAAGGCCGAGCAGGCTGTGGCACAACGGCGGAACCGTAAGCTCACCCTCGACAAGGCCACCTTCGGCATCACCGGTGTCCTCGCCCTGGCCTTTGTGGCCTGGGGCTTCCTGGGCCGGGACAGCCTTGCCGCCACGTCAACAGCCGCCCTCGACTGGGTGATGGAGTACACCGGCTGGCTTTTTATGGTCCTGGCCTCGCTGTTCGTTGTTTTCGTCCTCTGGCTGGCCCTGGGCAAATGGGGCAACATTCCCCTCGGCAAGGACGGCGAAAAGCCCGAGTTCCGAACCATTTCCTGGATCGCCATGATGTTTGCGGCCGGCATGGGCATCGGCCTGATGTTCTACGGTGTGGCCGAGCCGCTCTACCACTACATCTCCCCGCCGCCGGGAACGGTGGACGGACGGACGCCGGCAGCCATCCAGACGGCCATGGCAACCTCCATCTTCCACTGGACCCTGCACCCCTGGGCGATGTACGCCGTCGTGGGCATTGCCATGGCCTACGGCACCTACCGGCTGGGCCGCCGGCAGCTGATCTCTGCTGCCTTCACGTCGCTGTTCGGCATCAGGACGGTGGAAGGGCCGGTGGGCAAATTCATCAACATCCTGGCCATCTTCGCCACGCTCTTCGGCACGGCAGCGTCCCTGGGCCTCGGCGCCCTCCAGATCGGCAGCGGACTCACCTCAAACGGCTGGATCGGCGAAGTGGGAACACCCGTCCTGGTGGCCATCGTCGCCGTCCTGACAGCATGCTTCGTGGCCTCGGCGGTGTCCGGCATCAGCCGCGGCATCCAGTGGCTGTCCAACATCAACATGGTCCTGGCCGTGATCCTGGCGCTCATCGTTTTCCTCGCCGGGCCCACCCTGTTCATCCTCAACCTCATTCCCGCAGCAGTCGGTGACTACGCCAGGGACCTCGCCGAGATGTCCTCCCGCACCGAAGCCGTCGGAGACGAAGCGCTCCGGACCTGGATGTCCGGCTGGACCATCTTCTACTGGGCCTGGTGGGTTTCCTGGACGCCGTTCGTGGGCATGTTCATCGCCCGCATCAGCCGCGGCCGCACCATCCGCCAGTTCGTCACCGGCGTCCTGCTGGTCCCCAGCATCGTCAGCGTCATCTGGTTCGGCATCTTCGGCGGCACGGCCTTCCACGTCCAGGAAGAAGCGGACAAGGCAGGCGCCCCCGGCCTGGTCTCCATGGCCAGCGGGTCACCGTCCATCGACTTCGACGGCGCCCTGTTCGACCTCGTCCGGAACATGTCCATGCCTGCCTGGCTCACCGCAGCCGTTGTGGTCCTGGCCATGGTCCTGGTGGCCATCTTCTTCATCACCGGAGCCGATTCCGCATCGATCATCATGGCATCCCTGAGCTCCAACGGGTCCTCCGACCCGAAGCGCGGCCTGGTCATCTTCTGGGGCCTGCTCACCGGGGCGGTAGCCGCCGTGATGATGCTGGCCGGCGGCGATGAACCGTCCGAGGCGCTCTCCGGCCTGCAGCGGATCACCATTGTGGCGGCCCTGCCGTTCGTGCTGGTCATGCTGCTGCTGTGCTTCGCCCTGGTCAAGGACCTGCGCCGGGACCCGCTGTCCCTCCGGCGCCGGCTGGCGGACTCCGTTGTGGAGCGCGCCATCCGCAGCGGCGTGGACCAGCACGGCGGCGTCCAGTTCGATCTCGTTACCAAGCATCAATGTGATCAGCGTTGTCCGGACGACGGCCGCTGCGCGGCTTCCCCCGCTGACACCCAAGCACCCGCAAAGAACCAGGAGTAGACCATGACCACAGTCCTCGAAGGCCGCCCCACCGGTAACGTGACGGTGGAGGCCGGCGACGTTGCCGGTGTCCGCGGCACCGACACCGTACAGTATGTCCTTACCCTTGCGTGCCCGGAGCGCCCCGGAATCGTCCGGGCCATCACGGCATTCCTCGCCGATCGCGGCTTCGACATCGTTGAACACCAGCAGTTCGATGACCACATCAGCGGCAAGCTCTACCTGCGCACGGCCTTCACCCCGGGAGACAATGAAGTTTCCGCGGAAGGCCTCAGCGCGGAGTTCGCTGCCGTCGCCGATGAGTTCGACATGGAATTCTCGATCCACGACGGCCGCCCCCAGCGCCTGCTGGTGATGGTTTCGAAGTTCGGCCACTGCCTCAATGACCTCATCTTCCGCTGGCGCGCCGGCAGCCTGGGTGCGGAGATCGCCGTCGTGGTTTCCAACCACGAGGACCTTCGCCCCATGGCGGAAGCCGCCGGCCTGCAGTTCATCCACGTCCCGGTGACGGCCGCTACCAAGCCCGAAGCTGAAGCGCGCCTGCTGGAACTGGTGGCCGAGTACGACGCGGACCTGGTGGTCCTTGCACGCTACATGCAGGTCCTGTCCAACGACCTGTGCGCCAGCCTCCGCGGCCGCGCCATCAACATCCACCATTCTTTCCTGCCCGGGTTCAAGGGTGCCAAGCCCTACCACCAGGCCTACGACCGCGGCGTGAAGCTCATCGGAGCCACCGCGCACTACGTCACCGCAGACCTGGACGAAGGCCCGATCATCGAGCAGGAAGTGTTCCGGGTGGATCACAGCCTGGACCCGAACGCACTGGTCACGGTAGGGAGGGACGCCGAATCCCAGGCGCTGTCCCGGGCAGTCAAGTGGCACTCCCAGCACCGGGTCCTGCTCAACAACACCCGCACCGTCGTCTTCCGCTAACGCCAACGCCTCTCAAGCAAAACAGGAGAAACAACACCCATGAGCGCATCACCACGCGTTGTCATTATCGGCGCCGGCATTGTCGGGACCAACCTTGCCGACGAACTCGTCACCCGCGGCTGGACCAACATCACGGTGGTGGAACAGGGCCCGCTGGAACTTGCCGGCGGCTCCACGTCGCACGCGCCGGGCCTGGTGTTCCAGAACAACCAGTCACGGACGATGACCGAATTCGCCACCTACACGGTCAACAAGCTGCTCGCCCTGAGCAAGGACGGCCAGTCCTGCTTCAACCAGGTGGGCGGCCTGGAACTGGCAACCACCCCCGAGCGCCTGGCCGACCTCACGCGCAAGATGGGCGTGATGACCTCCTGGGGCGTCGAAAGCCGGATCGTCGACGCCGACGAATGCGAAAAGATCTACCCCCTCCTGAACACCGGCAAGCTCACCGGCGGCCGCGAAGTCCTGGGCGGCCTGCTCATCCCCACCGACGGCCTGGCCCACGCCGCCCGTGCGGTGCAGCTGCTGATCGAGCGCTCCAGTGAGCGTGGCGTGACGTACCAGGGCAACACCACGGTCACCGGCATCGCCCAGGAGGGCGGCAAGGTGACCGGCGTCGAAACCGATAACGGGCTGATCCCGGCGGACATCGTGGTGTCATGCGCAGGTTTCTGGGGCCGTGAACTCGGCAAGATGGTGGGCCTCGAAGTCCCGCTGCTGCCGCTGGGCCACCAGTACGCCGTCAGCACCCCGCTGCCCGAACTTGAGGGCGTCAACGAGCTTCCCAAGGGTGCGAGCAAGCCCATCCTGCGCTACCAGGACAAGGACCTGTACTACCGCGAATGGGGCGACCGCATCGGTATCGGGAGCTACGCCCACCGTCCCATGCCGGTGGATATGTCCGCCCTGCCAAAGGTTTCCGCAGAGGAAATGTCGGATCACCGCATGCCCTCCCGCCTGGATTTCACCCTGGAAGACTTCCTGCCCGCTTGGGAGGACAGCCAGGACCTGCTGCCCGCGCTGCGCAGCTCCGCGATCGAGGACGGGTTCAACGGCATCTTCTCCTTCACCCCCGACGGCGGCCCGCTCATGGGCGAGGCGCCCGACCTCGAAGGCCTGTTCGTGGCCGAAGCCGTCTGGGTCACACACTCGGCCGGCGTGGCCAAGGCAATGGCGGAGCTGCTGGTGGAAGGCCGGTCCCGCACGGACCTGCACGGCTGCGAGCTGACCCGCTTCGAGAAGGTGCAGACCTCCGACGCCTACGTCAGCGAGACGTCCCAGCAGAACTTCGTGGAAATCTACGACGTCATGCACCCGCTGCAGCCCAGGGAATCCCCGCGGGACGTGCGCGTCAGCCCGTTCAACGTGCGGCAGAAGGAGCTGGGGGCGTTCTTCCTGGAGTCCGCCG
Source organism: Arthrobacter sp. SLBN-100 (assembly GCF_006715305.1). Lineage (NCBI taxonomy): Bacteria > Bacillati > Actinomycetota > Actinomycetes > Micrococcales > Micrococcaceae > Arthrobacter > Arthrobacter sp. SLBN-100. Next base: position 3,260,084 of record NZ_VFMY01000001.1, read on the forward strand.
GCTGGGAGCGGCCGCACTGGTTCGAGGCCAACCGCGGCCTCCTCGAGGAGTTGCCGGAGGAGTGGCAGACGCCGGAGCGGGATGAATGGTCCGCCATGTTCTCGTCCCCCATCTCGGCGGCCGAGGCGTGGAAGACGCGTACCGCCGTCGGACTTTTCGACATGACGCCGCTGAAGCGGCTCTCCGTCTCGGGGCCCGGCGCGCAGGCGCTGCTGCACCGCCTCAGCACGGGCAACATCGCCAAGAAGCCGGGTGCCGTGACGTACTGCCTGCTGCTGGAGCACGACGGCGGCATCCGCAGCGACGTGACCGTCGCAAGGCTGGCGGAGGAAGAGTTCCAGCTGGGCGTGAACAGCAACGTGGACTTTGATTACCTCCGAGTGGAGGCCCGCAAGCAGTCTGCTGCGGACCCTGCACAGTGGGCGCACGTCACCGACATCACCGGCAGTACTTGCTGCATCGGGCTGTGGGGGCCGCTGGCCCGCGAGGTGATCGGCAAGGTCAGCTCCGACGACCTGACCAACGACGGCCTGAAGTACTTCCGGACCAAGGAAATCTCCGTGGGCGGCATCCCGGTCACGGCCATGCGGCTGTCCTACGTGGGTGAACTCGGATGGGAGCTGTACACCACCGCCGATTACGGACTGAAGCTGTGGGACTTATTGTTCGAGGCGGGCCGGGAGCACGGCATCATCGCCGCCGGCCGTGGCGCGTTCAACAGCATGCGCCTTGAGAAGGGCTACCGGCTGTGGGGCACGGACATGACATCGGAGCACCACCCGTACGAGTCCGGCCTGGGCTTCTCCGTGGCCAAGGACAAGACGGGCTTCGTGGGCGCTGAGGCCCTCGCGGCCCGCAAGGAGCAGCCGGCCACGCGTGCGCTGCGGTGCCTGACGGTCGACGACGGCACTTCCCTCGTGCTGGGCAAGGAACCGGTGTACGTGGCCGGGGAAGCAGTCGGGTACGTTACGAGCGCTGCCTACGGCTACTCGGTGCGCAAGCCGATCGCCTACGCCTGGCTGCCGGCTTCGGTGACCGAAGGCGACTCGGTTGAGGTGGAGTACTTCGGGAAGCGCATCGCCGCCACCGTCACGGCCGAGCCCCTCTTCGACCCGGGCATGGAGCGCCTCCGCGGCTGATCCCAACACCGGTGGTTGAGCTTGGGCCCACTGCCGCCGGGTTCCTGACCGAGCTTGCGAGGTTAGGGAGCGGCTGGGGAGCGAAACCCATCGTTGAGAACCGGGGGTCGCCGAAAATCGGCGGCCCCCGGTTTTCACGTCCGACCGGAAAATGTCAGACCCCCTTGCCATGATGGCTTTATGGGCAAAGCGGCGGTGACGAAGGCGTTTGAGGACATCAATGCCGCTCTTGCTGTGCTCAATGCCGAGGTGGATGGGTGTGGTTCGGAGCCCTTCTCGGATGCTGATCCGTTGGCCGGCCTGGCTGATGGGAGCCTGGACATCCTTGCCGGGGCTCGGATGGTGGAGGCCGGGATCGCCGCTTTGAAGGCCCGGGCTGCCGTGAAGTATGCGGACACCGCCCAAGCCCTGGCGCCGGACATGCCGGTGCAGGCGCAGGAGATGGCCGTCGCCGCGGAAATCGGGTCCGTGCTGGCCCTCGGGCCGCGGGCAGCAGGTTCATTCCTGGCCGCTTCCCACGCCCTGTCCAAGGAGTTGCCGCTGACGTTGTTGGCGTTGCAGGCAGGGACGATCACCTGGCCGCACGCCTTGGTCATGGTGGAGGAAACGACCAGCCTTGACCCCGCCGGCGCCGCGGCCCTGGAAGCGTATTTCCTGGACCCGGAGACACCCAGGCCTGCCACCGCGGCCACGATTGGGGAAATACCCGCGCACCGGCTCCGGCACAAAGCCCGCACCTGGCGGGAGCGCCACCACGCCGAAACGATCGAGAAACGCCACGCCAAGGCAGTGGCAGACCGGCGCGTCGAATGCAGGCCGGACCAGGACGGCATGGCCTGGCTCGCGGCCTACCTCCCGGCCGACCAGGCACTGGCGGGCTGGAACCGGCTCAACGCCCTCGCCCGGGCCGCACAAGGACCCGACGAGCCCCGCACCCTTACCCAGATCCGGGCCGACAAATTCGCTTCAGCGATCCTCACCAGCGGCACCAGTCGCGGTAGTGGTGACAGTTCCAGCGTCCGTGCAGGCAACAGCACAGGCACCGGCGGCGGGGCAGGTAACTATGAAGGGGCAGGCGCAGGAACGGATCCCAACCCGTCGTCGACGATCCGGGCGCAGGTCCTGGTCACCGTGCCGGTATTCGCTCTCATGGGACTGACGGAGGAGCCCGCCATGCTGGACGGGTTCGGCCCCATCCCGCCGTCGATGGCCCGGGACCTTGTCGCGGACGGTGCTGATTCGTTCCACCGGGTCCTTGTCGACCCGCGGGACGGGGCGCCGCTGGAGATCGGCCGCACCAGCTACAGGGTCACCAAGGCCATGAAAAAGGCACTGGAGCTCCGGGACGGCAGATGCACCTTCCCCGGCTGCAACAACCCATCCCTGGACAACGACACCGACCACCTTCAAGCCTGGCAGCACGGCGGACATACGGGGATCAGCAACCTGGCCCAGCTTTGCCCCAAACATCACCGCCTCAAACACGCCACCGGCTGGACGCCCACCCCGGCCACCCGGAACGACCCGCCCGGCTGGACCTCACCCACCGGCCGACACTACAAAGCCGAACACCACGACTGGGAACCACCGCACTGGCCACACCAACTACAGTCGGCGACCGGCGATCCGCCCGACTTTGTCCACCTCGGACTCTCGCCAGGAGAAGAAGAGCTCCAACGGTTCCTGCACGCCCCACCCGCCTGACCAACCAGGTAGGTTGGCTGAGCCTGCCGAACCCGAACTCGAGCCCGTTCGGTGATCGAGCCTGGGGCCACGGCCGCCGGGTTCCCTGACCGAGCTTGCGAGGCTAGGCAGCGGTTGGAGAGGGAGATCCTTCTGCTCGCTTGCGGCGGGCTCAACCACTGGGGGTTTCGGCGGGCTCAACCACCGGGGTTTCGACAGGCTCAACCACCGGACGCTGCTGTATTAGCCCGCCGCGGCTGGCTCGAGCTCCTCCGCAGCCACAGCGCCGGCGGTTTCCGCGGCGTGCGGCACGAACCTGACGAACATGGCTTTGAAGCCCGGGGTGTTGGATTCGCGGGCCACGTTTTCCTTGTGCACCAGGGCGTTGGCTTCGGGGAAGTACGCGGCCGCGCAGCCCTTCGCGGTAGGGTAGGCCACCAGGCGGAACTTGTCCGCCTTTCGTTCGTGCCCGCGGAAGGTGCTCACCACGTCCACCAGGTCCCGGTCCTTGAAGCCCAGCTCGGCCAGGTCCTCGGGGTGGACCAGGATCACCCGTCGACCGCCGGAAATCCCGCGGTAGCGGTCATCCAGGCCGTAGAACGTGGTGTTGTACTGGTCGTGGCTGCGGATGGTCTGGAGCACCAGGTGCCCGTCCGGCGGGGTGAGGTACTCCAGCGGGCTGACCGTGAAGCGGCCGCGGCCGATATCCGTTTTGAACGAGCGGGTGTCGCGCGGCGGGTTGGGCAGAACGAATCCGTTCTTCGTCCGGACCCGGGTGTTGAAGTCCTCGAAGCCGGGCAGGACGCGGGCGATGTGGTCGCGGATCACGTCGTAGTCCTCGGCCATGCCCTTCCAGTCCACGGAGTGGTCGGGGCCGAACGTCGCCTCGGCCATGCGCGCCACGATGACGGGCTCGGCGAGCAGGTGCTCCGAGACCGGGGTCAGCCTGCCCTGGGTGGAATGGACCACGGACATGGAGTCCTCCACGGACAGGAACTGGGCGCCCTTGGGGTGCTTGTCATCCTTGTCCGTCCGGCCCAGCGTGGGCAGGATCAGGGAGGTGCGCCCGTGGACAATGTGGGAGCGGTTGGGCTTGGTGGAGATGTGGACGGTCAGGCCGATCCGCTGCATCCCGGCTTCGAGGGTCTCGGTGTCCGAACAGGCCAGGGAGAAGTTGCCGCCCATTGAGACAAAGACGTCCACCTCGTCGCGTTCGAACGCTTCCATCGCTTCGACGGCGTCGTAGCCGTGGTGCCGCGGGGACTCAATCCCGAACTCGCCGTCAAGGGCCTCGAGGAGCCATTCCTTTGGCTTTTCCCAGATGCCCATGGTCCGGTCGCCCTGGACATTGGAGTGCCCCCGGACCGGGCAGGCACCGGCGCCGGACTTGCCGAAATTGCCCTGCAGGAGCAGGACGTTGACCATTTCCTTGATGGTGTCCACCGAGTGCGGCTGCTGCGTCACGCCCAGGGCCCAGCAGAAGATGGACGCCTTGGACTTGATGAGCATCCCGGCCACGGTTTCGATCTGTTCCCGGGTCAGGCCTGTGGCCTTCTCGGTTTCGGCCCAGTCCAGGGTCCGGCGCGCTTCGCGGTAGGCGTCGAACCCGTCCGTCTGGGCCTCGATGAAGGAATGGTCGACGACGGTGCCCGGGTTCCGTTCCTCCTCGGCCAGGAGCAGGTGGCCAAGGGCCTGGAACAGGGCCAGGTCCCCGCCCACCTTGATCTGCAGGTATTCGTCAGCCAAGGGGGTGCCGCCGCCGACCACGCCGGAGACGGTCTGCGGGTCCTTGAAGTTGAACAATCCGGCTTCGGGCAGCGGGTTGACCGCCACCACCTTGCCGCCCTTGTCCTTGCACTCTTTCAGAGCCGAGAGCATGCGGGGGTGGTTGGTTCCGGGGTTCTGCCCAACCACAAAGATCAGCTCGGCGTCGTGGATGTCATCCAACGAGACCGTGCCCTTGCCGATGCCGATGGTCGGGTTCAGCGCTGAACCGGAGGACTCGTGGCACATGTTCGAGCAGTCCGGAAGGTTATTGGTGCCAAGGGCGCGGGCGAAGAGCTGGTACATAAACGCGGTCTCGTTGGCGGTACGCCCGGAGGTGTAGAAAACGCACCGGTCAGCAGTGCTGGCGCGGACGTGCTCGCCGATCAGCTCAAACGCGTCGGCCCAGGAGATCGGTGAGTAGTGGGTTTCACCCGCCCGGATCACCACCGGTTCGCTGAGCCGGCCCTGGTTGCCCAGCCAGTACTCGGTCTTGGTGGAAAGTTCAGCGATGGAATGCCGGGCCCAGAACTCCGCCCCGACCGTGCGGAGGGTGTTCTCCTCCGCCACCGCCTTAGCACCGTTCTCACAGAACTCGGCCGCCTTGCGCTTCTTGTCCGACTCCGGCCACGCACAGCCGGGGCAGTCAAAACCGCCCCGCTGGTTCAGCCGCAGCAACGACTGCGCCGTCCGGGTCACCCCGGCCTGGGCCACCGCGCGCTCCAGCGCCACCATGACGGCCTTGACGCCGGCCGCCTCGGTCTTGGGCTTGTGGACAGAGAGCTCGTCCTCATTGATGTCCGCGACGGGGGCGGGCTGCTTACCGAACTTCATCGTTCCAACTTCCTTACCGGCAATTACGTGCTGCTTTTTGAATCCAAGCGCCAGCGAAGGCGCGCCAGCTTTCCTGGCGCGCCTTCACCAACACTGCTTTCCCTGCCGGCTACTGGGAGACCTTGGTCAGGGTTTGCTGCTCCGCCGCGATCGTGGTGTTTTCACCGTGGCCGGTGCGGACCACAGTGCCGCCCGGCAGCGTCAGGAGCCGTTCGCGGATGGAGGTGAGGATGGTGGGGTAGTCGCTGTAGGAACGCCCCGTCGCCCCGGGGCCGCCGTTGAACAGGGTGTCCCCGGTGAAGACCGTTCCTTCGCTCTCCAGGTAGAAGCAGGTGGAACCGGGGGAGTGGCCGGGGGTGTGGATGGCCCGCAGGGTTGCCCCGCCCACCTCGAAGACGTCGCCGTCGGCCAGTTCCCGGTCCGGCTGCGTATCCGGGTAGACCTGTTCCCAGAGGACCAGGTCTTCGGGGTTCAGGTAGATCGGTGCGCCGACGGCGTCCGCCACCTCACGCGCGGCTCCGATGTGGTCGTTATGCGCGTGGGTGAGGAGGATGGCGAGGACCTTGCGGTCACCGACCTGCTTGATGATCGCGGAGGCGTCATGCGGGGAGTCGATGATCACGCATTCGGCGTCATCGCCCACGATCCAGACGTTGTTGTCCACGTCCCAGGTGCCGCCGTCGAGCGAAAACGTCCCCGAGGTGACCAGGTTCTCGATCCGGACGCCCATCAGGAAGCCGCCCTGGCTGGCAGTTCGACTACGGAACGGAGGACCTTGCCCTCGTGCATCTTCTCGAAGGCTTCCTCCACCTGATCGATGCTGATGCGCTCGGAGACGAAGGCGTCCAGGTCCAGGTTGCCCTGCTTATAGTGCTGCACCAGCATCGGGAAGTCACGGGAGGGCAGGCAGTCGCCGTACCAGGAGGACTTCAGGGACCCGCCGCGGCCGAAGACGTCCAGCAGGGGCAGTTCCAGCTTCATGTCCGGCGTCGGGACGCCTACCAGGACCACGCGGCCGGCGAGGTCGCGGGCGTAGAAGGCCTGCTGGTAGGTTTCGGGACGGCCGACGGCGTCAATCACCACGTCCGCTCCGTTGCCTCCGGTGAGGGCACGGATGGCCTCGACAGCGTCTTCCTGCCTGGAGTTCACGCCATGCGTGGCGCCCAGCGACTTTGCCATTTCAATCTTGTTTTCGTCGATGTCCACGGCGATGATCGTTGTCGCGCCGGCAAGCTTCGCACCGGCGATCGCGGCGATGCCCACACCGCCGCAGCCGATCACGGCCACAGACTCACCGCGCTTGACCTCACCGGTGTTGATGGCGGCACCGATGCCGGCCATCACACCGCAGCCCAGCAGCCCGACGGCGGCAGCGTCCACTTCGGGGTCCACCTTGGTGCACTGCCCTGCGGCTACCAGGGTCTTCTCGGCGAAGGCGCCGATGCCCAGGGCGGGGGAGAGCTCGGTGCCGTCCTCAAGAGTCATTTTCTGGGTGGCGTTGGCGGTGTTGAAGCAGTACTGCGGCTGGCCCTTCGCGCACGCCCGGCACTGCCCGCACACGGCGCGCCAGTTCAGGATTACCCGGTCACCCGGCGCGACAGAAGTGACGTCCGGACCTACGGCGCTGACCACGCCGGTGGCTTCGTGGCCGAGCAGGTAAGGGAAGTCATCGCCGATCCCGCCCTGCTTGTAGTGCAGGTCCGTGTGGCAGACGCCGCACGTCAGGATATCCACCAGCGCCTCACCCGGGCCCGGATCCGGTACCAGGATGGTCTCCAACGACACCGGGGCATTCTTCTCCCTGGCAATGACTGCTTGAACTTTATGCACCATTGGCTGGTGTTCCTTTCATCGGTCCCGGGACTTTGGGCGGCGCTCCAAGAGGTAGCCAGCCCGGGTTCTACGTTCTCATACCGCAGATTGAAGCCGCAGGCAGCTGGTACTTCGCTCGTCCGTCATTGCGTATTACACAACAGAACTCGTATAGCGCGTACTCGAAATATGTCAGCCGTCACGCGCGGTGTCAATAGAACTACCAAGTACTTCGTCCGGCTGGTGGAGCGCCCCACCCGGGTTGAGTCTGCCAAACGCAACTCTAGTTCTTTTGCTGCAACATTAGCTGCTGCTCCCCGGCGATCCGAGGCGCCTCCCATGGATTCGCCAGCCTCCACTATGTTGGACCGACTGGATCAGCAGCAGCCATTGACTGTGGTGCCCATCACGCTTAGTCTGGTGCAACAGCGTTGCGCTGAATGCAACCACAACAACTTTGGTGGATACATGAGTAACGAAACTTCCTCCGTGGCCCGCGGCCAAGGCCGCCGTTCGGAGCTGATCGGCCCAAACTCCGCTGACAGCGCCGTCAGCAAGGAAACCCGCCGCCGGGTTATCGCGGCCAGCTTCATCGGAAACTTTGTCGAATGGTTCGACTACGCCGTTTACGGCTACCTGGCCGTCACCATCGCGGCAGTCTTTTTCCCGGAGTCGGACCCCCAGGCCGGACTCCTCCTGACCTTTGCCCTGTTTGCAGTCTCGTTCCTGGTGCGCCCGCTCGGTGGCTTTGTATGGGGGCATATCGGAGACCGGGTAGGCAGGCGGACCGCACTCTCACTGTCCATCCTGATCATGTCCGGGGCCACGTTCTGCATTGCCCTCATCCCCGGATATGACACGATCGGACTTTGGGCTCCCGTCCTGCTCCTGATCGTCAGGGTGGTTCAGGGCTTCTCAGCCTCCGGAGAATATGCCGGTGCGTCCGCCTTCCTGGTGGAGTACGCCCCGGCCAACCGGCGCGGTCTGTATGCCGCCGTCGTTCCCGCCAGCACGGCGGCCGGGCTGCTCCTCGGTTCGCTGCTCGCCGGCCTCCTGACTACCCTGCTCAGTTCCGAAGCAATGCACGGCTGGGGCTGGCGGCTGCCTTTCCTGCTGGCTGCGCCGATGGGCCTGATCGGCCGGTATATCCGGACAAAGCTCGAAGACACGCCGGTGTTCCGGGAACTGGAAGCCGAAGACCATGCTGCCAAGGCGCCTGTCTCCAACCTCTTCCGGAACCACTGGCGGCAGCTGCTCCAGGCCGTCGGGGCCGTGCTGCTCAACGCCGTGGGCTTCTACGTGATCCTCAGCTACATGCCCACATACCTGTCCTCCGAACTTGGCCTCGGCGCCACCGAGTCATTCCTTGCCACCACGGTGGCGCTTATTACCTACATCGGCTTCATCTTCCTGACCGGCATGCTCTCGGACAGGTACGGCCGCAAGAAAGTACTGCTGGCCGCTTCCGTCAGCTTCATCCTGCTGACCGTGCCGGCGTTCGCCCTGCTCGGAACGGGCAACTTCCTGGTGATCGTCCTGGTCCAGATCCTGCTCGGGGCCATGCTCACCCTCAACGACGGCACGCTCCCCAGTTTCCTGGCGGAGATGTTCCCCACCCGGGTCCGCTACAGCGGCTTCGCGGTGAGCTTCAACCTTTCCAACGCCCTGTTCGGCGGAACTGCCCCGTTCATGGCAACCCTCCTGATCGCCGCCACCGCCAGTGACCTGGCACCGGCCTGGTACCTCGTGGCTGCCGCCCTGGTTTCCCTGGTGGCCGTGGCCCTGTCCAGGGAAACCTGCCGGGAACCCCTGCGTCAGGAATAGCTTCACCCGGACCAGCGTCAACCAGACCAACTTCACCCAAGAAATGCACCAACAGAAAGGCATCACCACGATGACCATCACCACCGAGAACGCAACGTCCGTCAGCGAACTTGAGCGCACCAAAATCCTGAAGAACGGCGAGAAGGCCAGCCTCACCTTCTCGGACGCCGAGTTTGAACGCCGGATCGCAGGACTCCGCCGCATCATGGCCGAGAAGGAGCTCGACGCCGTCGTCCTCACCAGCTACCACTCCATCAAGTACTACTCCGACTTCCTCTTCACCTACTTTGGCCGCTCGTACGCCATGGTGGTCACCAAAGATGACACCGTGACCGTCACCGCGAACATCGACGCCGGCATGCCGTGGCGCCGCAGCTTCGGCGACAACATCGTCTACACCGACTGGCGGCGGGACAACTACATCTTTGCCATCCAGGAAGTCCTGCGCACCCGCGGCATCAACGTCCGCCGGCTCGGCGTCGAAGACGACTCACTGCCGCTGGACAACCGCAACAAAATCCAGGCGGCATTCCCGTCCGCGGCCCTGGTGGACGTTGCGCAGGCCGCGATGCGCCAGCGCATGATCAAGTCAGCCGAGGAAATCGAAGTCATCAAGCATGGCGCCCGCATCGGCGACCTCGGCGGCGAGGCCATCCGCAACGCCATCACCGCCGGCATCACCGAATACGAAGTGGCCCTGATCGGCACCGAGGCCATGGTCCACGAGATCGCCCGGACCTTCCCCAACTCCGAGATCCGCGACACCTGGGTGTGGTTCCAGTCCGGCATCAACACCGACGGCGCCCACAACTGGGCCACCACGCGCAAGATCCAGGAACATGACATCCTGTCACTGAACTGCTTCCCCATGACGTCCGGCTACTACACAGCCCTCGAGCGCACCCTGTTCTACGGCGAACCGGACGCCCGCTCCCTGGAGCTGTGGAACATCAACGTGGAGGTCCACAAGCGCGGCCTGGAGCTGATCAAGCCGGGCGCCGTCTGCAAGGACATCGCCGCTGAACTGAACGAGATCTACGTCAGTCGCGGCCTGCTGGCCAACCGCACCTTCGGCTACGGGCACTCCTTCGGCGTCCTGAGCCACTACTACGGCAGGGAAGCCGGGCTGGAACTGCGCGAAGACATCGACACTGTGCTGGAACCGGGCATGGTGGTCTCCATGGAGCCGATGATCACCGTCCTGGACGGCCAGCCGGGCGCCGGCGGCTACCGCGAACACGACATCCTGGTGGTGGGGGAAGGCGGCGCGGAAAACATCACCAAGTTCCCATTCGGCCCCGAGTACAACATCATCGGAGCCTAGCTGCAGCAGCAGTACCACCACCCGAAGCGGCGCCTGGATGCCCTGGCGCCGCTTTCGGCCTCCTTAGGGAATGATGGTTTACATCATGAGCGCAACAGCAACCGAGAGTACAGGTAACGGCGACACCAAGGGTGCTTCCGTCATCGTCAACGCGATCGCTGTCCTCCGGACCTTCACGGCGGACGAGCCACTCCTCGGGGTCACTGAGATCGCCAACCGCGTAGGGCTGCACAAAAGCACCGTCTCCAGGATCCTGGCCACCTTTGAACAGGAGCGCCTGGTGGAGCGGGATGCCGAAACCCGCCGGTTCCGGCTGGGACTCGGACTGATTGCCGTGGCGGGACCCCTGCTGGCGGAGCTGGAGGAGCGCCGTGTTGCCTACCCTGTGCTCCGCGAGCTGTCCGAACAGACCGGCGAAACCAGTGCCCTCATGGTGTGGAGCGGCGACGAATCAATCTGTGTGGAGCAGATCGCCAGCCACCACCAGATCAAGCACACCACGCCGCTGGGCGCCCGTTACAGTGACGCCCTTAGCGCTTCAGTCCAGGTCTTCCTTGCCCAGGAACCCGAACCCCGCGTCCGCTCCCTCCTCAGCAGCGGTGCCATCTCGTACCCAGGCCTGGATGAATCCAGCCTGGACGCCTACCTTGTCCGGCTGAAAGACGACGTCAGGCGCGGCTGGGCCATCAACTACGGCGAAACCTCCATCGATGAAGTGGGGCTGGCGGCACCTGTTTATGACCATCGCGGGGAGGTGGTGGCCGCCGTGCTGATCCCGGCACCGCGGTTCCGGGTATCGCAGGACCGCCTGCAGGCGCTCGGCGAATCCTGTGCTTCCGCGGCAGCGAAGGTCACCGCCCGCCTGGGCGGCACGGGCAAGAAGCAAGGAGCGCGCGGGGAAGCCTAGGGGCCTGCGGTAAATTTACGCCCGAGGACTTGAATGTTCAAGCAATATGCCCCCAGCGGTGAGGCATCCGCGCACGCCGTCACCATGATCATGGCGGGCTCCGGCGGCAGCGCACACCGGCTTTCGCATCCACTTCAACGGATCCAGCGCGATGTGGGCGTCCTGCTCAACCATCCAACACTGGCCACCGACCCGGTCCTCGAGCAGGCAGGCCGGGGCCTCCTCAGCCTCGGGCTGACCGTCGCCAGCTTCCAGCAACGACGGCCACGTAGACTTGCATGATGCGGTTGGTAGCGAGCGATATTGACGGAACGATCCTGGGACACGATGGAAAAATCAGTGGCCGCACCGTCCGCGCCTTCCACGCCTGCCGCGACGCCGGCGTCGAACTCGTTTTTGTCACCGGCCGTCCGCCGCGCTGGCTGCACCCGCTGCAGGACCAACTGGGGCACGCCGGTACCGTCATCTGCTCCAACGGCGCCGTGGTGTGGGACCTTGAAACCGAACAGCTGGTGTCCGCCCGCACCCTGGCCATTGAATCCGTGCTGGAAGTCCGGCGCATCATCAAGCAGCTCCGCCCCGCCGCCCTGTTCGCGGCAGAAACACTGACCGGCTTCCACCTTGAACCCGGCTTCATCGAAAACGAATCGAGCGAACTGCTCAGCGAGTTCACCCCGGCGCCGCTCGCCGAAACGCTCGCCACGGATGACTCCGTGGTGAAGTTCCTCGCGATCGTCCGGGAGGGCACTCCTGACGATTTCCTCGCGGAGGTGCGGCCCGCCGTCGGGCATCTTGCGGCTGTCACACACTCGTCACCGGGGGTACCGATGCTGGAGCTGTGCCTTCCGGGCGTCAACAAGGCCGTGACGCTGGCCGAATACGCGTCCTCACTGGGTATCGACGCCGAAGATGTTGTGGCCTTCGGGGATATGCCGAACGATATCGAGATGCTCCGCTGGGCCGGCCACGGCTATGCGATGGCCAGCGGCCACCCGGAGGCCATCCTCGCCGCGGGCCAGCAGGCGCCGCATTTTGAGGACGACGGCGTGGCCCAGATCCTGGAGGCCAGGCTGGCTTCGCTGGGTGTCCAACTTCCCTGAGGCATTTCACAGCCTGCGCTCACCTTGCGTTCACCTTTGCTTCCTAGGGTGGCGTCAGGGGCAACACCTCCCCTAATGGCTCAGGGGGTAACGATGGCACCAAACGCAAAACAGGCCGCAGTTGATGCGCCGCTGCGCAGGGCAACGCCTGCGCCGCACTGGAAGCAGCTGCGGCAGGGCGACCGCGTCCGCGTGGTCCTCATGCCCGGTTTTGAAACCGGCGGCCTGGTGGACGCGGTCACCGGGGACCACGCTGCCGTGTGGGTTAACCTCGACGGCGGCCGCGGGCGTACGCTGCTGCACTGCAGCGATGGAGTGGAGATTTTTCCGGAAGGGGACTAATCGCTGCTTTATCGCAGCGCTCTGGCGGTGTGCCGCTCCGGTACGCTCGCAGGGTGAGTTTGCCGTTCTTTTCCCACTCCGACGTCACTGGATCCCAACTGCCAGTGGCCATGGCCCACCGCGGATTTTCACGGGAGGGGCTGGAGAACTCCATGGCCGCGTTCCGCGCCGCCGTCGAACTCGGCTACGAGTACCTGGAAACCGACGTCCACACGACGGCGGACGGCGTGGTGCTCGTTTTCCATGACAACACCCTGGACCGGGTGACCGACGGGGGCGGCCGGATCGCGGACCTGACAGCCGCCGACGTGGCCCGGGCGCAGATCGGCGGGCGTGAGCCCGTCCCCACCTTTGACGACCTGGTCACCGGGCTGCCCGGCGCCCGCCTCAACGTGGACGTCAAGGACTGGAACTCCGTCCGGAGCCTCGCCGCCGCAATTGAACGACACCAGGCGCACCACCGGGTGCTGGTGACCAGCTTCTCGGACCGGCGGCGGCGGGCGGTGCTGAAACTGCTGAGCCGGCCGGTCGCGTCGTCGGCCGGGGTGGGACCCGTGGCCTTGTTTGTGCTGCTGGGACGGGTATTGCCGGGGCCGGTTTTCCGCTCGGTGATGCGCCGGATCCTGCAGGATGTTCAGGCCCTTCAGGTGCCTGCGCGCAGGGGCGGCATCGAAGTGGTCACACCGGGGTTCATCCGGCGTGCGCACGCGCTGGGGCTGGTGGTCCACGTCTGGACCATCAACGAGCCAGCGGAGATGCGCCGCCTGCTGGAGCTTGGCGTGGACGGTATCGTCTCCGACCGCGCGGACCTGCTCAGGGACGTGCTGCTCGAACGCGGTGAGTGGCCAGGCCCACAGGGAGACTGATGGCCAGCTGACTTATTTCTTGAAGTCCCGGCCGGTGCTGGTGGACGGGTCCTGGTCACCTTCGGTCGGATCGGCCCGCAGTTCGTCAGGATTGCTGTCAGGCAATCCTCCCGAAACGCCCGAAACGCCCTCCGCTGAGCGGCCACCGGCTGGCTCCGCCGCGCCGTCGGGAGCGGAAGCGTTGCCCGCCAACCCGCCGTCGTCGTTCGCCCGGTCATCGCCCCGGTCGTCAACGTCCCCGCCAAGGGGAGATTCCGATACCGGTCCCGGAGCCGGCCCGGCTTTCAGGCCGGGTGCCTTTTGCTTCTCGGCTTCCATGGCGTTCGATCCCTCGCTGAGGGAGGAGTGGACCTCCACGTCGCTATTGGGATCCGCTGGGTCAGGAACGTCCATTTTCTCGGTGGGCTTGCTGGTCCCTGCGAGATCCTCCATGGCGTTCTCTGCTGCCTTGCCGATGCTGTCGCCGATACCCATGTGACTGCTCCTTCCGACATTGCGCCCCGGCGCCCCCAGTGGATCGCCGGAACATTACCCTTCCAGAATTATCAGCATGCTTACAATTAGTCCAGAGCTGGGGCACCAGGCCGCGGCCGGCCAGGAAAGGAAAATTACTGTGAGCAGCTACCATCCGGAAAACGACCCCGCGAATCCTGACCGGCCGGGCAAGGGCCAATCCGGCACCGGCCTGTCAGGCGCTGGTGGGCAGGGAGGCAGGGAGGCTGCGGGCTCACCGAACCCGGACCCGGCAGAAGGCAACGTCACCGGGCTGGAACCCGGCGGCGGAGTTCCTCCCGGCGAGACGCCGCCGGCCGAGGACCAGATGAGCGCCGACCAGGGCCACGAAGAATAACCCGTCCCCGGGGCCCGGCAGCTATCCGCTCCAGCTGAGGGACCCTGCCATTACGGCGGCGGGGCTTGCGTCAGTGCCCCGCCAGCTGATGCCGGTACGCGTTTCGTACCAGCGGGCATCAGTGGGCGTCGTTTGGCGGTGTGACGTGGCCGCCCTGTTCCGGGCTGACGAGCTGGCGTTTCAGGCCGTCCATATCCAGCGTGGTGTTCCAGCTTGCCCAGTCCTGGGGCCGGACGGAGGGTCGGCCCAGAAGGTAGCCCTGGCCGGCGCTGATGCCCAGCTCCGTCAGGACCTTGAGTTCGCCCACCGTCTCGATGCCCTCTGCAATCAGGGTGGTGCCGATCTGCTCGGCGAAGTCCACCAGGCAGCCGGCAAGGGCGCGCTGGATGCCGTCGTTGTCCACGTCCCCGATAACGTTCCGGCCCACCTTCAAAAAGTCCGGCCGCAGATGCACCATCCGGCTCAATGCGCCGGCACCGGAGTGGGTGTCGTCGACGGCGATCCGCAGGCCACGGTCGCGCAGCGGGTTCATGGCGGCAATGAACTGCGGATACTCCTCGTCGCTGACCGATTCCGTCAGTTCGAGCACCACGCGGTTGATCGGAAGGTCGATGTGCTCGAAAAGTTCGGGCAGCCGCGGGTCCAGGCAGGACGTAGGCGAGATGTTCAGGGATACGTACAGGTTCCCGGGAAGATCCCTGGCTGCAGCAGCGGCGGATCCGAGCGCGGAGAACTCCAGGTTCGCGCCCAAACCGACGGCTGCTGCTTCCGCGAACCACAGTTCTGCGGCGGCGCCGTCGTCGCTGACGAAGCGCGACAACGCCTCCACGCCCACCACGGTTTCTTTGGCCAGCCCGTAAATAGGCTGGAAGGCCGTCATCAGCATGTGGCTCTCAAGCAATGCGCTGATGCGGGAAGTGCTGCGGATTGCGTCAAGTTGTTCCGCGACTTGCGGCGGAAGGGCGCTGGGTTCCAGGCGCATTTTCCTGGCGCTGTCCAGCGTTTCAACGGTATTGGCGTCGCTGCGGCGCGTTTCCAGGAGATACTCCAGCAACGCCCTTTCGGGCACGCCAGGATTTTCATCGAGGCTCTTGCTGAGGCGTTGCCGGACTGCGGCGCCGGATGGATCCGGATCCGCCAAAACAGCGGCGATGATTCCCCACGCCTGTACACGAACCGACATTAGCGACGCCCCCAGTTGACGAAGTAATGACCCAGTGGCCCTTTGTTGTTCAATTTCCAACCGCTTCTAAAAGTCTAATGCTGCCGGGAAGCCGCAATTCACGGCGACGAAAAAACAGACCCAGCAGGATGATCGTATATCGGGGTGGACAAAAGCGCAGTAGTTTTCGCCCTACTGGTTGGCGCTTTCGGGCTGGGTGGCCAACAGATCGGGAACCTGCTCCGGCGGAACGGGCCTGCTGAAGTAATAGCCCTGGGCGCTGAGGCAGCCCAGGCTGCGGAGGATCTCTGCCTGTTCCGCCGTTTCCACGCCTTCCCAAACGGCTTCCAGGCCACATGCCCGGATAAGCTGCAGTACGGCCGCCACGAGGGCCGGCTGGCTGGGATCGGTGCCCAGCCCATCAATCAGTGAACGGTCCACCTTCACACGGTCCACCGGCAGCCGGCGGAGGTAGCTGATGGACGAATAGCCGGTGCCGAAATCGTCAATTTCAATGCCGACGCCCAGCCCGCGCAGCCCGCCCAGCGAATAGCGGTCCAGTTCGTTGCCCTTGACGATGGCTACTTCGGTCAGTTCCAGTACCACCTGTTCGGGCCGAACGCCGGTTTCCTTGAGGACATTCCGGACTTCCTCGATGAACTGAAGGCTTTGCAGGTCCGTTGCGGAGATGTTGATCCGGACGGAGAAGCGGTGGTCCACGAGCTGCCCCTCAATCCATTTCCGCAGCTGGCTCACCGCCGTGCGCAGCACCCACAGCCCCAGTTCGGAGATCAGCCCGGCTTCCTCGGCCAGCGGAATGAATTCGTCCGGCATGATCAGTCCGCGGGTGGGGTGGTTCCAGCGGACCAGTGCCTCCACGCCTTCGATCCGGCCGGAGCCGAGTTCCACCACGGGCTGATAGTGCAGCGTCAGTCCGTCCGTCTTGATGGCGTTCCGGAGGTCCTCGACCAGCTGGCTGCGAAGCCTGCGGATCAACAGGAGGCCAGGTTCGAACCGGTGCAGCCTGTTCTGCCCCTCGGCCTTGGAAGCGTACATGGCGACGTCGGCCTCCATCAGCATGTCCTCGGGCGTCTGGCCCGCTCCGCCGACGCTTAGCCCGATGCTGGCTCCGCAGCGCACGCTCCGCCCTGGCACTTCTATGGGTTCGTTCAGTGACGCCAGGATGCGATGCCCAGCGATGGCGGCCTGGTCTGCGGAAACAGCCGGCATGACGATCGCGAACTCGTCACCGCCAAGCCGGGCGACGACGTCGGTGACGCGCACGGCGGCACGGATGCGCTGCCCCACCGCGATCAGCACCTGGTCCCCGGCGGTATGGCCCAGGCTGTCGTTGATGGATTTGAAGGCGTCAAGGTCCATCAGCAGGATGACAGGACCGTCATCCGTGCTGTCGTCCTCGATGGTGGCCCTCAAGGCATCGATGAGTGCAGAGCGGTTGGCCAGGCCCGTCAGGGGGTCCTGCATAGCCATTTTCTGCATTTCCAGGTGCGCTTCATGCAGGAGCTGGGTGCGCACCTGCACCCGCTGTTCGAGTTCCTCGTAGATGATCTGCAGGTCCTCGGCCAGGAGGTTGGTGCCCATGATGATGGCATCCAGCTCGTCGCGGGCTTCCGATACTTCTATCCGCGAGCTGAGGTCTCCCGATGCCAGCCGGACGATGCCTTCGAGCAGTTGGGAAAGCCGGGGGTCGTTGTCGGAAAACATCGGTGACTCCCTCCCTTGCTCAGTTGGCCCGGCTGCGGTCGGTATCCAGGGGAAGGCTGACAGTGACGGTTGTGCCCGCGCCCAAAGTGGATGCCACGTCAATGTGGCCGCCGTGGCGTGCCACAATATCCTGCGTGATCGCCAGCCCCAGCCCGGTTCCGGGAATGGCTCCGGACATGGCATTGGACGCCCGGTAGAACCTGGTAAAGACGTGGTCGATTTCCTCGCTGGAGATGCCGATGCCGTTGTCAGCCACGCTGATGGTTGCCCACCGGCTGCCGTCTGCCGCCGCATGCGACTCGCTGCCCACCTCGATCCGGCCACCGCTTGGCGTGAACTTTATGGCGTTGGACACCAGGTTGGTGAACACCTGCTGCAGCTGCACCTCGTCGGCCAGGATCTCCGGGTCCTCGGGGGCAGGATCCACCGCAATGGTGACGTTCTGCAGCTGGGCCAGGGGCCGCAGTGCGCCTGCCACCAGGTCCAGGGTCTGCCCCAGGCGCACCGGGGTGAGATGCATCAGGTTGTCCTCGAGGCCGTTGCGGGACACGCTCAGCATGTCCTCGATCAACGTCCGCAGCCGCTCAGTGTTGCGGACCACGATGTCCAGCATCTGGTGGACCTCCGGCGAGACGGGCTGCTCGGTGCTTTCCTGGATCATGTCCAGGTACGCCATGATGGATGTCAGGGGGGTCCTCAGCTCGTGGTTGACGGTGGCGAGGAAATCGGTTTTCGCCTTGTCGAGCTGTTGAAGCTGCTTGACCACCTGCTGCTGGCTGCTGATCAGGTGGCTCTGGATCAGCCCGTGCGCGGCGTTGCCGGCCACGTGCTGGATCAGGCCCAGCTCGGCGCGGGACCATTGCCGCGGCTGGTCCAACATCACGATCCAGATGATGCCCAGTGATGAACTGCCCTCACCCATTGGCACCGCCAGCAACGAAGCCGCCGGGCCAAGACGCTTGGCGTCGGCGGGTACGCCGCTGGACGCGTCCTCCTCGGACCCCTCGGAGGAGAGCGTTTCAGTCACGGCCCACAACATGTCGGCCGTATGCCGCGCGGATCCTTCATCCGGGAGAGCGTTGTCCCCCAGTGGTTCAAGGCCGGGTCTGGTCCAGGTGGCGGTAATGGGGGGAACCCGCTCGTCCTCAAACGTGGTGAGCCGGACGTGGTCAGCCTTGAACGTCCGCCCAAAACCAGCCACCACATGGTTGGCGATCTCCTGCGGATCGTTTGTTCCGCGCACAGCGGCAGACACCAGCCGTAGCTGTTCACGGAGCGCCTCGGCCTCCTGCCGGGCGGTATTGCGCCGCGACACCTGGCTGATGAGGGAGGTGGCCCGGTGGACAAGTTCCTTGGGCGGCGGGGGTTTCGCAATGCAGTCATGGATCCCGGGAGGTTGCATGGCTGCAAGCTCCGCCGGATTGTCCAGGTCCACCATCACCAGGACAGGGGCCACTGCTTCAACAGCAGACAGGCACGTGTCAACCACAATGACTGAGGGTTCGCCTGCAGTCAGCAAACGGGCGAGGCCGTCCATATCACGCGCGGTGCGCACCTCGTAACCGGCATCGCGCAGTGCCTGCGCATTCAAAGCCAGCCGCCCGTCGTCGGGGTCCGCCACAAAAGCGGTTCGTGGCACAGACGGGTCCCACGGCAAATCAGCCGCCACAATGCCCCCTTCGCTCCCAGTTGAGTACATTGTAGGGCGGCGCGTCCCGGATGATCCCTTGGAAGCTGCACATCACTCCAGCGTGACGGAACGAGGCCCGTTGCATGCACGCGGCGCACCGCGGGAGGCCAGCCAACTGCTGGCCGCCTGCTGCCCGACATATATTGGATCTGTGTCCTCTCCAGCAAAATCGGTGCGCTCTTCCTGGCGGAAGTACCTGATGATCCCCAAGCTTGCCCGGCTGTCCCGTTCTGCCCCCAAGGACAGGCCCCTGGCCTGGGACCAGTACTGGGCGGGCATCAAAGCGACCGGCGCTGGCGGCGAGGTTCTGTGGGATTCGGGCCGGGACCACGAGTTCCAGGGCTACCGCGATGTGCTGCTGCGCCACCTGGATCCGGAGCTGCCCGTGGTTGACGTGGGGTGCGGACACGGCAGCTTCACACGCGCATTGGCCGGTACCTTCCGCGAGGTGATCGGTGTTGATGTATCCGCCCACGCAGTGGCCCGGGCGCGTGCGGAGTCGGAAGCGCAGGAAGATCTGGCGGGCCGGGTCCGCTACGAAGCCCGGGACATGACAGCACCCGGCGCCGCCCTGGGGCTGGCCGGCGAACGCGGCGCCAACGTGTTCATCCGCGGCGTGCTCCACGTGCTGAGCCCTGATGACCAGGCAGGGCTGGTGGAGAACCTTCGGGTCCTGGCCGGCCGCTGCGGCACGGTCTTCCTTGCCGAGACCAACTTCCAGGGCAACCCGGTGGACTATGTCTCGCATCTGGGCGCCACCGCCAAGGGCATCCCGGCCCCCCTTGAACGGGCCATCCGCGAACTGCCCATGCCGGGCCATTTCGGCCCTGCCGAACGCTCCCGCGTCCTGCCTGAGGAGAGCTGGGAGCTGCTCGAGGACGGCGTAGCCGCCATTGAAACCAACCCGATGACGGACGTGGCTGCCCAGAGCCTGGTCCCGGGCTATTACGCCGTGCTGCGGCCGCGCGCCTAGCTGTTCTCCAGCCGTCAGCGGCCGCTGCGGCAACCGGGCCTGCCCCTTGACATGGAGGCTGGTCGGGAGGCTCCGTAGTAAGTAGACTTACTACTTACCTCCAGGGGAAAGGATAGCCACCATGGCAAACGATAAAGGCAACAAGACGCGCGAAGCTGAAGCAGGCCGGGACGAAGAAGATCTGGGCGCGGGACCTGACGGCGGGAAGGTGCGTACCGGACCGGAATCATCGAAGTCCTTGAAATATTCACAGGAGGTCACCTCAACGGAGGACGAACCGGAACGCGAGGGCCGCAGCCTGGTCACCACGCACCACGAAGTCATCAGGCAGTGGGCGGAGGAGCGCGACGGCGTTCCGGCCACTGTGGAAGGCACTGAGCACGGTGACCATCTTGGTGTGCTGCGGATCGACTTCGGCGGCGAAAACGACAAGCTCCGCCACATCAGCTGGGAGGAATGGTTTGAAACCTTCGACTCCCGCGGGCTGAATTTCATTTACCAGGAACAGCGCAGCGACGGCCAACAATCGAATTTCTTCCGGCTGGAAAATCCCGGCCGGGAAGACGCCTAAGCCGCATCCGTCCTGCCGTACCCCCGCAAGACCAGCACCGGATCACCTCCGGCGCCGTCCCGTCGTCGGCAGGCGCAGAACTTACAGGAACTACAATGCGCGAACTTATCCCTTCGGGTTCCCTCCGGGGAATGCTGCTGCCACCCACCTATGGCCGGCACGTCACGGACTCCACGGAGTTCACGGTGCTGTGCGTGGAAATCTGGTCCACCGGCCTGGTGGTCAACATCCAGCTGGCCTCCGACGGCGAACCGGAACCCGTCATCATTCTCCAGGACCACTTCGGCACGGATTACTCATTGCGCAAGTCCGTGAACGTGGGGTCCCGGAACCTGCAGGTCTTTACCCCGTCCGTGCCTCCCGGCACCAGGAGCCTGACCGTCAGGTCGGCCGACGATTCCCACCCCCGGCCCGTGGTGACCTTTGCTGTCCCGCTCATGGCAGTGCGGGACAGCCGCCCTGAATCGAACGACGCCGGATATCCCTCGCCGCCGGAACTCCGCCGCCCTGCCTGATGAGCAGGCCCGCCTGATTATGAAGCCCGCCTGATTATGAAGCCCGCCTGATTATGAAGCCCGCCTGATTACCGAAGAGGAGCCACCATGCAGGACACCACCGGCTTTAGCCCCAGTACCGCTATCGTCACCGGATCGGACTCCGGAATCGGCAAGGCCACCGCCGTTGCGTTGGCCAGGGCGGGCATGGATGTGGGCGTCACCTGGCATTCGGACAAGGAGGGGGCCGAAGCTACCGCGGAAGAAATCCGCGGCCTGGGGCGCAAGGCGGTGGTGCGCCAGTTGGATACCACCGACCTCCAAGGGGCGGGTGCCGTCATTGACGAACTGGCGGAAGAACTCGGCGGGGTGGACGTTTTTGTCAACAATGCGGGGACCGGCGACGGGACGAAATTCCTGGACCTTGATGTCGAGACCTGGATGCAGACACTCGACACCAACCTCAACGGCGCGTTCGTCTGCCTGCAGGCTGCCGCCCGGCGCATGGTCCATGCCGGCAGGGGAGGGCGGCTGGTGGCAGTCACCAGCGTCCACGAATTCCAGCCGCGGGTGGGATCCTCCGCCTACGATGCCTCCAAGCACGGGCTGGGCGGGCTCATGAAGACCCTCGCCCTGGAGCTTGCCGAGCATGGCATCACTGCCAACAGCGTGGCCCCCGGCGAAATAGCCACGCCCATGACGGGGCAGGAGGATGAAGATCCCACCACGAAGGACAGGCCCGGCGTCCCGCTGGGCAGGCCGGGCGACGCCAGGGAAATCGCCGCCGTGATCGCCTTCCTTGCTTCCCCCGCCTCGAGCTACGTCACCGGAGCGTCCTGGGCTGTGGACGGCGGCATGCTGCAGATGGGGCCGCAGGGCGGCTCGCACATTACCAGCCACGAATGGCGGCAGGGGTAGCAGCAGCCCGCTGCGCTTCATGGGCCGACCCTCCGCCGTCGAGGGAAGGCGATTGTCCGTATGACGGATTTGGCAAGCGCTTTCCGATTCTCGGCTGGCATGATGGAGCCCATGCGCATTCTTATTGCTCCGGACAAGTTCAAGGGTTCCCTTACGGCCGTTGAAGCAGCCGCCGCCATGGCCGAGGGCGCCCTGCGCGTCTACCCGGACGCCGTCGCCACGCAGTTTCCCATAGCCGACGGCGGTGAAGGCACCCTGGAAGCTGCGGTGGCAGCGGGTTACGAGGAACGCATCAACGCCGTGGTGGGCCCCATCCTCGCCCCGGTGGGCGCCGCGTGGGCCATCAGGAAGGCCGACGGCGGCAAGGTCACCGCCGTGATCGAAACCGCCCAGGCCTCCGGCCTTGCCGATATGGAACCCACCCCCGCCAACGCCCTGCGCGCCCACAGCTACGGCTGTGGCCAGCTCATCGCGGCCGCCCTGGACGCGGGCGCCACGGAAATCGTCCTGGGGCTTGGCGGATCGGCAATGACCGACGGCGGCAGCGGCGCCCTGCGCGCCCTGGGCCTGAAGCCGCTGGACGCCGCCGGCAACGTGGTGCCGCTCGGCGGCGGCTCGCTCGCGGACGTCGTGGCGCTGGACGCGTCCGCGCTCGATCCCCGGCTTGCCGCCACCGCCTTCCGCATCGCCGTCGACGTGCGGAACCCGCTGTACGGAACGCTGGGAGCCGCCCACGTCTTTTCCCCCCAGAAGGGCGCCGACGGGGAGGCCGTGGAACTGCTCGACGCCGGCCTGCGCAACTGGGCCTCCCTCCTGCGGGAGGTGACGGGCCGGGACGTGAACGTCGAGGGCGCGGGCGCCGCCGGTGGCTTCCCGGCGTCGTTCCTTGCCTTCACCGAGGCCGCGCTCGAAGGCGGCTTTGCGCTGGTGGCGGGACTGACCGGCCTTGCCGATCAGCTCTCCGCAGCCGACCTGGTGATCACAGGTGAAGGGTCCATGGACGTCCAGTCGCTGGCCGGAAAAGCCCCGATTGCGCTCGCGGACGCGGCACGGGAACGGGGTATCCCGGTGATCGTGGTGGCCGGGCGGATCCTGGTGACTCCCGAAGACCTGGCCGGGCACGGTGTGGTTGCGGCCGCCCAGTTGCTGGACGTGGCAACCGGTCCGGAAGATGCGGTAGCCAACGCCGCCAAGTACCTCGCCTGGGCAACAAGCCAGGTACTTGAGGGCGCCTGACTAAACGATGGTGGTGTTGCGGCGGCGGCGCCAGACCAGGACCACGATCAGGGTCGCCAGGACCACGGCGCCGATAACCCACGGGGTGTAGTCCAGCCGGGTGGACTCGTTTTGGGCTGATTCGCCGGTTCCTGGGTTGGCCGGGCCGGTGGAGGCGGTATCCCCGGGAGACGGCGTGGGAGACGCGGCCGACTGCGCCCATGCCCCTCCGGAGGATGCCGTGATTCCGTGGACCAACGTGGTTGGCCCTGCCTGCGCGGCGCCGGCCGAAAGCGCCGGCGCGGCTATGAGCAGCAGGGCCATCAGGGCCGTCCTGAAAAGTGTCCGCATGAAGTTCTCCTGTCATTCCGTTAAGGGTCAACGTTGAAAAGTGCGGGGCCGCAGCCATGTGGCCGGCACCCCCGACCGCTACCGTCCGGCCGTGGCGCGCCTGTTCAAGTGCAGCGGGACATAGACCAGCAGGACCACCAGCACGGCCAGGAGGACGCCGCCGGCTGTCAGGCCGGCTGACCGGCCCGCCGTCACGTCAAAGACCAGCGCGGCACTTCCGGCACTCAACAGCCCTATACCGGCCAACGCGATCTTGGTAATGGCATCCGCGCTGGAAACCAGCGTTTCCTTGAGCCGCTTGCGGAAGAGCCGACGGTGCACGCTGACCGGCAGAAGGATGAAGGCGGTAGTCAGGGCAGCGATCACCACGTTGACCAGGTAAAGACCCACCTGGAAGTCATCAAGCTCTTTGAAGCGCGACTGGAAGGGGAGGGTCAACAGGAAACCGGCAAGGATCTGCACGCCCGTCTGCAACACCCGCAGCTCCTGCAGCAGTTCCGCCCAGTTGCGGTCCATCTGTTCCTCGCGGGTTTCGTTCCTGCCCGTCCGGCCCGTGTAGTCCTCCACGTTGGACATTGCCTCTCCCTCCTGCCCCAGCCACTCCCTGGGTAGCTTTCTACTCCTTAGCTACCCAAAACAACGGCAACGTTGCGCTCCGGCCACCGTTTGATAAGTTTACTGATTATTCGTATTGAACGGTGGACTTTGCTCCTCCGGCCGGGATAGCTTCGAAGAGCCGGTGCACGGGCCGTTCGAAACCGACAGAGTGAACAGGCGGACTATGAGCGAGACGGACAAGCAGACAGACCAGCCAAAGGATCCGCGCGGCGGCTACCACTCAGGCCCTTTCCCGGAGCAGGAACAGAAGCAGCCCGGCCTGACCGCGCCCATGGAGCCCAAGCCGGACCACGGGGAACTTAGCTATGAGGGGCACGGAAAACTGCAGGGCAAGGCCGCCCTGATCACCGGCGGAGATTCGGGCATCGGCAAGGCGGCGGCCATCGCATTCGCCCGCGAAGGAGCCGACGTAGCCATCTCCTACCTCCCTGAAGAGGAGGAGGATGCCCAGGACACTGCGGAGTGGATCCGGAAGGCCGGCCAGCGGGTTCTCCTGTTTGCCGGTGATGGCCGGGAGGAAGACTTCAGTACCCGGATTGCTGACGAAACGGCGGCGGAGTTCGGCCGCCTGGATGTGGTGGTGCTGAACGCGGCATACCAGAAGAACCGGGAAAGTCTGGAGTCGCTGCCCACGGAGGAGTTCGACCGGGTTTTCAAGACCAATCTCTACTCGCTGCTGTGGACGGCCAGGGCCGCCGTTCCGCATCTCAAACCCGGCGCCTCGATCATCACCACGGCATCGGTCCAGGCCTTCAACCCGTCTCCGGGCCTGATCGATTACGCCATGACCAAGGCGGCGCAGGTGGCTTTCACCAAGGCGCTGGCGCAGGAACTTGGCCCCAAGGGAATCCGGGTTAACGCTGTGGCCCCGGGGCCCATCTGGACTCCCTTGATCCCGGCCACCGAGTGGCCGGAGAAGCTTCCGAAGTTCGGGCAGGACACTCCGCTGGAACGGGCGGGCCAGCCCGCCGAGCTTGCCGCGGCCTACGTCCTGCTGGCCTCGGAGGACGGGTCCTACATTTCCGGGGCCGTACTGCCGGTGACCGGCGGAAAGGGGCTCTAAGCAGCCCAGCTTTCAGCCAAGGCCCAACGCACCATCCATCCAAAGCACAGCAGGAGGAACCATGACGCAGGAAAACCAGCACGCACAGCCGGAGAGCGATCCGGGCGGATACGGCACCCCCACCGCAGAGCAGGAACTGGGCGGAACCCAGGGCTCGGCAAACGGCTCAGGCGCAACCGGTGGCGGGGCGGGCCGCGTGGACACCAACGAGCCCCAGTCCGGCGGTGGCGGCGAACCCGTGCCCCGCGACGTGGCCCTTCCCTCAAGTGCGGCTGAGATTGACGAGAATAACGACGATTCCAAGGGGTCCGCACCCGTGTCCTCTGAGTCCGGGCAGGAGGCAGCGGGAATTCCGGACGGCAGCGGCAATGATCTGCCCCGGGAGGAATCACCGAATGACGACGACGGCGAAAGTTTCGACGCCGGATGACCAGCGCGCCGCGGCTGCTTGAGCCCGCCGCGCTTACCGCTGCAGGCCTCCGCCTGCTGTCCAATGTGGCAGCGGGCGGAGGCCTTCGCCGTGTCCGGCATACATCCCGGTGATGTGGGTACAGGACACGACGAAACCCATTCACTATCGATGCCGATGCAGGCGCCAGGAGGTGGGCTGTGAGCAGGAGATCATCAGAACAGTGGGCACGCCGTGGTGAGGTGCCGGAACAGGCGGCCGTGGACGTGCTGGTGCCCACGTGCAACCGCCCTGCCGAGCTGGCAGTGACGCTGGCCGGCCTGGCCGGGCAGGCGGATCCTTCCTTCCATGTAGTCATCAGCGACCAGTCCACCGATGCGCCCGGGTGGGAACATCCTGCGGCCGCTGCAATGGTGCGGGTCCTCGAAGCCCAGGGCCGGCCGGTCACGCTGCTGCGCCATCTGCCGCGGCGCGGGCTCGCTGAGCACCGCCAGTTCCTGCTCGACCAGGCAAGCGCAGAGAAATGCCTGTTCCTCGACGACGATGTGTGGTTGGAACCCGGTGCCCTCGAACGGCTCAACGGGGCGCTTGACGAGCTGGACTGCGGCTTTGTGGGGATGGCTCCGCAGGGCCTGTCCTACCTCGATGACAGGCGGCCGGAGCAAACTGCGGGGTTTGAAGCGTGGGATGGACCGGTGACGGCGGAACGAATTCGTCCCGGCACCCCCGGGTTTGAACGCTGGCCGCTCCACAATGCCGCCAACCTCAGCCACCTCAGCGCCGACCTTTCGTTGGGGCCGGGGGAATGGCTGCCCTACCGGGTGGCCTGGCTCGGCGGGTGCGTGCTGTACCGGCGGAAAGCCCTGAACGACGCCGGCGGCTTCACCTTCTGGCCGAGTCTTCCTGTGGAGCACGCAGGGGAGGACGTCGTGGCCCAGTGGCAGGTCATGGAGAGGTACGGTGCCGCCGGTATCCTGCCGTCGGGGGCTGTGCACCTGGAGTCACCCACCACGGTGACGGACCGGCGGGTGGAGGCCCACGACGTCGTCCTCAGCGAAAGTGCGGCCACGTACTCAGGCAACAGCGCCGCCGTCGACTGAGCAGGGAACATCGCTCCCCCCTCCCACCAACCGGGGGATACGACGTATTCTGTAGAAACAAGGTTTTGCAGTAGGCCGCAGCGCTCAGACAAGGCGTGCAAAATGGCCGCTGAACCCACGGGGCAGGTTGGCTGGGGACCGCTTCCCCTTCCGCCAGAGCCGGTGTTCGACAGCAAGGATGTTGAAGAGTACCTCTGGGATGTCACCCATGAATTCATGAAGGACATCAAGGGTGAACGCCGCGGCATCGGCTGGGCTGCCACCCTCTTCCGCCTGGGGAAGGCACGCACCCTGGCGGCCAGCAGCGATCAGGCCCGCGACGCAGACCGGGAGCAATGCTCCTTCGCTGACGGGCCGGTCCTCGAAGCCCTGCGCAGCGGCGAATTCGTGCTGTTGTCCGATGTCCGCCGGGACCGCCGGTGGCCAGGGTATGCGAGCGCCGCCGCCGGCCACGGCGTGCAGTCGCTCCTGTCCATGCCCATCGTTTCCGAGGGCATGACGAGCGCTGCCATCAACCTTTACGCTTCATCACCGCATGTTTTCAGCAGTGATGATCTTCTCCGAAGCCGGAGCTACGGCAGGCAGCTGGCCGGCGCAATGCGGGTAGTGGTGCGCGTGGCGGAGCGCGCGGAGGCGGCCGCTGGCATTGCCGTCGCGCAAAGTTCGCTTGTCCTGGTGGACCTGGCGGTTCGCAGCCTCATGGATGAGTACGGCCTCAGCAGGGAGGGTGCCCTGCGCTTCCTTCAGCGCGAGGCGTCACACCATGAGTTGGGCCTGCGGGACGCTGCCCTGAACGTGGTT
Organism: Arthrobacter sp. SLBN-100; assembly: GCF_006715305.1. Classification (NCBI taxonomy): domain Bacteria; kingdom Bacillati; phylum Actinomycetota; class Actinomycetes; order Micrococcales; family Micrococcaceae; genus Arthrobacter; species Arthrobacter sp. SLBN-100. The sequence continues at coordinate 3,287,619 of NZ_VFMY01000001.1, forward strand.
GCGCCGGTGGCGCCGCTCCCCGGAAGGGACCCTTCGGGGGAGCGGCGGGAAATGGCCGACGACGTCGAGGACTTCCGCATGGTGGCTCCGGCAGAGCTGGACCCGCCGCCCGCCCCGGGGGCTGCCGCGGAAGTGCATCCTGCTACCGCGAAAGGACGGCCGGCATGAGCAACGAACAGCAGGAGACCTGGAAGGGACGCCCCCCGGCCCAGCGGCACCCGTGGCGCCGCTTCGTAGCCCTCGGCGACTCCTACACGGAAGGAATCGGTGACCCGGAATCACGCAGCATCGGCGGGTTCCGCGGCTGGGCTGACCGGGCGGCAGAGGAACTCTCCACCGGGCAGCGCGACTTCGCCTACGCCAACCTTGCCGTGCGGGGGATGGTGCTGCAGGAGATTGTTGACGGTCAGCTCGCGCCGGCCCTCGCGCTGGCGCCGGACCTGGTAGCAATGTCCGGCGGCGGAAACGACGTCGTGTTCCGGCGTGGAGACCCGGACAAACTGGCCGAGAAGATGGACCAGGCCGTGGGCATGTTGGCTGAAACCGGGGCCACCGTCATCTTGTTCGCCGGGCCGGACTGGGGCGGTACTCCAGTGCTGGGGCAAATCCGGGGGAGGCTGGCAATCTACAACGAGCATCTTCATACGATCGGCATGCGCCACCACGCGGTGATGGTGGACCTGTGGTGCCTTCCGGCGCTCCATGACGCCCGGATGTGGGACAGGGACCGCCTTCACCTTTCGCCCTTGGGGCATCACGTCGTTGCCGTTGCCGCCCTCGATGCGCTCGCGGTGCCGCATTCGCTCAAGCCCCTGCAACCGCGGCCGGTCCCGTCACATGGCTGGACCCAAGCCAGGGCCGAAGACCTGATCTGGGCGAGGCAGTATTTCTTCCCCTGGGTCCTGCGGAGGTTGCGGCCCCCAGCAGGGCAGCTCCTGGAGCCTAAGCGGCCGCTGCCAGGCCCTGTCTTTGGCCTCGGCGGCGATGACGTGGACTCACATGATGTCGCTTAGCCCGTACTAGCGCTTCTTGGGCGCCCGTTTCGCGGCTGCATTCATGGCAGCCTTGGCGGCAGGAGGCAGTCCGGCCTGCTCTGTTTCGGGTTCGGCCACCGTGCCCCTGGCCTTCGCGATGGCCTTCATGCCGTGGTAGATCGCCAGCGCCGCGGCGGAACCCAGCGCGATGCCCGTGAACTTGAGCTCGCCGATGGTCCAGGTGTAGTCCGCGATGCCGATAATCAGGGCGACGGCGGCCGTGGTCAGGTTCACGGGGTTGGAGAAGTTCACTTTGTTCTGCACCCAGATCTTCACGCCCAGGATGCCGATCATGCCGTAGAGCATCGTGGCCGCGCCGCCCAGCACACCCGGCGGGACCGTGGCGATCAGCTCGCCGAATTTGGGGGAGAAGCTCAGCAGGATGGCGAAGACGCCTGCCACCCAATAAGCCGCCGTCGAATAGACCTTGGTGGCGGCCATCACGCCGATATTCTCTGCGTAGGTGGTGGTGCCGGAACCGCCGCCGAAGCCGGCCAGTACGGTGGCGGCACCGTCGGCCAACAGCGCGCGGCCGGAGACGCCGTCGAGGTTCTGTCCTGTCATGGCAGCCACTGACTTCACGTGGCCGATGTTCTCGGCCACCAGCACCAGCACCACGGGCACGAACAGGCCCAGGACGCCCACGTGGAATTCGGGGGCCTGGAACTGCGGCAGGCCCACCCACGCGGCGGCGTCCATCTTGTCGTAGCTCACCTCCCCGCGGAGCATTGCCACGAGGTAGCCCACCACCACGCCCACCAGGATGCTGAGCCGGCCCAGGATCCCGCGGAACAGGACGCTGACCAGGATGATGGTGGCCAGCGTGATCACTGCGGTAACGGGGGCGGCATCGAAATTGTTTTTCGCTGCCGGGGCCAGGTTGAGGCCGATGAGCGCCACGATCGCGCCGGTGACGATGGGCGGCATCAGCCGGTTGATCCAACCCGCGCCGAACTTCTGCACAACGGCGCCCACCAGGGCCAGTACGGCGCCGGCCAGCACCACGCCGCCCAGCGCTCCGGGGACGCCGAACTGCTGCTGGGACGCCATGATCGGTGCGATGAAGGCGAAGCTTGAGCCCAGGTAGCTGGGCACCCGGCCCTTGGTGATGACCAGGAACAGCAGTGTGCCGATGCCCGAGAAGAACAGCGTGGTGGCAGGCGGCATGCCGGTGATGATGGGCACCAGGAACGTGGCGCCGAACATGGCCACCACGTGTTGCATGCCCACGCCGATGGTCAGCGGCCAGGCAAGCCGTTCATCGGGGGCCACCACGTGGCCCGGCTTGATGGACTTGCCGTTGCCGTGCAGCTTCCATTTGATTCCGAGCATGCTCATGGGCGGAGGCCTTTCAAAGGGGGTTGCCGGGGAGGGCGAAGATCAACTGGCTCCAGAATACCGCCAAGCTTTTCGCCCGGCGCCGCCAGGTTGCTCTTGGGTGCGGCTGTGGCTAACGTCACGGGCCGTCACGGGAAGAGGAAAGGAGTGGTTGAAGTTGCAACTATGGACAGCGAAAAGGCCACCCCGGCAGGCGGGGCGGCGCAGCGAAAGGTACGCCAATGACTATTGCCCACGAAGAAGCGGTTATCGATTCGGCCGCCGTCGACGCCATTTTCGCGCAGGCCCGCACCCCCAACTCCTTTACCGGGGAGGTCACCGACGAGCAGGCACAGGCCATCTACGAGCTGACCAAGTATGGCCCCACCGCCTTCAACTCGCAGCCGCTGCGCGTGACCTACGTCCGCTCCGCTGAAGCCCGCGCCACCCTCGTTGACGCACTCGCCAACGGAAACAAGGCCAAGACCGCCTCCGCCCCGCTCGTGGCCATCCTCAGCTACGACACCGACTGGGCAGAGCAGTGGGACAGCTTCCTCCCCGGCTACAACGCCCCGAAGGCCATGTACGACGCCGACCCGGAACTGGCGGCCGCCACTGGCAACAACAACGCCCACCTGCAGGCCGGCTACTTCATCCTGGCGGTCCGGTCGCTCGGCTTCGCCGCAGGCCCCATGACCGGTGCGGATTTCGCTGCGATCGACGCCGCCTTTTTCCCCAAGGGTGACCAGAAGAGCTTCCTGGTGGTCAACATCGGCCGGCCTGCCGAGGATGCGGGCACAGCCAAGCCCAAGTTCTCCTACCAGGACGTCGTCCGTACCGTCTGATCCTCCGGCCGGTGGTTGAGCCGGTCGAAACCTGTCGGGGTGGCGGTGGGAGACTGGGCAGATGCGGAACCTCATCCTGGTTGCCTTTGTCGAGCCTGTGACCGACGGGCTGGTGTTCCCGCGGACACAGTGGCCCTTGCACATCACTCTGCTGAGGTTCGACGTCGACAGCGACGGCGTCGTCGAACAGGTGGCCGCGCTTGCCGCGCCGCACGCCGAGGCAGCCCTCGGTGCCGCCCTTACTGTGGGGAAGGACGCAGGTTTCGGCCGGAACGGCTCCGTACCCGTGAACCTCATCCAACCGCAGCCGGACCTGCAAACCCTGCACGGGCAACTGGTCGCCACAGTCGGCAGGCTGGGCGGAAAGATCCTCACGCCGGCGCACACCCTGTCCGGCTACCGGCCCCACGTGTCACATCACGGCGGCAAACGCCTGAACCCGGGCGACGCCGTCGTGCTTGACCGGATCGCACTGGTGGACATGGCGCCGGACGGTGACCGCACCGTCCGGCGCATCCTCCGGCTCTGGAGCCGGGACCACAGAGCGGGCAACGACCCCTAAGCGATCACGCCGTCCACCAGGGCCTTGGCTTCCGCCTGGACCTGCTTGAGGTGTTCCTCGCCCTTGAAGGACTCGGCGTAGATCTTGTAGACGTCCTCGGTGCCGGACGGGCGGGCCGCGAACCAGGCGTTCTCGGTAACCACCTTCAGGCCGCCAATCGATGCGCCATTGCCGGGTGCTTCCGTGAGCTTGGCGAGGATTGGCTCGCCCGCCAGCTCAGTAGCCGTGACGTCCGACGGCGACAGCTTGCCGAGTGCCGACTTCTGCTCCCGCGTGGCGGCAGCGTCAATGCGGGCGTATACCGGGGCGCCGAACTGGTCCGTCAGGCCCTTATAGAGCTGGGACGGGGATTTGCCGGTCACCGCCGTGATCTCCGAGGCGAGCAGGGCCAGCAGGATGCCGTCCTTGTCCGTGGTCCAGACGCTGCCGTCCTTTTTGTTGAATGAAGCACCGGCGGACTCCTCGCCGCCGAACGCGCCCTCACCGGATAGCAGGCCGGGCACAAACCACTTGAAGCCCACCGGGACCTCCACAAGCTTGCGGCCGAGGCTTTCGGCCACCCGGTCAATGATGGAGGAGGACACCAGCGTCTTGCCCACCACGGAGGCCGGGTTCCAGCCGCTGCGGTTGCGGTACAGGTAGTCGATGGCGACGGCGAGATAGTGGTTCGGGTTCATCAGCCCGCCCACCCCATTAACAACAGGTGTGACGATGCCGTGCCGGTCCGCGTCCGCGTCGTTGCCAGTGGCAATATCGAACGAGGCACCCGCGCCAGCGCCGCCGCCGGACATGCGCTGGATCAGCGAGGCCATGGCCGCGGGCGAGGAGCAGTCCATCCGGATCTTCTCGTCCCAGTCCAGGGTCATAAAGGCCCACTGCGGGTCCACCGTAGGGTTGACTACGGTGAGGTCCAGTTGGTGACGCTCGGCAATCTCGCCCCAGTAGTCCACGGACGCCCCGCCCATGGGGTCCGCACCGATCCGCACCCCGGCTTCGCGGATCGCGTCCAGGTTCAGGACTGAGGGGAGGTCGTCCACGTAGCTGCTGAGGAAGTCGAACTTGCCGGTGGTGTCCGCGGCCAGCGCGTCAGCCACCGGGATGCGTTTGACCCCACGAAGCCCGTTTTCGAGCAGTTCGTTGGCACGGTTGGCGATCCAGCCGGTGGCGTCCGAATCGGCCGGGCCGCCGTGCGGAGGGTTGTACTTGAAGCCGCCATCGGCCGGCGGGTTGTGGCTGGGCGTGACCACGATGCCGTCAGCCTGGGGGGCGCCTGCACCGGCATTCCGGTTGTAGGTGAGGATCGCGTGGCTCAGGGCAGGGGTGGGCGTGTAGCCGTGGCGGGCGTCGATGAGGACCTGCACGCCGTTGGCGGCAAGCACCTCGAGGGCCGAATTCTGTGCCGGCTCGCTCAAGGCGTGAGTGTCCTTTGCCAGGAACAGCGGACCCGTGATGCCCTGCGCCGCCCGGTATTCCACAATCGCCTGGGTAATGGCGACAATGTGCTTCTCATTAAACGACGCCTTGAGGCTGGAGCCGCGGTGCCCGGAAGTGCCGAACACTACGCGCTGACCGGGATCACCCAGATCCGGCGTGAGGTCGTAATACGCGTCAAGGAGCGCAGTGATGTCAACAAGGTCCTGGGGTTGGGCAACTGTACCCGCGCGGCTAGCCATGGGACCAGCATGCCAGACGGGAGCCACAGTCAAAGCGACCGGTCCAAAATGCGGCCCCTGTGTCCGGCCTTGTTACGGCGCAGCGCCATCGAGCAAGTAGCCGACCTGAGTACCCGGCCAGCAAAGTACTTATATACCGCTCGCCGCGCGCCCTGTTACTTTCGAAAAATCGGGCGGAATGTCCGCAAGCAAAGGGCGACGGCGGCCTTCCGCCATCGTATCTCCGGCAGGGAAGCAGGGACGGCCATGGGGGCAGGCGACGGGGCAGCGGAGCAGTCCAGGCTGGCAGCTGAACGGGTTGCCAGGCTCAAGCGCCAGCTCGACCAGGCTGAACGTACCACCAAGGCCTGGGACGCCGGCGGGGTTGGTGAGCGCGTGGTGGCGGAAAAGCTCAGCGAACTGGTCCCGCGCGGCTGGTACGTGCTGCACGACGTCCACTGGCCGGGCCGGCCGAAAGCAAACCTCGACCACGTCCTGGTAGGGCCCGGCGGCGTGGTGGTGGTGGACGCCAAGAACTGGACCGGAGAGGTCAAGGTTTCTTCAGGGGTGCTGTGGCAGGGCCGCTACGCACGCACCCAGGCAGTGGAGGGGGCGCTCGCCCAATGCGCCGCCGTCGCGTCCGTCCTGGCGCCGCCGCACCGCCGGATGGTGCGTCCCTTGATTTGTATGGCTGCCCAGCCGGACCTCTTTGGCGTGACCAGCTCTGATGTTGCCGTGGTGGGGGCGCAGCGTGTGGTTGGGGCGATCGAAGCGTTGCCTCCGGTGCTGGACCAGCAATCCGTGGTGGGGCTCTACGCCCATCTCGGACAGCAGCTCACGCACGAACAGGAGCCGGGCATCACGGCCTTCCGGAGCGTGCAGCCAGCGACGGTGGTGAGGCCCGCCGGCCCGCGGCCCGCGTCTCCGCGCGCAGGCGGCGACCCGGATTCGGCAGCACCGGGTCCCGTCCCTGCCCGGTCAGTGTCATCACGTCCGGCGTCGTCACGTCCGGCGCCATCCGCTGCTGTGTCACCGCGTCCTGTCTCACCCCGCGCTGCGTCATCCGGTGCTGGGGCAACCCGTGCTGGGGCACCCCGTGCTGCGTCATCCGGTGCTGGGCCAACCCGTCCGGCAGGCGGACACCTCTCGAAGGCGGCCGCCGGTGGGCGAAACCCAAAGGGCCGCCAGCGCCGCGCCACAGGCGGCGGGCGCCTTGCCCTGCTCGCCGCGTTCGTCATCTTTGCCGTGTATGTGCTGCCCTACCTGGGCCGCTGACCTGCCGGCGGCGGTAGGCTGGAAGCAAAACTTCCAGGGGGAAAACCTTGACTGACCATCCCGCCCACCGGCCCGAATCCCAGCACCCTGACGGCAGCAGCGCGCCGTCGGGCTTTGAGCCGCCGCGCTTTGCCCCGCCCTATGGCTCGGAGGCCCGGTCCCAGCCCCAGTACGGCCAGGGTGGATACGGACAGGGTGATAACAGGCAGGGCAGCTACGGACAGGACAGCTCCAGCCAGAACCCGTATGGAGGTCAGGGCAGCGACAGTCAGGGCAGCTACGGTCAGGGCGGTTACGGGCAGGGTGATAACAGGCAGGGCAGCTACGGACAGGACAGCTCCGGCCAGAACCCGTACGGAGGTCAGGTCCAGTACGGTGCTTACAACCAGCCGCCGAGCCCTTACAACCAGCCGGCCAGTCCCTACGGTCAGCCCGGGTACTACGGCATGCCGGCCGAACCCAAGACGCTCAGCATCGCCAGCATGGTGTGCGGCATCGCATCGGTGATCATGGGCTGGATCCTCCTACCGCAGATCGCGGCGATAATCACCGGCCATCTGGCGCTCAAGCGCGAGCCGTCGGGCAAGGGCATGTCCGTCACCGGCCTGGTGCTGGGGTACCTGTGCCTGCTCGGCTACGGGGCCTTCTGGCTGCTGGCCATCATTGGCCTGGCCATCGCCAGTTCCTCGACCAGTTCCTCCTACACTTTCTGAGCTGCCACTTTCTGAGCTGCCCCTCAGGCTTCTGAACAAAATTCCGCGGCACCGTCCGGGTAAGAGACAGGCTTGCCGGGTCCGGGCGTGCCGCTGCCTGGCGGCGGTCAGCGGAGCAGTTCCACGTCCGAGACGAGCTCGATATGGGCCAGCATCGCTTCTCCTGCCGCTTCCGGATCCTGTGCCCGGATGGCGTCCGCGATCTTCCGGTGCGAGGCGAGGGACTGCTCGGGCCGGCCGGGCTGGCCCAGGGATTCCATCCTTGTCTCCAGGATCATCTCGGCGATGAAGGCCATGAGCTGGGCCAGTACACCTGAGTGGGCGGCGGCGGTGATGGCCTGGTGGAAGAGTTCGTCGCCATGGGTGCCGCGGTCGCCGTCGTTGATCTCCTTGGACATCACATCCAGCGCGTGATCGATCGCCGCAAGGTCCTCATCGGTGCGGCGGGCAGCGGCGAGTGCAGCCAGTTTGACCTCCAGGGTGCTGCGCGCCTCCACGATCTCCGGCAGCCGGCTGCGGTGTTCGCGCAGCCCCTTAATGACCGAGGCAACGCTTGGCCGCCTCGCCAAAACCGCGCCGGTTCCGTGCTGGACGTCGATTACACCCAGTACCTCGAGGGCCACCAGGGCCTGGGCAAGAGTGGCACGGGAAACGCCGAGGCGCTCGGCCAGGTCCCGCTCTGCGGGCAGGAGATCGCCCGGCCGCAACTGGGCGGACTCGATGTACGCGAGGATCTGCTCCACCAGCTGTTCGTACAACCGGGGGCGGGTCACCCGCTCCAGTCCAAGCCGTGCTGTCTTCTCCACAAAGCCCTCGCTACGTCGTAGGTCCTCCCAGAATACATGGCCTCTGCTATTGACAGATAGACTCACTGTCTAAGAGGCTAGTCCAGTGAGCCAGTAACTCACATCACACTTTTTGTTTCCCCAACGGAGGACCAACGATGTCCGCTCCTATCCTGTCCATCATCATCCTGGCGGCAATGTTCTTGCTTGCCACCGTCCTGCCCCTGAACATGGGAGCCCTCGCCTTCGTTGGCGCGTTCCTCCTCGGCACCGTGGTGCTGGGCATGTCCACCAACGAGATCCTGGCCAACTTCCCCGGCGGCCTCTTCCTGACCATCGTCGGCGTCACATACCTGTTCGCCATCGCGCAGAACAACGGCACCATCGACCTCCTGGTCCGCGGCGCCGTCAAGCTCGTGGGCAGCCGGGTGGCCCTCATCCCGTGGGTCATGTTTGCCATCACCGCGGTGATCACGTCGGTGGGCGCGCTGTCTCCCGCCGCCGTCGCCATCATCGCCCCCATCGCGCTCACCTTCGCGGGCAAGTACAAGATCAGCCCGCTGCTGATGGGCATGATGGTGATCCACGGCGCCCAGGCCGGCGGCTTCTCGCCGATCGCCGTCTACGGCGTCACGGTCAACGGCATCCTCGCCAAGACCGACCTGGCCTTCAGTCCCACGGCGCTGTTCCTGTCCAGCCTCGTCTTCAACACCCTCATCGCCCTGGTGCTCTTTGTGGTCCTCGGCGGGCGGGGACTCCTGTCCTCCAAGGTGGGCCACTTCGTGGAGCAGGCCGCCGAAGCGCGCATGGCTGTCAGCGTGGGGGCCAAGGCCGGCTCCGACGTCTCCTTCAAGGGCTTCGGCTCCGGCATGTACGGCCCGCGGGATCCGGCAGGCGACGGCGTCGGCGCCACCAAGGAGCGTTCAGAGCGGATCCCGCAGCTGGTCACCATCGCCGGCCTGATCGCACTGGCCGTCATCGCCCTCGGCTTCAAGGTGGATGTCGGGTTTGTGTCCATCACCATCGCCCTGGTGCTGGCACTGGTCTCACCCGCTGCCCAGAAGGGCGCCATCAACAAGATCAGCTGGTCCACGGTGCTGCTGATCTGCGGCATGCTGACCTTCGTCGGCGTGCTGGAGGAGGCCGGAACCATCGAATTCGTCTCCAACGGCGTGGCCGGCATGGGCATGCCCCTCCTCGCGGCCCTCCTGATCTGCTACATCGGCGCCGTGGTCTCTGCCTTCGCCTCGTCCACCGCCATCCTTGCAGCACTCATCCCGCTCGCCGTGCCGTTCCTCTCCACCGGCGAGATCGGAGCCGTGGGTGTCATCTGCGCCCTCGCCGTTTCCGCCACCATCGTGGACGTTTCCCCCTTCTCCACCAACGGCGCACTGGTCCTGGCCAACGCTCCCGAGGACGTGGACAAGGACCGGTTCTACAAAAAGATCCTGGGCTACAGCGGCATTGTGATCGTTGCCGGGCCCGTCCTTGCCTGGCTGGCGCTCGTGGTGCCCGGCTGGCTGTAGCCGACTGAGCATCACCTTCGAATTTCCAGGCCTGATCGAGAAAAGGAACCAGCCCATGAGCAGAACTGATAACGCAGGGGGTCCCCTGTCCGGCCACCTTGTTGTTGACCTGAGCCGGGCTTTGGCCGGTCCGCACGCCGGAATGATGCTGGCGGACCTGGGCGCCCGGGTCATCAAAGTGGAAAACCCCGGAACCGGGGACGATACCCGCGGCTGGGGCCCGCCCTTCGTTGGCCCGGCCGACGACCTGCAGTCCACCTACTTCATGTCCTGCAACCGCAACAAGGAATCGATCAGCCTGGATCTGAAAAGCGCCGACGGCCAGGAGGTGCTGCGGGGCCTGCTGGAGCGCGCCGACGTGGTGATCGAGAACTTCCGGCCCGGAGTGATGGACCGTTTGGGGTTCTCTCCCGCGGCCATGCACGAGCTGAACCCGCGGCTGGTGATCCTGTCCATCACCGGCTTCGGCCATGACGGGCCTGAGTCGCAGCGGAGCGGTTACGACCAGATCCTCCAGGGTGAGGCCGGACTCATGTCCCTCACCGGCTCCGGGCCCAACGACCCCCAGCGGGTGGGTGTGCCCATCGCGGACCTGCTCGCGGGCATGAACGGTGCCTTTGGTGTACTGGCGGCGCTCGTTGAGCGGGAGCAGACCGGCCGCGGCCAGGTGGTGCGCACATCCCTGCTGGCATCCCTGATCGGGGTCCACGCCTTCCAGGGCACCCGCACCACGGTGGCGGGGGAAGTTCCCCAGGCCCAGGGAAACCACCATCCCTCCATCGCTCCCTACGGGCTGTTTGCCTGCAAGGACGGCAGCGTGCAGATCAGTGTCGGCAGCGAAAAACTGTGGTCCTCGTTTGCCGCTGCCTTTGGACTTGACCCGGCGGCGCCGGGCTTTGCCAGCAACGCCGAAAGGGTGCGGAACCGCAGCGCGGTGATTGGCGCCGTCGAACGCGCCTTCGCGGACTACGGAGCGGCGGAGCTGCTGCAGAAACTGAACGACGCCGGGATCCCGGCAGGGAAAGTGCGCTCGCTTGATGAGGTGTACGCGTGGGAGCAGGTGGCGTCCCAGGGCCTCGTGGTGGATGTGGACCATCCGGTGCTCGGCAAGGTCAGCCTGCCAGGCCCGCCGCTGAGGTTCTTTGCCCCCGGCGACACTGCCGAAACCACCGTCACCGAGCATGATGCGCCGCCGCTGCTGGACGAGGACGGGCCGGCCATCCGCGAATGGCTCGGTTTGGAAGCGGTTGCCGCGGGGGTCTCCCAGCATGCAGACCGTTGAAAAGGTGCGGCATCTGAGTGCCGCCGAACTGCTGGAAGCTGTGGTGGACGCGGGCTCTTTTGTCTCGTGGGACAAGCCGGCGCAGGAGCCCGCGCTGTCCGAGGAGTATTTCCGCGACCTGGCCAAAGCGCGGGAACGCAGCGGGACCGACGAATCCGTCATCACGGGTGCAGGGCTCATCCGCGGACGCAGGGTGGCGGTGATCGTCAGCGAATTTTCCTTCCTGGCGGGGTCCATTGGGCACGCTGCGGCGCAGCGGATCGTGGCCGCGGTGGAACGGGCCACCGCTGAGGGGCTGCCGCTGCTGGCCGGGCCCGCGTCCGGTGGTACCCGGATGCAGGAGGGGACGCTGGCTTTCCTTTCCATGGTGAAGATCACCGGGGCGGTGCGGGCCCACCGCCAGGCCGGCCTTCCCTACCTGGTCTACCTGCGCCATCCAACCACTGGCGGCGTGATGGCCTCCTGGGGATCCCTGGGCCACATCAACGTGGCCGAACCGGGTTCGCTCCTGGGCTTCCTGGGCCCGCGGGTGTACGAGGCACTGCACGGCGAAGCGTTTCCCGAGAACGTGCAGGTGGCGGAAAACCTGTTCAACAAAGGCCTGATCGACGGCGTAGTGGAGCCCGCGGGCCTTGCCGACCTGGTGGGCAGGGCCCTGGACATCCTCTGCGCCCGGCGTGGCGCGCTGCCGGAGGCACCCGTCACGCTCGCTGTCCGGCCGGCTCCGGTTGATGCATGGACCTCCATCGGCATCTCCCGGCGTCCCCGCCGGCCGGACCTGCGGCAGCTCCTCAAGTACGGTGCCACCGATGCCCTGCCGCTGAACGGAACCGGGCAGGGGGAAAAGGATCCCGGGCTCCTGTTGGCCCTGGCCCGTTTCGGCGGACAGTCCTGCATCGTCCTGGGGCATGCCCGCCCGCTGCGCAGGGACGCGGCCGGGATGGGCCCCGGCTCGCTGCGGGAGGCGCGGCGGGGCATGAAGCTGGCCGAGGAGCTGCGGCTGCCGCTGCTCACCGTCATCGACACCGCGGGCGCGGCCCTCTCGCAGGAAGCGGAAGAGGGCGGGCTGGCGGGGGAAATTGCGCGCTCGCTGCACGAACTTATCGGGTTGGAAGCGCCGTCCGTCTCAGTGCTGCTGGGCCAGGGAGCCGGGGGAGGGGCCCTGGCCTTGCTGCCGGCCGACAGGACCATCGCGGCGCAGCACAGCTGGCTCTCGCCACTGCCGCCGGAGGGCGCCAGCGCGATCGTCCACCGCACCACCGCATATGCTCCGGCCATGGCACAGGCGCAGGGGGTGAACGTCGCCGCGCTCTACGCCAACGGCCTGGTGGACCATATCGTGGATGAGCGCGACGACGCCTCGCTGGAACCCCAGGAGTTCTGCCGGCGGATGGCGCTTGCTATTGAGTACGAGCTGGGGTCCGTGGCCGGCATTGCCGTGCCGGAACTTGTGGCGGCCAGGTCTGCGAAGTACCGGAGCCTGGGCGCCGGCTGACCTGGCTGTGCCGCACCCGCCCCTGCCGGAGTGCCCACCGATCTGGACGACCGGTGGGCACTGCCGGTGCGGCCGCCTGTGCTTTTTCTGCGCTGCTTGGACCCGCCCGGGGTTCTGAATTGCCCCGCGTTCTGACCTGCGCTGCTTTCTACCTTCGCTGGGCGGAGCGGGAGCGGTGGGCGTTCCTGCGGAGCTGCAGGATCCGGGCGCCACCGGCCACGGCAACCAGGACGCCACCGGCAACGCTCGCGATAAACAAGGCCATCCCCAGCGGGACAAAGCCTTCAAGCGCGAAATACCGGACAGCCACCTGCTCCTGGTTTTGCAGGATGAAGATGATCAGCAGGATCAGGAGCACCAGGGCGGCCACGACGGCGGCCCACACCACTCCGGCGCGGGTCACCCGCGGCTGGTCGGCGCCGGGCCGGACGGCCGTTGACGGCGTTGAATCCGGTACCGAAGTCCCCGCGGTGGTGCCAGGGGTGGTTGTTGCATCTGCGCGCGCGGGTGTCCCGGCCGCAGGCGGATTGGTCCCGGCGTAATTTCCAGTGGGCTCCGACTGCCCGGCCGGCGGGTAGTTTCCGGTACTCATGTTGGTTCCCTTCCCAGGACTCCTGCGGTCTGATACTAAGCATGCTTACATTCCCACCCTAGTAGGAGTCCTCGGAACAGCACAACGGGAGGGACCAGCGATCCGTGAAGGACGCGCAGCCCCCGCGCCGAAAACGTGGCCTGCCTTCCCGGAATACAGCGCTATTTTCCGGAAATCCGTTCGGCGTGCCCGCGCTCCTGGGGGCCCAGTTCCGCCGGGCCGCTGGTGAGGAACGTCCACCGGGAGACGGTGCCGTGGGGCGTGTCGAAGGCGTCCCGCGCCAGGGCGGCGTCGATGAGCCCCCGCACCTCGCCTTCGGAAGCGGGCTCGGTGGCGAAGATGATCCGCAGCGAAACCGTGTCCCCCTCCCGGGACCAGCCGGTGTAGTGTGCCGCAAGCGGGCACGGCGGTGGATGCTCCGAGCTCCCGCACAATGCGGTGGTGATGGCTGCGCCGGGAGCCCCCGGATCCGCAGCGGTGCCGTCCATCAGCAGGGTGGCTGCGTGCACATAGAGTCCGTCCATTGCACTGGTCCTTCCGCCTCCGGCTTCTTCCTTGCTTCATACAGTGGTGTGCTTCAGGCCGTGCTGCCAACCCCCAAACGCAGCGGAAGGGCCCCGGTGGAGTCCCTTCCGTTTTTTGCACCGTCAAGGTGTCAGACCCTCTCCTTGCTCTTTTCGGCCGAGGGGGTGCGGGGCGATGGCGTCCTGCGCCAGTTGGGGAATGCCCAGAACGTGAAGTCCTGAGCCTTGACCGGCTTCTCCGGAGTTTCCGCCGGGGTTTCCTGCTTCGCCTCGGGCTGGCGGTCAGCTTCCTTCCTGATGCCCCACCCGAAGTCCTTGCTGGATGAATAGCACATCACAGGCCTCCTCATAGTGACTGCCCTTTAATCGTCCTCCTGATCACCCGCAGAGTCGAGGCTGCGGCAGGGAAAGCCGGGGGAGCATTAGAAGCCCACCTGCCGGGCCACCTGCAGCAGGAGCGCCTCGGACCCCATGGGCCCTACCAGTTGGATCGCCATCGGCAGCCCTTGGCCGGGGGCGCCGCCGGTCCAGTGGACGGGGATGGTGATGGCCGGGAGGCCGCACACGTTGACCATGGAGGACCACGGCGCGAATTCGCACTGCTTCCGGTAGTCGCCGTCGGCATCCCCTGCCCATTGCGCTGCCGGCCAGCGGTCATCACCATGGGCCGTCGCGGTGAACCAGCCCACCGGACGCGGCGTCTGCGCGAGCGCCGGCATCAGGAGCAGGTCCCACTGTGAATACTGCGTCACCGTGTCCCGCTCAAACTGCCGCAGGAACGCCAATGCCTCGTTCAGCTTGGCAGGGCTGCGCTGTTGGGCGCGGCGGCGGAAGGTCCGGGTCAGCGGTGCCAGCAGTGCTTCGCGGTGGGGGCTGATCCGCGCCGCGCCCACTGCCGCCGTCCATGCCGTGGTGAACGCATCCGGGTACCGGTTGTCGTAGCGGACGGCGGCTTCACTGAGGGAATGGCCGGCACCTTCCAGGAGTTTTTCGCCCGCCCGAAGTGCGTCCAGGGCCTCCTGGTCCGGCGTGAACGGGAAAGCGCCGGACCAGGGGCTGTCCAGCGTGACGCCGATCCGCAGCCGGGGCGGCTCCTGTTCCACCAACTCGGCGTAGCTGCTTTCCGGAGACCCGGCAGGGACGAGTGCATCCATCATCAGCGCGGCGTCGGCGGCGCTCCGGGCCAAGGGACCGGCCACCACCAGCCGGGCGGGGTCGCCCAGGCTTTCCCCGGCCGGCACCAGGCCCCGGCCCGGCTTCAGGCCCACCAGGCCGCACGCCGCCGCAGGGATCCGGATAGAGCCGCCCCCGTCAGTTCCGGGCGCGAAGGGAAGAAATCCTGCGGCCACCGCCGCGGCGCTTCCGCCTGAGGAGCCCCCTGAGCTCCTGCTCAGGGCGTGGGGATTGCGCGACGGCGGTGCCACGCGGTTTTCGCTGTAGGCCGTCAGCCCGAACTCGGGCACCTGGGTCTTGCCCAGGGAGATCACGCCCGCTTCCTTGAGGAGCGCTACCAGGGGGCCGTCGCTGACCGCCGGTTTGTGGTCCAGGGCGGCGCTGCCGTGGGTGGTCACCACACCGGCCACGTCGGTGAGGTCCTTGAAAGCCAGGGGCATGCCGTGCAGAAGCGGGAGCTCATCCTGAGGGGTGCGGGCATGGAGAGAGTCGGCGGCGCGGGCGCTTTTCAGTGCCTGCCCGGCCGTGACCGTGACAAATGCGCCCAGCAGGGGGTTCTGCTTTTCGATCCTGGCCAGGAAGTGGGCGGCGGCTTCGGTGGAGGAGACCTCCCCTTTGCGGAGGCTGTCCCGAAGCGCGACAGCGGACAGGTCGTGGAGTTCAGCCAAGGTGCAGGGGCTCCAACCACTCCCCGCCCGGCTCCACGGACTCGCGGGGCGCGCCACTGGCGACGATGGCGGGCTGGTCTGCGGGCAAGGTTCCTCCCAGGGTTCTTGCTACAACTTCGTTCCCAAGAGCCTAGCGCGGAGTCCTTCAGGGCAGGCAAGGGTGCGCGGGATCGGGGTCAAGCGCGGGACCAGGCTAAAGTCCCGGGACTGATCGCAGGCCGGGTGCCGGCCTCAGGGCCGGGTGCTGGCCTCAGGGGCCGGGTGCTGGCCTCAGGGCCGGGTACTAGGCTTGAAGGTGACCACGATCTGCCAGACAGGAGTTCCCCATGAGCGATTTCGATACGGTCCGCGTCACTGACATCCCCGAAGACGCCGCGATCCTGGATGTCCGGGAGGACTATGAATGGGTGGCCGGCCATGCTGATGGCGCCCTCCACATCCCGCTGGACCAGTTGCCCGCCCGGCTGGATGAACTCGATGCTGACCAGGACCTCTACGTCATCTGCCGGACCGGCGGCCGGTCCTTCCGGGCTGCCCAGTGGCTGACCGGTCAGGGCTACACCGCGATTAACGTCTCGGGCGGTATGGACCAGTGGCTGGAAGCCGGAAAGCCCTTGGTCTCCGACAACGGCCTGAAGCCGCTGGTGCTGTAGCCCGGGGCAAAGCCCCCCTGCGTCCGCGCCACCCCGCACAGCTTCACTCCTTCAAAGGAACCTTTATGCCCGCGTCCCCCCTCACTTATGCCTTCCTCGGGCCCGAAGGCACCTTCACCGAGGCGGCGCTGCTGCAGGTGCCGGGGGCTGTGCACGCCAGCCGTGTCCCGGCGTCGAACGTTAATGCCGCCCTGGACAAAGTGCGCGACGGTTCCGCCAACGCCGCCATGGTGCCCATCGAAAACTCTGTTGAGGGCGGCGTCACCGCCACCCTTGACGCCATCGCCACCGGGCAGGAACTGCGAATCCTCCGTGAAGTCCTGGTGCCCATCAGCTTTGTTCTGGTGGCCCGGCCCGGCGTGAAGCTGCAGGACGTTCACCGGGTCTCCACCCATGGGCATGCCTGGGCGCAATGCCGGCTTTGGATGGACGCCAACCTTCCGGACGCGGAATACGTTCCCGGTTCATCCACCGCTGCCGCTGCCATGGGGTTGCTGGCGGAGGACTGCCACTACGACGCCGCGATCTGCGCTCCGCTGGTGGCCGAGGAACAGCCCGGACTCTCCGCGCTCGCCGGGAACATCGGCGACAATCCGGATGCGGTAACGCGCTTCATTCTGGTCAGCCGCCCCGGCACCCTGCCCGAACGCACCGGCGCGGACAAGACGACGGTTGTTGTTCCGCTGCCCGAAGACCGGCCCGGCGCCCTGATGGACATCCTGGACCAGTTCGCCAGCCGTGGCGTGAACCTCAGCAGGATCGAGTCCCGGCCCACAGGGCAGTACCTGGGCCATTACTTCTTCAGCATCGACGCCGACGGCCATCTCGGTGACGCGCGGGTGGCCGATGCCCTGGCGGGGCTGCACCGCATCAGCCCGGCCACCCGCTTCCTGGGGTCGTACCCGCGGGCGGACCACCAGGAGACGGTGGTGGAGCCGCACACTTCGGACGGGGCCTTCCAGGCAGCGCAGGCCTGGGTGGCGGGGTTGCAGTCCGGACCTGCCCACAGGGCAAATGGTTCCGCCTCTTCGCCCAGAGCGTAGGCAAATGCCTCTTTTACCACTTCCGCCTGCTGTGGACAATGCGTATGCTTACTTGATCCACATGGGGGATGGCCCCTAACGAAGGGAGCGGGTCATGACTACCAGCAGCACCGACAATGATGGCCAGGGAATGATCGTCAATCCCCGTCCCACCGCGGACAACCAGGACTGGGACGGCGACGACGCTGACCGTGCTGACCGCCTGCGCTTCGAAGAGGAGCAGGCCATGATCCGTGAGCAGTCCGAGGCCCGTGCCGCAGCAAAAGCCGCCGCCGAGGCAAAAAAGGAAGCCAACGCCTGAACGGCCGGTTCGGCTGAATGCGGTTCAGCCCGGCGACGCCCCACCCTTAACCCTGACCAATAACGAACGCGGTTCCACCTGGACTGTGACCTTGGTGGCCTCGCCTGCCGTGTCCCCGTCGAGCTGCGTGGGCATTGGTTCAGGGCACCTGATGATGATCCTGCCGGACCGGTAGACGGTCATGATGGGCAGCTTCCCGCTGTGTTTGAACATGATTTTGACGTACATGAGCAGCCAGCCGATGGCACTGCGCGGACTCATCACCACCACGTCCAGCATGCCGTCGTCGATCATGGCCTGCGGGATGAAGTCGATGCCGCCGGGGACCAGGCCGCAGTTGGCGAAGAGGACGCTGCGGATGTTCCGCACCTGGGCCGGACTGCCGTCGAAGGAGATTGAGATCTTCTTCCGCCGGCCGGGCAGGTGGCGCATCCCCGCCTCCGTATACGCCAGCCAACCGAACGTCTTTTTCAGGCCGGCATTGGTGTCCGCCAGCACTTCAGCGTCCATGCCGATTCCCGCGATCACCAGGAATACGTGTTCGGATGAATGCCCGGTCCGCGAGTTCTCGATGCCCATCCGGGCGGTATCGATGTGGCGCTGGTGGCCGAAGAGGGCTGTCTGCACGTTGCCGTGGAGGTCGTTGACGTCCAGGTCCACGTTGCGGGCCAGGAGGTTCCCGGTGCCCAGCGGGATAAGCCCCATGGCAACCCCGGTGCGGGCAAGTGACTCGGCCACGACGCGGACCGTGCCGTCGCCGCCGCCCACCAGGACGACGTCGGGCTTGAGGGCCAAAGCGGCCTGCACCTGCGAGAAGCCGGGGTCTTCGGCCGTCGTCTCGTAAAAGACAGGTTCCTCCCAGCCGGCCGTCAGGCAGGCTCGCTGGATGGTGGCTTTTGTTTCCTGGGCGCGGGCTTTGATGGGGTTCAGTATCACTGCCACGCGTTGCTGGCTGAGGCCGGACTCGTACGCGTCCCCACCTACCGCACTGCGCACATGCAGTGCCTTCAGCCTGCGGACTCCCCACCAGCTGGAGATCGCGAAGGCAAGCGCCACCGCAATCAGCACGTAGAGAATCAGGTCGCTCATAGTTCCTCAACAGTATCCCGGCGGCACCTGCGCGTTCCGGCACACTTGCCCGCCGCCGTCGTACTCCTCCGGATTGGATACCCTTATGGGGTGATCGACGTAAAAGACCTCAGCGAAAATCCGGAGAAGTTCCGAGCCAGCCAGCGCGCCCGCGGCGCGGACGAATCAGTGGTGGACGCGATCATTTCCGCCGACTCCGCCCGCCGCGCGGCACTGATCCGCTTCGAGAACCTCCGCGCCGAGCAGAACGCCTTCGGCAAGAAGGTGGCCCAGGCCAAGGGCGACGAGAAAAAGGCCCTGCTGGCCGAGGTGAAGGAGCTGGCCAATTCGGTGAAGGCAGCCTCGGCTGAAGCCGACGCCGCGCAGACCAAGCAGGAAGAACTCCTGCGCACTATCCCCAACCTCATCGAAGACGGCGTACCCGAGGGCGGCGAGGACGACTACGTGGTGGTCAAGACCGTTGGCACGCCCCGCGAATTCCCGGACTTCGAGCCCAGGGACCACCTGGAAATCGGCGAGCTGATCGGTGCCATCGACATGGAGCGCGGCGCGAAGGTGTCCGGTGCGCGCTTTTACTTCCTCCGTGGCGTCGGTGCCCGGCTGGAGATGGCACTGCTGCAGATGGCCATGGACCAGGCCATCCAGGCAGGTTTCATCCCCATGATCACGCCCACGCTGGTGCGCCCCGAGACGATGCAGGGCACGGGCTTTGATGTAAAGCACGACGCCGAGATCTACCGTCTCGCCGACGACGACCTTTACCTGGTGGGCACCTCCGAGGTGGCGCTGGCCGGATACCACGCCGACGAAATCCTGGACTTTTCTGCCGGCCCCATCCGCTACGCCGGCCAGAGCTCGTGCTACCGCCGCGAGGCGGGTTCACACGGCAAGGACACCCGCGGCATCATCCGCGTGCACCAGTTCAACAAGGTGGAGATGTTTATTTACACCACGGTTGAGGAGGCTGCGGCGGAGCACCAGCGGCTGCTGGCGTGGGAAGAGGAGATGCTGGCCAAGTGCGAGCTGCCGTACCGGGTTATCGACACCGCCGCCGGCGACCTCGGCACGTCAGCGGCCCGCAAGTACGACTGTGAAGCCTGGGTTCCCACCCAGGGCGCGTACCGTGAGCTGACCTCGACGTCCAACTGCACCACCTTCCAGGCCCGCCGCCTGAACATCCGCGAGCGCGCGGTGAACCCGGAGGGTGTTTCCAAGGGCACGCGCGCCGTGGCCACGCTGAATGGAACGCTGGCCACCACCCGCTGGATTGTTGCGCTGCTGGAGCACCACCAGAACGCCGACGGCTCGGTCAACGTGCCCAAGGCGCTGCAGAAGTACCTGGGCGGGCTTGAGGTCCTGCCGGTTCTGTAGTTTTCGCCTGATCCTAAGGTTGTTCGCGGATCCGAATCTTCAAGGTTCGGATCCGCGAACAAGCTTCTGAACTGTGGGGAGCCTGGGGTTGCCCTCCACTGGCGTTGTCCACATAGGCCAGTCTGCGCACTGACTTCCGGGCCTCTTCCCGTCAGCCTTGTGGCATGGAGATTCGGCCCGGGCTTATCGATTCCGCCGCTGTCCTGCGTGCGCGGGGGACCACGGACACCATCCACCGGGAGTTTCGGGCGGGACGGCTGGTCCGGATCCGCCGCGGTTCCTATGTCCGGACGGCGGACTGGCTCAGTGCCCGGCCCTCCGAGCGCTTTGCCTGGACGACGGCGGCCGTGGCCAGGTCGGTGAAGGGTGCGGTATTGTGCGGGGAAACCGCAGCCCTGGCCAACGGATTGCCTACGCTCCGCACACCGGGGTACGTGGAACTGGCCACAACACTGCCCGGGCGAAGCGGAGTGCGCCGCTCGCCCCTGATGGTCCTGGGCGAGGACGCTGCTGCCCGGCAGGCCCGGGAAAAGCGTTCATATCCCCTCCGCTACTGCTTGAAGCCGGCAGGTGAAACTGTGGTCCGTGGGGAGTTCCGGTGCACAAGCCCCGTTCAAACAACCTTGGACCTGATGGTTGGCGGCAAACTTGGCGAGGCCCTGGTGGTCGCCGACGGACTGGCGCGGATGTTGCATCACCAAGGCACGCTGCCAGCGGACGCCAACCTGCTGGCCTTACCCCAAATCGTGGAGGGCATCTCGTCCCATCCGCACGCTTCGGCACAGCGCCGGGCCGAACGGGTGGCGGCCCTCGCGAGTCCGCTGGCCGAGTCCGTGGGTGAGTCCTACAGCCGGGCAGCTTTTGAGTTTCTTGGATTCGAGCAACCTGTGCTCCAGCACGTCTTCCGGGACGCTGACGGTTTCATTGGCAGGGCAGACTGCTGGTGGCCGCGGAACCGGGTTGTTGGGGAGTTCGATGGAAAGGCCAAGTACGTAGAGGCCGCCATGCGTGGTGAAGCCACTGCAGAGGAAGCCGTTTACCGGGAAAAGCTCCGCGAGGACCGCATCCGTGCGCTCGGCCTTGGCTTCGTGCGCTGGGGTTGGGTGGATGTGGAAGAACCGGAGCGACTGCGGCGGAAGCTCCTGGCAGCCGGGCTGCGCCCCCGGATCAGGGGCCAGTTCGCGGATCAGGACCTTGTAGGCCAGGTTTCGCGAACAAGCCCAGGAGTGCAGAACCCCGGCCCGAGTGAGGTTAACAACCACAACGGGGAAAACCTGCGGGTATTAACCCATTGTTCAAAAACTCTGTGGCGTGCGTCCTAGCGGTTTTTTAGGGGTTTCTGCTCTACTTGATGGATGACAACGCTGACTGAAACCTCAGTCGCCGGCAACGATGACCGGCGAGACAATGAAAACAACAACGTAGACCAGACGCTGATGGTCGCCCTGGACGTGGACGGCACCCTGGTGGACCACGACGGGCACATGTCACCTGCCGTTCGCGAAGCGGCGCAGGCGGTAGTAGCAGCGGGGCATGAGGTCATGATCGCCACCGGCCGCTCCCTCAACGCCATGCTGCCGATCATCGAGAACATCGGGATCGAGCGCGGCTATGCGGTGTGCTGCAACGGCGGCGTGACTCTGCGGCTCCACCCGGAGTTCGAAAACGGCTACGAGGTCATCCATAAGGCCACCTTCGATCCGGCTCCGGCCCTCCGTGCCCTCCGCGAGCGGCTTCCGTCCGCCAAGTATGCGCTGGAGGACGAGGACGGCAACTTCCTGTCCACCGAACGCTTCCAGGACCCGAGTTTCGGTGTGGAGGCTGTCGGCGTCGACTTCCACACCTTGCTCGAGGCCACCGCCGTGCGCGTGGTGGTGTTCAGCACCGAAAACACCCCGGAAGAGTTCAACGAGGCCATCGGGCACGTAGGCCTTGCGGGTGTCACGTACTCGGTGGGCTGGACGGCGTGGCTGGACATTGCGGCTGCCGGCGTCACCAAGGCCAGCGCCCTGGAGAACCTGCGCGGCCGGCTCGGCATCGAACCGCACCTCACGGTGGCAGTCGGCGACGGGCGGAACGATATCGAAATGCTCAGCTGGGCCGGCCGGGGAGTTGCCATGGGCCAGGCCCCGGAGGAAGTCATCGCCGCCGCGGACGAGGTTACCCACTCGGTGTACGACGACGGCGCCGCGCACGTGCTGCGCAGCCTCCTTTAGTTGCCGCGCGACTGACGGTGCCTTTAGTTCAGTTGGCGGCCGTGGCCGCGTGCGCCGTTCTAGCCTGCCTTGCCGTCTTCCAGGCCGCCCTGATCAGCGGTGCTCCGCTCGGGAGAATGGCGTGGGGAGGACAGCACGAAGTCCTGCCTGCCGGGTTGCGGGTGGGAAGCGCAGTGTCGATTGTCCTGTACGCAGCTTTCGGGTACGCGGCGCTCGCCAAGGCAGAGTTGGTGCCACCCTTGGGCAATGAGGTTGTCACGTCGGTAGTCACGTGGGTGCTGGCAGGCTACTTCGCTCTCGGGGTGGTGATGAACGCGATATCGCGGAGCAAGTCCGAGCGCGACGTCATGACGCCGGTGGCACTGGCCCTCGCCGTCGCTTACCTGGTTCTTGCCGTCAACTAAGGACCGGCCAAGGCGCCTCACGGGAGCCTCGGGTCCGGCTGAGTGCCCGCCGTCGGGCAGAATGGACAGCATGACCCTTACGACGTTCGCCCTCATCCGCCATGGCCAGACTGACTGGAATGCGCAGCGCCGGCTGCAGGGATCCACGGACATTCCGCTGAACGACGTCGGCCGGGCCCAGGCGCGTGACGCCGTCGCCGTTTTGTCCGCTTACGAATGGGACGCGATTGTGTCCTCGCCGCTGAGCCGCGCCGCCGAAACTGCCGACGTGATCGCGGCCGGACTGGGGCTCAGCGAGGTCCGTCGCATGCCGGAACTTACCGAGCGGAGCTTCGGACCGGCGGAGGGCATGCAGGCGGGCCCGGAACTGGATGCCCTGCGCATCCCCGGCGGTTTCCGCGGCGCCGAAAGCGAGGACGAGGCAGCCGACCGGGGACTTGCCGCCCTGGAGGCACTGGCCGGCGAGTACCGCGGACGGCGCCTTCTCGTCGTCGCGCACGGGACGTTGCTTCGCGTAAGCCTCAGCCGCGCCGTGGGCAGCACGCTGAAAAGCATCGACAACGCGGTACTTAACCTTGCACACCACCATGCGATCGACGGCTGGCAGCTCGAATACTTCAACGGCGAGCCGGTCATGGCGGCAAGCCAGGGCTGACATTCGGCAACCGCGGCTACCGCAGAGCCAAAGACAGCGTCAGCCAAACAGCAGCGCGGCTCCGAGCAGGAGCGGGACGGACAGGACTGTGGTGATCACGGCGGTCGACTGCGCCAGCGCCTGGCCCACACCGTAGCGGATGGAATAGAGGACCACGTTTTGTCCCGTAGGCAGGATTGCGCAGGCAGTGACAACGAAGGTGCTGAACGCGTCGAGGTGGAAGACGAATGCCGCCAACGCCCACGCCAATGCAGGATGGACGGCTGATTTAAGCACGACGGCGACAGCTGTGGGAGCGGCCTCGCCGGTACCCCCGCGAAGCGTGAGCCCGTGCAGGGACATCCCGAAAATGATCAGCATCAGCGGCACAGTCATCTGCGCGGCCAGGGAAACCGGGGCGAGCACGAGTTCCGGTACTTTGACGTCGAGTGCGCTGAGGAGGATCCCCAGCATGGCCGCGACAGTGACGGGGTTCCGGAAGGGCGTGGAGAGGACCTTCAGGACCGACAGTTTGTGCCCCTTGGGATCCGCCAGATCCAGGATGGTGAGGGCAACCGGCGTCAGCAGGGCGAGCTGGAACAGCATGATCGGCGTGACGTACGTGGCGCTGCCGAGGACGTAGGCGGACAGCGGCACCCCGAGGTTGGTGGAGTTGACTATCCCGGTTGTCAAGGCGCCGATGACTGTCCGCCGGGTTCCCCAGCGGCGCAGCGCCCCCACCGCGGCGAAGATTGCCATGCAGGCGATGGCCGTGACAATGGAAATCAGGCCGGTGGCGCTCAGGACCTCGGTGATGTGCCGCGTGACAATCATGGAAAACATCAGGCTGGGCAGCCCGACAGTGAACGACAACGCGGAAAGCACCTTGGTTCCCTGCTGACCGAGCACGTTGTACCGGGCCAGGAGGTATCCGGCCAGCAGCACCATGCCCACAACAAAAAAGCCCTTCAGCACCCCTTCCAAAAGCCAGGCCTCAATTCTCTTCGGGGAATATTTGCACCTGTAAACCTACCCGGCTCTGAGATGTCAACGGTCCGCCGGCCCCGGGGTGCGTGGAAACCGGGCTCGAATGCGGGTTCCTGGCCGTCGGTGGCGTCATCCCGCTGATCCTTCGCCGGACCCTCGCAGCGGCAAGTAAGCCTTAGCGCGCCTCGAGGATCAGTGCCAGCAACCGGGCTGCGGCCGGGCGGGCGGCATGTTCCTCGTTCCACTGCGCCCGGGCCACAGCCTTGCTGACGGCCTGCGTGGTGATCCCGAGTTCCTGCGCCACGGCCTTCTGCTGCCCGCGCACCCCCGGCGTCAGCAGGTCAAGGACGCGCCACTCGGCGCCGGACCGGTCGCGGACGATATGCCCCAGCAGCCGCAGCACCGCCTCGGCGTCGTGGGCCACGTCGGCCAGCGGCCCCTCCACAGCGACCGGGACCCGGTCCTTGCTGTTCCGCAGCCGGTCCACCGCACGCCGGGCGTACACCAGCCCGTGGCCGGATGCGTCCTTGATCTGGTTGGGCAGCGGCTCATTAACAGGCCCGACGCCGATCCCCACGTACCAGGAACCGGCACGCAGCGCGATCAGCGCCACCTCCACCGCCTGGTGCGGGCACTCCACGATGCCCTGGACTTCGTCTTCCACGGACCGGTCGAAGTCCAGGCGCGCAGGAATGTGCCGCAGGTCCTTGAGCAACTGCGGCACCAGGTCGCCGTCGCGCCGGCTGTCGGTCTGGTTGATTGTCAGCGTGAACATTTAAACCAAAAGACTACCCGCAGGTAGCCTCGCCCGGGCAAGCGGGGTTGCCTCACCCGGACGCATCTGGTGCGATGGAGCAACGGCCGCCTTGAGGCGGTGACCGCGACGTGAGGATGGTTATGACCAGCAGCATGGGGCAGGACGAACTGGAACTTGTGGACCGCTGGTGGCGCGCCGCCAACTATCTCTCGGTGGGCCAGATCTACCTCCGCTCCAATCCGCTGCTGCGCGAACCGCTCAAGGCTGAGCACACCAAGTCGCGGCTGCTGGGTCACTGGGGCACCACGCCCGGGCTGAACTTCATCTACGCCCACCTGAACCGCATTATCCGCCGCGACTCCGCCGAGATGCTCTTTGTGGCCGGTCCCGGGCATGGCGGTCCCGCCGTCGTCGCGAACGCCTGGCTGGAAGGCACGTACTCCGAAATCTACGGCCACGTGGGCAACGACGAGGATGGCATGGCGGAGCTCTTCCGCCAGTTTTCCTACCCCGGCGGCATCCCCAGCCACGCCGCCCCGGAGAGCCCCGGCTCCATCAATGAGGGCGGTGAACTCGGGTACTCCCTCGCCCATGCCTACGGCTCGGTCCTCGACAATCCCCAGCTGGTGGCCGCCGTCGTGATCGGCGACGGCGAGGCGGAGACCGGGCCGCTGGCCGCCAGCTGGCACTCCCACAACTTCCTGGACCCGGCCACGGACGGAGCGGTGCTGCCTATCCTGCACCTGAACGGCTACAAAATCGCCAACCCCACAGTCCTGGCCCGCATGCCCGAAGCACAGCTGGAACAGCTCCTGCGCGGTTACGGCCACGAGCCCTACTTCGTGAACGTGAAGGATCCGGACAACACGGAGCAGGCCCACCGGGACTTCGCAGAGGCGTTGGAAAGCTGCATGACGGACATCCGTGCCATCCAGGACTCGCGGCGGGCGCCGGACAGCGGCGGCGAGCAGGCAGGCAATGGGGAAGCTGCGGAAGCCCCCCACTGGCCCATGATCGTCCTGCGCTCGCCGAAGGGCTGGACCGGGCCGCGCAAGGTGGACGGGCTGCAGGTTGAGGGGACATGGCGGAGCCACCAGGTGCCGCTCTCCGAAGTCCGCACCAACGGCGACCACCTGCGGCTCCTGGAAGAGTGGCTGCAGTCCTACCGCCCGGAGGAACTGTTCGACGGCGACGGCCGGCTCCGCCCCGACGTCGCCGAGGGTGCGCCCACGGGCGACTTCCGGATGAGCGCCACGCCCCACGCCAACGGCGGCCTGCTCCGGCGGGCCCTGAAGCTGCCTGCCTACCGTGATCACGCCGTGGAGGTTGCAAAAGCCGGGACCGAGCGCGTCAGCCCCATGATCACGCTCGGCTCCTGGATGCGGGACGTCGTGGCCCTCAATATGGAGAACTTCCGGCTGTTCGGCCCGGATGAGACGGCCTCGAACCGGCTCCAGAGCGTCTACGAGGTCACCGACAAGGTGTGGCAATACCGGATTGACGACGTCGACGAGCACCTTGCGCGTTCCGGCAGGGTGATGGAGGTGCTGAGTGAGCACCTGTGCCAGGGCTGGCTTGAGGGCTACCTCCTGACCGGCCGGCACGGCGTCTTCAGCTGCTATGAGGCCTTCATCCATATCGTTGATTCGATGTTCAACCAGCATGCCAAATGGTTGAAGGTGCACCGCAAGCTCCCGTGGCGCCAGCCTGTCGCCTCCCTGAACTACCTGCTGTCCTCGCACGTGTGGCAGCAGGACCATAACGGGTTTTCGCACCAGGACCCGGGGTTCATCGACCACGCCGTGAACAAAAAAGCGGAGGTCATCCGGGTGTACCTGCCGCCGGACGCCAACACCCTGCTGTCCGTTATGGAGCACTGCCTGGACTCGACCGACTACGTGAACATCGTGGTCAGCGGGAAGCAGCCCTCACCCACCTGGCTGGGTCCGGCCGACGCCGCCACGCACTGCCAGCGGGGGCTGGGCATCTGGGGGTTCGCCGGGTCCGAGGTCCCCGGCGAGGAACCCGACGTCGTCCTGGCCTGCGCCGGCGACGTGCCCACGGTGGAGACGGTGGCCGCGGCGGAGCTGCTCAGCGAAGGCGCCCCGGGCCTGAAGGTCCGCGTGGTTAACGTGGTGGACCTGATGCGGCTGCAGGACGAGAGCGAACATCCGCACGGGCTTCCTGCACGGGACTTCGACGGCATCTTCACCACGGACAAGCCCATCATCTTCGCCTACCACGGTTACCCCGCGCTGATCCACCGGCTGGCCTACCGCCGCAGCAACCAGGAGGGCCTGCATGTGCGCGGCTACAAGGAGGAGGGAACCACTACCACCCCGTTCGACATGGCCATGCTGAACGGCATCGACCGGTTCCAGCTTGCCATCGACGCCATCGACCGGGTCCCCGGCCTGGCGGAGAAGCACTCGCTGCTGCGGCAGGAGCTCCAGGACCGGCAGATCCGCGCCCGGGAGCACACCCGCACGCACGGTGAGGATCCGGAGGAGATCCGCAACTGGAAACTCGGCTGACCCCTCACTCCTGGTCCGGCAGTCCGTCGAGGCCACCGGCGGGCAGATGGATCCACCCTTCTTTGCGGGCGGCTGCGGCGTGATCATTGTCAGGCGGCAGGGTCAGCCCGACGGCGGCTGCACGGGCGGTGAGGGCAGCGACGACGGCGTCAAACAGGTCGTCCGAGCCGGCCAGCCGGTCCTCGTTGCCAGCTAAGTCCAGCCACGGCGCCTGCTCCCGCAGGCTTCCAAGCAGCACCGACAGGCGTTCGGCTTCGGTGGTGCCGCGTCCTTTGTAGCCGCGGGCAGCCAGGCCCCAGAGCTTGAGTGACGCAGCGGGGTAGACCTCGGCCAGCTTGCCGGAGCCGTCCCGCGGCTGGGGGCCGTGGAGTGCTGCGATCTTTGCCTGGATGACCGCGCAGCGCATGGCCGGGTGCGCGAGCCGGTCTGCCGAGACACTGAGGGGAATCAGGCCGGTCCGCTCGGTGACGAACCGGTCCGTGTCCCGGTATGCCAGCAGGCGCCGGCCCGCGATGCCGTCGTATGCCAGGACCGGGCCGGCGTCGAAGTTCAGGTGTCCGGTGAGGAACGGGACCAGCGCCTGCGGCCAGCCGACGGGGCAATCAATGCCCGTCATATCCGTGGCGCCAAAGAGGTCCACGATGTCCTGGTCAGCCACGTTGAGGGTGAGGTGTATCAGCCGCGCGGAGCCCTGCTCCCACTCTATGACCGCGACGGCTGTCTTTTTGGGGGCCGCGGCAAGGTCCACCCCGAGCGTTCTCACGTGACCAGACTTTACCTCTGGCTGCCCTGGGCCGCCCCGGCAACCTGACGGGCGTCAGCCCATTGGTGCTCCGCCCTGTACGCCAGCGCGCCCGGGATCCCGCCCTTCTTGCGGAGGGAGTCTCCCCGGGCGAAAGCTGCCCACAAGGCCCGCACCTGCCGCCCGACGTCGTCCACGTCCTGCCAGCCGGCGCCGGCGATCAGTCCGACACCGTCCCACGTGTTCCGGTTCCCGAAGAGGAGCGGGAGGTCGACGGTGTGGGCAGCACCGAAAATGTTGCCGGGTGCATGCCAGCTCAGTACGTACCGGTGGGCTTTTCCGCCCGCCCTGGCATGGCGCCGGGCGAATTTTCGCGCCGCCCTGCCGTAGACGGTCTCGGTGACCACCCAGTCAATGGCCCTGATGGCGGGGGTCCCCAGCAGCGGAATCCGGGCCAGCCGCTTCAGGTACGGGCTGCGCGGCAGGAACAGCCGCGCCTCCTCGGACGTGTGCCCGATCAGGACCTCTATGCCCGGTGCGGAACGGTCCCACGCGGCCTCGATGCCTGATTCCTCCGGCAGCGGCGCGTGCCCGTATTGGGTGCCGAAAGGCATGGCGGCCAGCATGCCGAACTTCCGGGCCACCTGCGCCACGTGGTCCTCCCGCTCCACGACCTCCATGGCCGGAGTGTCTTCAGTAACCGCCTCGGCCGCGATGCCCATCGCATGGTTCATTTTTGCCCTGCCGCGGGATATGCCCAGCGGGGCACTTTGGATGATGGCCCGCTGGAACAGCCGGGGTGCATCAGGGGTGGCCATGAGGTGGGCGATGGCATCGCCGCCGGCGGACTGCCCAAAGGCTGTCACACAGCCCGGATCGCCGCCGAATGCCGCAACGTTCCGCTGCACCCAGCGGAAGGCCTCGAGCTGGTCCAGCAGGCCCAGGTTGCCCGGGCGGCCCGACCGCGTGGCCAGGAAGCCGAACAGCCCCAGCCGGTAGGTCACCGAAACCACCACCACCCGGTTTTCGGCCACGAGCGCCGCCGGGTCGAAGATGGCCAGGTCGCCGGAGCCGGTGGTGTAGGAACCGCCGTGGATCCAGACCATCACCGGCAGCCGCTCACCTGCAGCAAGATCGGCGGGCATGGTGACGGAGAGGTTCTGGCAGTCCTCGCTGCCCGGAAGCTCCCCGTAGCGGGTGCCCAGGACGTCGTCGAGGAACGGCACCGGCCCCTGCGGGCAAGCGGGGGCGGGGGAGCTTGCCGCAAACGGTTGGGTCCAGTCCGCGGCAGGTACGGGAGGCTGGAAACGCGCCGCCTTGGCGTAAGGAATTCCGGTGGCCCGGACGACGTCCCCGTCGCACCAGCCGGTAACAGGACCGCAAGGCGGGTTAAAAGCAGGCTGCAAACTCACCCTTCACCTTAACCACAACGCGGGGTCGCTTCCGGCCCAATCCGGCGGCCGGAATGGGCGGGAAGTGACCCCGCGTTGCTGTTATGTCAGTGGCCGGTGGGCACGTAGCGCTTGATGGAGGCTTCCAGCTCGGCTTCGGCGGCGGCGCGGTCGCCCCAGCCCTCGGCCTTGACCCACTTGCCCGGCTCCAGGTCCTTGTAGCGGGTGAAGAAGTGCTCGATCTCCTTGATCAGGAACTCGTTGACGTCGCTGACTTCCTGGATGTGGTCAAAGCGGGCATCCACGGGAACGCAGAGGACCTTAGCGTCTCCGCCGCCGTCGTCAGTCATGTTGAAAACGCCGATGGGGCGGGACTCAACAATCACGCCGGGGTGCAGGTCGAAGTCCTGCAGGAGCACCAGCGCGTCCAACGGGTCGCCGTCCTCGCCGAGGGTGTTCTCGAAGTATCCGTAGTGCGTGGGGTACTGCATGGAGGTGAAGAGGACGCGGTCCAGGCGGACGCGGCCGGTCTCGTGGTCAACTTCGTACTTGACGCGCGATCCCTTGGGGATCTCGATGGTCACGTCATGCTTCATGGAATGCTCCTCGGCAATTGCAGGGGGTTCGCGGCACACTTTACGGCCCACTAAAGGGAGTGTCCGTGCCGCCGACTACTATTGAGGATATAGCGAGAGGCCCTGGAATCAGGAACTTGTGGGGACATTTCAGGACTTGAGGACCAGCACCAGCATGACCAAACCAACTGCCGCGGAACCATGGCCTGACCGTGCCCGCCACGGTCTCCGCGGCGCGGTCGCGGCCCTGAAACGGTGCTGGCCTTCCGTTGTGCTGGCGGCCCTCCTGGTGGTCCTCATCGTCCCCGGGGCCCTGCTGGTTGCCCCCGGCTTCCTGGGGCCGGAGGCTCCTGCCCCCGCTCCGCCAGCGCCGGAATGGCAGCAGGCTCCCGCCACACTGTCACCCGCACGCGGACTTGCACCGCTGGATCCCTCAGCGAACCTCCCGCTCGCGTCCAATGTCACTGCCCAGGTGGAGCCGCTGTTGAAGGCCGACGGCGGCGGGAGCTTTACGGGGCTGGTGCAGGATGGGCTGACCGGGCAGGTCCTCTTTGACCGCGGCGGTTCCGAGAGCAGGGTGCCGGCCTCGAACATGAAGCTGCTGACGGCGGTGGCGGCGCTCCGCTCCCTCGGTCCGGAGCATCGCTTCACCACCTCGGTGGTGGAAGGTCCGGAAGCCGGGCAGGTGGTGCTGGTGGGCGGCGGCGACGTCCTCCTCGGAGCCGGGGAGTCGAACGGAGGCCAGGTGATGGGCCACGCCGGCCTGGCGACGCTGGCTGCCCGGACTGTGGAGACGCTGAAGGCTGCGGGCACCGCCGGTGAGCTTAAAGTGCTGGTGGACGATTCTATCTTCGCCGGCCCTGCCCTTAACCCGGCGTGGGAGAGCGGGGATGTGGCTGCCGGGGAAGTGGCGCCCGTGTATCCCTTGGCCATGAACTCGGCCCGCTACGATCCCGCCGTCACCACCGGCCCGCGTCCGCAGGATGCGGCAACCACGGCGGCGGAGGAATTCGCGGCCCGGCTGCGGACGGCAGGCGAAGCCGCGGGGCTGGCCGTGGCGGCCGCCGTCGAACGTTCACCCCGCTCCACGCAGTCAGGCGGTGAGGAATCCCCGGAGCCGGCAGTCCTGGCTGAGGCGCAGTCGGCAACGGTGGGCGAGCAGGTGGACCTCATGCTGCAGGCCTCGGACAACTACCTTGCGGAAGTGTTGGGACGGATGGCATCGGTAGCGGCAGGCGGACCGGGCAGCAACGATGGCGCCACGGCCGCTGTCCGCGCGCAGCTCACCGAAGCCGGAATTTCCGTCGACGGCATCAAACTTGTGGATGTGTGCGGCCTGGCTATGGACAACCGGGTCTCAGCCCGCCAGTTCTCCGAGGTGGTGCGGGCCATCGCTGCAGGCCCGGACAGCCGGTTGCGCGCCGCACTGGACGGCTTCCCCGTGGCCGGCCTCACCGGCACGCTGGACGCTCGTTACGGCGAAGACTCAACAGCCCGGGGTGCAGGCCTGGTCAGGGCCAAGACCGGCACCCTGAACACGGTGCTGGCGCTCAGCGGTTACGTGGTGGACTCTGACGGCCGCCTCCTGGTCTTCTCCTTCATCGGCAACGGCCTCACGCCGGGCGCCGCCGGCAACAAGGTGGCATTGGACCGGGCTGCCACGGCGCTCGCCGCCTGCGGCTGCCGGTAGCGGTGGTTTTGGTGCTGCCGCTGGTGCTCTTCCCGGCTGGTGCTGTACCGCCGCTAGGACTCCCGGCATGCCGGCTCGACCGCCTGCAGGTCTGGTGCGGCGGTACTGACGGATTGAACCCTTGACGGCTGCGTTGCAGGTCCGGCGGCAACAGCGGCGGTAGCAGTGGCGGTGGCAGCGGCGGTGGCAGCGGCGGTGGCAGTGGTGCCCGGCAGGGCAGCCATCACGACGGCGGCCGCGAAAGCCTGCGGTGGGTGAGGGCGGTTCTGCCCCGCATGAGCGGTGCCGGCCAGCACCGCTCATGCGGGCCCGGGCAGTCCAAGCGGGCTGGAAATTCGGCAGTTTGGGTTCGGCTTTTGCGTTCCTGTGAGCCGGCTGTCGGTGTTGGAGGCTGCGCGGTGGTTCGCCGGTCAGCGAACTTAAGGACTATCCACAGCCTGCTGTGTTCTGATGGGACCTATGGAGTCCACTGCAGGTGAGTCGTCAGCACAAACGTTGTCCAGCCAGGCCTCGTCCCTGATCAACTGGGACCTTGCCGCCTCCACGGCCGCGCGGTTGGCTCCCGCCGGGCCGGTCTTGAACCATGGCGCTATCGGTGACGCCGTGGAGAGCCTGCGCAGCCTCGCCGACGCCTCGGTGGAGCATGTCCACGAGATCACGGGGCTGGAAGCGGCACGGAATCTCCGGGATTCCACCGTGCTGGTGGTGGACCGCGCCTCCTGGGCCAAGGCCAACACCCAAAGCTTCGCCGTGATGCTGAAGCCCGCCATGGAAAAGATGCTCGAAAGCAGGCGCGGTTCGTTGAGCCCGGGGGCCGCGAGTGTCAGCGGCGCCATCACCGGCAGCCAGCTGGGTGCTGTCCTGGCCTTCCTGTCCAGCAAGGTCCTTGGCCAGTACGATCCGTTCGCGGCGCTCGCGGAGGGTTCCAGCGCGCCGTCGGGTGGACGCCTGCTCCTGGTTGCCCCCAACATTGTTGCCGTCGAGCGGGAACTGAACGTCACCCCGGAGGATTTCCGCCTCTGGGTCTGTCTGCACGAACAGACCCATCGGGTCCAGTTCGCTGCGGCGCCCTGGCTGCGGCACCACATGCTGCAGCAGATTGACGAGCTCAGCGGGCACCTGCTGGGCAATGTCGATTCGCTGATGGAGCGTGCCACCGCCGCCGCCCGCTCGCTGAAGGACCGCTCGGCGAACGGAAATACGCCCGGGCGCGGCGCCATCCTCGACCTGCTGCAGGATCCCGAGGAGAAAGCCGCCATCTCACACCTCACCGCCGTGATGAGCCTCCTCGAAGGCCACGCCAACGTGGTGATGGACGCCGTGGACGCCAGCATTGTGCCGTCGGTGAAGACCATCCGGCAGCGGTTCAACGATCGCGGCAAGGACCGCGGCGTCATCGAAAAGTTCATTCGCAGCCTCTTGGGCCTGGACGCCAAAATGCGCCAGTACTCCGACGGCGCGCGGTTCGTGCGTGCCGTGGTGGATGTCGCGGGAATGGAAGGCTTCAACCGGGTGTGGGAGTCGGCGGACCACCTGCCTACCGAGCCCGAAATCCACGATGCCAAACTGTGGCTTGAGCGGATGGGGCTCTGATTAACACCGTTCCCCAACGCAGCCAGCCAGCCCAGCGCAGCCAGCCCGCACTGCCGAGCGAACCAGTCCAGCCCAGCCAGCCAGCCCTGCCCAGCGAACCAGTCCAACGCAGCCAGCCAGCCCGGCCCAGCGAGCCAGCCCAGCCCAGCGAGCCGGTCCAGCGCAGCGGACGACGACGGCCCGGCCGTTTGGCGCCCGTCGTTGGCACTGCCCGCAAAATGCTTCAGGACGCGCTGGCGCAGGCCGGCTACCCCCGGCACCTCCTGGTCGCCTGCAGCGGGGGACCGGACTCCCTGGCCTTGGCGGCAGTGGCCGCCTACTTCGCGCGCCGCGGCCACGTTGACGGCCACCCGGTGACGGTGGGCGCCGTGGTGGTGGACCATCAGTTGCAGGAGGGGTCCGCCCAGGTGGCGGCCCAGGCAGCCCGCGTACTGCAGGAACTGGGCCTTGCCCCCGTGGAAATCCGGACGGTGACAGTGGCCACTGCCGGCACAGGACCCGAAGCCGCGGCGCGGGAAGCCCGGCACGCAGCGCTTGAAGCGGCCGCCGGGAACCAGGGCGCGGACGCCATCCTGCTGGGCCACACCCTGGACGACCAGGCTGAACAGGTGCTCCTGGGCCTGGCCCGGGGGTCCGGAACCCGGTCCATCGCCGGGATGAGGCCTGCCCGCGGCAAGCTGCTGCGGCCCTTCCTGGGACTCCGCCGGGCCGAGACGGAGGAGATCTGCGCAGCCGAGGAGCTGGACCCTTGGCACGATCCCACCAACTCGGATCCGGCCTTCGCCCGGTCGCGCACGCGCGTGGAAGTCCTGCCGCACCTTGAGGAAAAGCTGGGGCCCGGCGTCGCGGAATCCTTGGCCCGGACAGCCTCTATCCTGCAGCTCGACGCCGACTACCTGGAGGAAGTGGCAGAAAGCACCTTCACCTCCCTCGTGGAGCGGAACGGCCCCGAACTGACCCTTCCGGAGGACGCGTTGCGCAGCCTGGCCCCCGCCATCAGGTTCCGCGTGATCGCGAAGGCAGCGGCCGACGTCGGCGGGCAGCAGCCCAGCTACCAGCGCCTTTTGGCGGCCGAAGCGCTGCTGCGGCGGCAGGGCTCCGCCGGCCCGGTGGAACTGCCCGGGGGCGTGAGTGTCTACAGGTTGTCCCTCGCGCAGCTGGAACACCTCCCGTCCCGGGACAGCACCGATGGGGACAGCAGCGTCCCGGGCAGCCCCGCCGCGGACAGTGCCAGCAGGGCCGATAAGCGCGCACCCGTTCACCGCGAAGGCATACGCTGTGGGAAGCTAGTATTCCGGCCTCAAAAACCGCCCGCAAAATAGTCGCACCCCGCATCTACACAGGAGCCATTGGTGGATTCAAACGACGTCCAGGCAGACCTCAAGCACGTTCTCTACAGCAGGGAGCAGATCCAGCAGCGCATCACCGAGCTCGCTGCACAGATCGACAAGGACTACGAGGGCCGCGAGATCCTCATTGTGGGCGTCCTCAAGGGTGCTGTGATGGTGATGGCTGACCTGGCCCGCGCACTTCACAGCCACATCTCCATGGACTGGATGGCTGTTTCGTCCTACGGCTCCGGCACCCAGTCCTCGGGAGTTGTCCGCATCCTGAAGGACCTGGACACGGACCTGATGGGCAAGGACGTCCTGATCGTGGAGGACATCATCGACTCCGGCCTCACCCTCTCCTGGCTGAAGACCAACCTGGAATCCCGCGGCACCGCCTCCGTGGAAATCTGCACCGCCTTCCGCAAGCCCACCGCCGCCAAGGTGGAGATCGACGTCAAGTACGTGGGTTACGACATTCCCAACGAGTTCGTGGTGGGCTACGGCCTGGACTACGCCGAGAAGTACCGCAACCTGGACTTCGTCGGCACCCTCGCGCCGCACGTCTACGAGTAGGCTGCGCCTTCTCGAACTTGCGTAACAACATTGGCATCAAGGACGTGGCCATGGCCGCGGGAGTGTCCGTCACCACCGTCTCCCATGTCCTGAACGATGTTGCCTACGCGCGCGTCAGTGCTGAAACCCGGAACAAGGTCCGGTCCGCGGCCGAGCAACTGGGCTATGGCCCCAACCGCCTGGCGCAAGCCCTTCGCAGCCGGCGTACCGGGATGCTCGGCCTGGTCAGCGAGGACATCGCCACCACACCGCACGCCGGCCGCATCATCCTGGGTGCTGATGATGCTGCCCGGGCCCGCGGCTACACCCTGATGGTCATCAACACCTCCGCTACTGCCGGCGCGGCATCCCGCGAAGCGGACGTGAAGGCGCTCCTTGAGCGGCAGGTGGACGGCATCCTCTACGCCACGATGTATCACCGGACAGTGGAAGCCCCGCCCAACCTGGGCGAAGTACCGGCTGTCCTCGTTGATGCCGTCAGCGCTGGAGGGGGATTCGCATCCGTGGTCCCGGACGAGTACGGCGGCGCGCGCACCGCCGTCGAAACCCTGCTCGCCGCCGG
The DNA here is from genome assembly GCF_006715305.1 of Arthrobacter sp. SLBN-100. Taxonomy (NCBI): domain Bacteria; kingdom Bacillati; phylum Actinomycetota; class Actinomycetes; order Micrococcales; family Micrococcaceae; genus Arthrobacter; species Arthrobacter sp. SLBN-100. The sequence goes on from NZ_VFMY01000001.1 coordinate 3,323,508, forward strand.
GCACACCCGCATCGGCTTCATCAACAACACCGTGGACGCACCCTCCACCCTCGAGCGGCTGCGCGGCTTCCGCGAAACACTGGCCGGCGCAGGGCTCGACGGCGGCGGGGCGCCCGTGCAGGCAGCCTCGTCTGACGCGCAGGGCGGCTACGAGGCCGCGCGCCGCATTCTCGAAGGCGACATCCCGCCGTCGGCCCTGTTCTGCTACAACGACCGCATGGCCATGGGTGCCTACCGCGCCGCCGCTGAGCTGGCCCTGTCCATCCCCGCGGACCTGTCCGTGGTGGGCTTCGACGACCAGGAACTGATCGCCGCCAACCTGCACCCCGGGCTTACCACCGTTGCCCTGCCACACTATGAAATGGGCGCCTGGGCCGTGGAGCGCCTGATTGGCACGGTGGAGGGAACGCCGCTGCCGGGTGCTTCTGTCCCGGAACCGGTACTCCTTAATTGCCCGCTGGTTGCCCGTGCCTCCGTGGCCGGGCCCCGGGTTCAGGCCCAATAGCTGCGCCCGTGCAGGTGGCGCCCGCTACGCCCAGAGGGAACTTTTGCCCCACACCATGCGTGATCTACTCCGGACGGTGTATAGCTAGAAGCTGACGCAGCACCATCACGCGCGCAGAGTACTCGCCGTGCAGCACTACCAGGAGGGACGGGGCCAGCCCCCGAACAGATGAAAGCTAAGAACTTCTTCAAGGGCCCGGGCATCTGGATCGTCGTTGTGATCGGGATGCTCCTGGTGGCCTTTGCAACGCTCGCTCCCGGCGGTGCAGCCCGGATCGACACTGACAAGGGCCTTGAACTGCTCGCCGGCAACCAGGTGGAGCAGGCAAAGATCTTCGACGGCGAAAACCGCGTGGACCTGGTGCTGAAGGACAACCTCCAGCTGGACGGGCAGGACAAGGGCAAGAGCGTCCAGTTCTTCTTTGTGGACGCCCGCGCCCAGGACGTGGTTAAGGCCGTCACCGATTCCAAGCCGGCCGAGGGCTACACGGACCAGCCGATCGAAAGCAACTGGTTCTCCGGCCTGCTCTCGCTGCTGATTCCGGTCATCCTGCTCGGTGCGCTGTTCTGGTTCCTGATGACCCGGATGCAGGGCGGCGGCTCCAAGATCATGCAGTTCGGCAAGTCCAAGGCCAAGATGGTCAGCAAGGACATGCCGCAGGTGACGTTCGCTGACGTGGCAGGCTCTGATGAGGCTGTGGAGGAACTGCAGGAAATCAAGGAATTCCTGCAGGAACCGGCCAAGTTCCAGGCTGTTGGCGCCAAGATCCCCAAGGGCGTGCTGCTGTACGGCCCCCCGGGTACCGGTAAGACCCTCCTGGCCCGCGCTGTCGCAGGCGAGGCAGGCGTGCCCTTCTTCTCCATTTCCGGCTCGGACTTCGTGGAGATGTTCGTGGGTGTGGGCGCCTCCCGCGTCCGCGACCTCTTCGAACAGGCCAAGGCCAACTCTCCCGCCATCATCTTCGTGGATGAGATCGACGCCGTCGGCCGCCACCGCGGTGCCGGCATCGGCGGCGGCAACGATGAACGCGAGCAGACCCTGAACCAGCTGCTGGTGGAGATGGACGGCTTCGACGTCAAGACCAACGTCATCCTCATCGCCGCCACCAACCGGCCGGACGTGCTGGACCCCGCGCTGCTGCGCCCGGGCCGCTTCGACCGCCAGATTGGCGTGGATGCGCCGGACCTGATCGGCCGCGACCAGATCCTGCAGGTGCACGCCAAGGGCAAGCCCATGGCACCCACCGTGGACCTCAAGGCCGTTGCCAAGAAGACGCCCGGCTACACCGGCGCCGACCTCGCAAATGTCCTCAACGAGGCCGCGCTGCTCACCGCCCGCTCCAACGCCAACCTGATCGATGACCGCGCGCTGGACGAGGCCATCGACCGCGTCATGGCCGGCCCGCAGAAGCGCAGCCGCGTCATGAAGGAGCACGAGCGCAAGATCACCGCCTACCACGAAGGTGGCCATGCCCTGGTGGCGGCCGCGCTGCGGAACTCCGCCCCGGTCACCAAGATCACCATCCTTCCCCGTGGCCGGGCCCTCGGCTACACCATGGTGGTCCCGGAGAACGACAAGTACTCCGTGACCCGCAACGAGCTCCTGGACCAGATGGCCTACGCGATGGGCGGCCGCGTGGCAGAGGAAATCGTCTTCCACGATCCCTCCACCGGCGCCTCCAATGACATCGAGAAGGCCACCGGCACCGCGCGCAAGATGGTCACCGAATACGGCATGAGCGAACGCGTCGGCGCCGTCCGGCTGGGCCAGGGCGGTGGCGAACCCTTCCTCGGCAGGGACGCCGGCCACGAGCGCAACTACTCCGACCAGATCGCCTACGTGGTGGACGAGGAAGTGCGCCGGCTCATCGACCAGGCCCATGATGAGGCCTACGCCATCGTCATCGAGAACCGGGACGTCCTGGACCGGCTGGCCCTTGAACTGCTGGAGCGCGAAACGCTGAACCAGGCTGAGATCGCCGATATCTTCCGTGACATCCGCAAGCGGGACTTCCGCGAGGTATGGCTCTCCAAGGAGACCCGCCCGGTGCAGATGGCGGGCCCCGTGGAGTCCCGCCAGGAGCGGGCTGAGCGTGAAGCCCAGGAAGAAGCGAAAAAGGCGCGCCTGGACGAGCCGCTGGACGCCCAGCCGCCGCATCCCCAGGGAGTTCCGGAAGACGCTCAGTTCCAGGGAGGCATCCCCGACTCGGGGCCTGAGGCCCTCCGCGGCTAAGCTTTCTTACGTGACTCACTTCGACGACGACGACGTTCCCGCCTCCGCCGGATCCCCGGCGGAGGGCGGTGCCCACCATTCAAAGCACCAGAAGGTGGACCGGCCGCGGATAGAGGCAGCCGTCCGCGAGATTCTCCTGGCCATTGGAGAAGACCCGGACCGCGGCGGCCTCGTGGACACTCCCAAGCGGGTGGCCAAGGCCTATGCCGAGGTGTTTGCCGGGCTGCGTCATGACCCCGCCGAGGTCCTGTCCACCACCTTCGACCTCGACCATGAGGAACTGGTCCTGGTAAAGGACATCCCCTTCTACTCCACCTGCGAGCACCACCTGGTGCCGTTTCACGGCGTGGCCCACGTGGGCTACATTCCCTCGCATGACGGCAAGGTCACCGGGCTGAGCAAGCTGGCCCGGCTCGTGGATATCTACGCCCGGCGTCCGCAGGTGCAGGAACGCCTCACCACCGAGATCGTCGAGGCGATGGTCCGCTACCTCAAGCCGCGTGGCGCGATCGTCGTTGTTGAATGCGAACACATGTGCATGTCCATGCGCGGTATCCGCAAGCCCGGAGCGAAGACCGTCACCAGTGCGGTCCGCGGGCAGCTTCATGACCCGGCCACCCGTGCCGAGGCCATGAGCCTCATCCTCGGAAGGTAATCAACAGACCATGGATTCACTAGCTGCAGCGCCGGGAACCGGCCCCGCAACTTCGCCACTGCCCATCCTGCGCAAACCGCGCCCGGTGGCCCGCTTCGAAGACCTGCCCACGGACCGCACGCTGGTCATGGGCATCGTCAACGCCACCCCGGACTCCTTCAGCGACGGCGGCCGGCACGCCACAGCGGATTCAGCCATTGCCGCGGGCCTGCGGATGTTCTACGCGGGAGCGGACATCATCGACGTCGGAGGCGAATCCACCCGTCCCGGCGCAGAAGACGTCAGCCCGGAAGAGGAACAGCGGCGGGTGATCCCCGTGATTGAGGTGCTGGTGAAGGCCGGCGCCCTGGTCAGCATTGACACTATCCACGCCTCCACCGCCGCCGCCGCGCTGAACGCCGGCGCGGCCATCATCAACGACGTCTCCGGGCTCACCATGGAACCGGAAATGGCCGAGCTCGCGGCGTCGTCCAAGGCCCCCTACATCCTCACGCACCGCCGCGGCGACGCGCGCACCATGAACTCCCTCGCAGAGTACAAGGATGTTGCCGGCGAAGTGGTCGCCGAACTGGCCGGAGTACGGGACAAGCTTTATGCCGCCGGCGTCAGGCCGGAACAGATCATCATCGACCCGGGCCTGGGTTTCGCCAAGAACGACGCCCAGAACTGGGAACTCCTGCAGAACCTGGACCAGCTGGACAGCCTCGGCCACAAAGTCCTGGTGGGCGCCTCCCGCAAGAGGTTCCTCGGCACCCTCCTGACCGTTGCCGGCAAGACAGCCGCGCCGCAGGAACGCGATGACGCCACCGCAGCCATTACCGCCATCAGCGCCTACCGGGGTGCGTGGGCAGTGCGCGTGCACGACGTCGGCCCCAGCCTGGACGCCGTGAAGGTTGCCGCGCGCATGGCAGCCCCAAGAACCAGCCAGTAGGCCCACCATGGACAGGATTACGCTGACCGGTGTCACCGCCGTCGGCCATCACGGCGTCTTTGATTTTGAACGCCGAGAAGGCCAGCCCTTTGTTGTGGACGCGGTGCTGTACCTCGACTTCACCAAGGCGGCGGAATCGGACGACGTCCGCGACACCGCGCACTACGGCGAGGTTGCACAGCGTATTACTGAGTGGATTTCGGGGGAACCGCTGAACCTGATCGAGGCGCTGGCCGTCCGGATCGCGGACAGCCTGCTCAGCGAATTCCGGCTCCAGGCCGTGGACGTCACCGTGCATAAACCGCAGGCACCCATCGAGGTGCCCTTCGGCGACGTGGCGGTCACCGTGCACCGGGCCTGGAATGACCGGGACCGGGACAATGCAGGCCGGGACAACGGAGAGAGACCAGCGCAGGGGGAAGCCGCATGAACTCCGGGTATTCCAAGGCGGTGCTGGCCCTGGGCAGCAACCTTGGCGAGCGCAACGAAACCCTGACCGAGGCCGTCGCGGACCTCGTGGATCCGCCCGAGGTCCGCCTCCTCGCGGTGTCTCCCATTGTGCAGACTAAAGCTGTGGGTGGCCCGGCCGGCCAGCCGGACTTCCTGAACATGGTCGTCACCATCGAAACCAGCCTCACCCCGGAGGAACTGCTGGAACACTGCCAGTCAGTGGAAAACAAGCACCACCGCGTGCGGGAGGTGCGCTGGGGGCCGCGGACGCTCGACGTCGACATCATTACTTACGGCGACCTGCGCAGCGATGACCCTGCCCTCACCCTTCCGCATCCCCGCGCGGCCACCCGCGCCTTTGTCCTGTACCCCTGGTCATTGATCGAGCCCGCCGCCACGCTGAACGGCGAACGCATCAGCACCCTTGCCGCCCGCGCGGATGATTTCGGCGACCTTGCCCTGTTCGACGGCTTCGGGGACTTCGACGGCCTGCCCACGGCAGGAGCTGTGGAGGAGCGATGAAACCCCTCAACCCGTTGGGCCTGATGCTGATCGGCGTCATCCTGGCCGTAGCGGGCTGGTCGGCCACGGTAGTGACCAGCCGCTATGGCATGGCAACCCCCGTCCTGCCGGCCACCGCGCTGGCCACCATGGGCGTCATTGTGGCCATCACCCTGATCCTTGGCATCAGGATCCTGCGGTGGCGCAACAGCAACAAACCCAACAGCACCAGTAAAAAAACCGTGCTCGATCCGCTCCTCGCGGCCCGGACCCTGGTGCTCGCGCAGGCTTGCGCCTATGCGGGCACCGTCCTGCTGGGCTGGCATGTGGGGATCTTCCTGGACCAGCTGCGGATCTGGAGCCTGCGCAGCAACCAGGGCATTACCTGGCTGGCGCTGGCGATGGCCGGAGGCGGACTGGTGATGATCGTCGTGGGCTTGCTGGTGGAGCGGTTTTGCCGGATCCCGCCGGAGGACGGCGACACGAACAGTGCGGACGGGAAGCCGGGCCGCCCGGTGCGTGGCGAAGCCACGGGGGAAGGCGAATATGCGTACCGAGGCGATTGACCCGCGCGGAATCGTCTGGCAGCGGGTATCGCCCAAATACGTCACGGTCCGGCTGGTGGAGTGGGCGCTGGCCAACCTCGTCACGGTGCTCCTGTTGTCACTGCCCCTGGGGTTTGTCCTCCTTGATGTATGGGCGTGGCCGCCGCTGTGGCTGGCCGCCACGGTGCCGTCCGTGGCGCTGGTCCTGGCCCTGTGGCGGCTGGTGCTGATTCCGCGCCAGGTGCGCGCCATTGGATACGCCGAACGGGACGACGACCTGCTGATCAGGACCGGCATCTTCTTCCAGCGCACCATGACCGTCCCCTACGGCCGGATGCAGTACGTGGACATCGGCGTCGGGCCGGTGGAGCGCGGGCTGGGCCTCTGCACCCTGAAACTCCACACCGCCTCGCCGGGCACCCGCGCCTACATCCCCGGGCTGCCCGCGGCGGAAGGCGCACGCCTCCGGGAGCAGCTGGCGGCCCGCGGCGAAGCCAGGCTGGCTGGACTGTGACCGCAGAGGGACCGCATTCGGAGGCTGGCGCTCCCAGCACTGCCCCTGCCCCCGAAAAAGCCGCTCCCCATGGTGTTCCAGGCACCACGGCCGACGGCGAATGGCTGCGGGTGCACCCGGCGTCGCCTTTTGTGCGTGGCTGGGTGGCCCTGGCGGCGATCGGATTTTTCTTCGGCCGGGACGTTTTTGAGGGGGCCCTGCAGGGCCGTCCCGTCCTGGGGGATGAGTTTGCCGGCCGGGCACCGTGGCTGCTGGCCGCGGGCGGAATCATGCTGCTCATCGCAGTGCTCGGTTTTATCCTCACGTGGTACTTCACCAAGTACCAGGTCTCCGGGGGCTATGTCCGGGTCAATACGGGCTTCATTTTCCGGCAGCAGCGCCAGGCACGGCTGGACCGGGTGCAGGCCATCGACATTGTGCAGCCCCTGCTGGCCCGGATCTTCGGGCTGGCCGAGCTCAAGTTCGAGGTGGCCGATGCGGGGGAGTCGGCAGTACGCCTGGCCTACCTCACAATGGACGAAGCCCGCCAACTCCGCGCCACCATCCTGGCCCGCGCGGCCGGTGTGGCCGCAGACCCGTCCCGCCCGGACGGGCCGGCACCCGAGGCGCCGGAATATCCGGTACTGGCAGTGCCGCCGTCGCGCCTTATCGGTTCCCTGCTGCTCAGCGAGCAAAGCGTTTTTGTGATGCTTGGCGCCGTGGTTTCCGTGGTTCTTTCCGCGGTCACCGACAACCGCAGCTTCTACTTCTACCTGATTCCGGCTGCCTTGGGTTTGGCGGCAAGCTACTGGAACCTGTTCAACAAGGGTTACAACTTCACGGCGGCCATCTCGCCGGACGGCATCCGGCTGCGCTATGGGCTGCTGGACACCCAGGCGCAGACGCTTCCGCCGGGCCGGATCCAGGCGTTGAAGGTGGCCCAGCCTCCGTTGTGGCGGGCGCTGGGCTGGTACCGCATCCAGGTCAACGTAGCCGGTTACGGCGGCGTCGAGAACGCGGCCGAGGGTTCTGCCCGGACCACGCTCCTGCCGGTGGGGAAGCTGGAGGACGTAATGGCGATCCTCGCGCTGGTCCTTCCGGATCCCGGCACGCCCAATGCTGCCGCCGTCTTCGGCGCTGGGCTCCATGGCCTGGATTCGGTTGGCGGCTTCGTCAGCACGCCGGCCAGGGCCCGCCTGCTTGCGCCGCTGGGGTGGCGCCGGAACGGTTATGCCGCGACGGACACGGCCCTACTGATCCGTTCCGGCCGCTGGTGGCGCGAGCTTGTGATGGTGCCGCACCAGCGGACCCAGTCCATGGCCCTGCACCAGGGCCCGCTCGCACGCCGCTTCGGAGTGGCTGACCTGGTGCTGCACACCACTGTGGGGCCCGTTTCGCCGCGTCTGCGGCAGGCCGGCACGGAGCAGGCGCTCGAGCTTTTTGACGCCCAGTCCGCCCGCGCAAGGCTTGCACGGAAGCGGCAAACCACCGAACAATGGCTGGCCCAGGTGGCCCCAAGCTCACTGGTGGTTGAGCCGAGCGAGGCGGTTGCGCCTGAGCCGGTGGTTGAGGCGAGCGGGGCCGTTGCGCCTCAGCCGGTGGTTGGGCGCGAGGAAACCCCAGTCCCAAGACAGAAAGGCCAGCAGCATGGCTAAGCCCGGACGCCTCGGCGTCGGAATCATCGGAGCGGGCAAGGTGGGTGCCGTGCTCGGCGCGGCCCTCCGCGCGGCCGAACACGCCGTCGTCGGGGTTTCAGCTGTTTCCGATGCCAGTCGTGAACGTGCCGAGACACTGCTGCCCGGCGTACCGGTGCTGGAAGTCCAGGAAATCGTGGAGCGGGCGGAGCTGGTGCTGCTGGCAGTGCCCGATGACGCTCTGCCCGGCCTGGTCGACGGACTGGCGAAACTGGGTGCGTGGCAGCCGGGTCAGCTGGTTGCCCACACGTCCGGTCGGTTCGGAGTGGGCGTGCTGCGTCCGGTGCGTGCGGCCGGCGCCGTCCCGCTGGCACTGCATCCCGCGATGACTTTCACCGGGATGAGCCTGGACCTGACCCGCCTGCTCGACTGCACGTTCGGCGTCACTGCGGATGCCGCCATGCTGCCGATTGCGCAGGCGCTGGTGGTGGAGATGGGTGCGGAGCCCGTGGTCATTGCCGAGGCAGACAGGACGCTCTACCACGCGGCCCTGGCGCATGCTTCCAACCATCTGGTAACCCTTGTGGCGCAGGCTTCCGAGCTGCTGAAGGATGTGGGAGTGGAGGCGCCCGAGCGGATGCTGGGTCCGCTGCTGCGGGCCACCCTTGAGAACGCGCTGGCGTCGGGGGAGTCCGCCCTCACCGGGCCGGTGGCGCGCGGCGACGTGGGAACGGTGCAAGCCCATGCGGAGGCCTTGCGGGAGTTCGACGGCGGCGCGCAGGGCGATGTGCTGGCTGCTTACCTTGCCATGGCACGCGCCACAGCCCTCCGCGCCGAGGGACGGGGGCTGCTGAAACCTGACCAGTTGGGGGAGCTGCGCAAGGCCCTGGAACCGGAGAAAGACTGAAAATGCCGATCAAACTCGTCACAACCGTCGCGGAACTGCATGCCGAGAGCGCCCGGCTCCTCACTGGGAAACGCGGCAGGTCCCAAGGCCTCGTGCCCACTATGGGTGCACTGCACGAGGGGCATGCCGCGTTGGCGCGTACCGCCGTCGAGCAGAACGACGTGGTGGTGGCAACGATCTTCGTCAACCCGCTGCAGTTCGGCGACGCCACGGACCTGGACCGCTATCCGCGGACCCTGGACGCCGACCTCGCTTTGCTGGAAGCGCAGGGCGTGGATCTTGCCTTTGCCCCGTCCGTTGAGGAGGTGTATCCCGGCGGCGAGCCGCTGGTGCGCATAACGTCCGGAGCGCTCGGGGAGAAGTGGGAGGGAGCCTCCCGGCCAGGCCACTTTGACGGCGCCCTGACCGTGGTGGCCAAGCTGCTGCACTACGGAATCCCCGGTGCCGGACTGCCCGCTGGTAAGGGGGTTCAAGGCGGCCTGCCGGCCTACCGTGCCTACTTCGGCCAGAAGGATGCCCAGCAGTTGGCGCTGGTCCGGCGGATGGTGGCGGACCTGAACTTTCCGGTCGAAATTGTGGGCGTGCCCACGGTCCGGTCAGCCGACGGGCTGGCGCTTTCGAGCCGCAACCGCTTCCTGTCCGACGACGAGCGAGAGGCCGCGCTGGTGCTGTCGCGGGCGTTGCGGCTGCTTGAGGAGCGGGCCAATGCGCGGGAGCCGCTGGACCTTGAGTCCGCACAGGCGATGGTGGAGTCCCAGCCGCTGGTGGCGCTGGACTACTTCGACGTGGTGGACCCGGACACTTTGGCGCCGCTGGCAGAAAACTGCCGGGAGACCCCGTTCAGGGGCGAGGCCTTGGCGCTCATCGCGGCCAAGGTGGGGCCGGTGCGCCTCATCGATAATATGCCGCTGAGCTCTTAGCGGTTCCTGGCGCTGGCGGGGGCTCTTCGTGTCGCTGGGCCGGCTCAGCCCGTAACGCTCGCGGAGTGCTTTCGGTTAAATGCCAGGCTCCTTCATCAATGTCCTGCTGGAAATGGGCCCGGCCCACCCACTGGGCCAGGCCAGCATCGACTACCTCGCGAAAATCCGGGGACAGGTCCAGACCCTGGCTGAAGAGGCCGGGCTCCAGCGGCCCGACGAGTTGCCCGGTCGTGGCACATCCTGATGAAGGGCTCTATCATCTCCGCCACCGAGCGCGACATGCAGGCAGCCAAGCGCGCCCAGCAGATGGCTGGCTGGCTGATCGAGCACCACCGCTGAACACCGGCGGTTGAGCTTGTCGAAACCTGCCCTAAGACAAACCCACGTCCGGTGGTTGGGCCTGTCGATACCCGGCCATGGAACAACCGCCTCCGGTGGTTGGGCCTGTCGAAACCTCCCCACAGGACGAAGCCCCTCCGGTGGTTGAGCCTGTCGAAACCCGGCCGCGGGACGGCCCCTCAGCCGGTTAACAATTCCATAAGGGCGTGTTCCAACGGGCTCTTTTCGGCGGCCAGAAGCCCTGCCGTTTCGGCGGCCAGGCGCTTGGGCGTTTCAGCATCCAGGAACTTGGGTGTTCCGCCCGTTGGTAGGAGTCCGGGTGGCCATTGTGATGGTTCCGGGTCGGGTTGTTCGGGTTTGTAGTGGCGTCCGGTGGGTGAGGTCCAGCCGGGTGGTTCGTTGTGGGTGGCTGATATGGGGGTCCAGGAGCTGTTGTGTTTCAGGCGGTGGTGCTTGGGGCATAGCTGGGCCAGGTTGCTGATTCCGGTGGTTCCGCCGTGGTGCCAGGCGGTGAGGTGGTCGGTGTCGTTATCGAGGGAGGGGTTGTTGCAGCCGGGGAAGGTGCATTTTCCGTCTCTGAGGCGGATGGCTTGTTTCATGGCTTTGGTGAGCCGGTAGTTGGTGCGGCCGATTTCCAGTGGTGCCCCGTCCCGGGGGTCGACGAGCACCCGGTAGAAGGAGCTCGCCCCTTCGGTGACGAGTATGCGGGCCATGGAGGCGGGGATGGGACCGTAGCCGTCCAGGTTTGCGGGTTCGTCGGTGAGGCCGAGGAGCGCGAACACCGGAACCGTGACCAGGACTTGGGCGTTCGGGACTGGGACGCTTGCGATATCCGTGTAAGCGCTGCGGTCGGCGGTTTCCTCGCGCCCGGCGGCGGTGGTGGTCGTTTCATTGGTGTCGGCCGCGGCCAGGGAGGCCCGTCCGATCGGGCCATCGGAGCCGTCTTCGGTGGTTTCTGTGTTGGCTTCGCCCGTGATGTTTTGTCGTGGGCTGGTTTCCGGGGCGGGGCTGAGGGCTGGTCCTGCGGTGAGGAGCAGGTGGGCGGCGATGTCGGGGCGTAATTGTGTCATTGACCGTGGTTCGTCGGGGCCTTGGAGGCCGCGGGCGAGGGCGGTGGTGCGGTTCCAGATGGCGGATGCGGTGTCGGCGGGCAGGTAGAGCGAGACCCGCGCCATGCCGTCACGGTCCGGGGTGTATTCCATCTGCCGGTCCGCGGCGCTTTTGCTGTGGCGTTTTTCGAGGGTTTCGGGGTGGTGGCGTTCGCGCCAGCCGCGGACTTTGGCCCGGAAGCGTCCGGGGATGAGGTCACCCGCGGCCGCTCCGCGGGCCGGGTTGGGTGCGTCCGGGTCCAGGAAGTGGGCGGCCAGCGCGATTGCGCCGGCGGGGCCGAGGCCTTCGGTTTCGTCGGTGATGATTTTGGCGTGCTGCAAGGAGATGGTCCCGGTGGACAGGGCGTCCAGGGCCAGGGGGATGGAGCAGAGTTGGCGGGACTGGGTGACGAGTGCCCCGGCGGCGGGGGAGCTGATGGTCAGGACGCCGGCGATTTCCTCGATGGCGGACATTTCGGCGTAGGTCCGCTCGTGCACTGGCGCTTCCGGCGGGGTCATCGCGTGCTGGATCTCGACGGCATCGACGGCGTCCCGGGCCTTGACCGCGGCGAGCTGGGCTTCGAGCTGCTTCACGACCGCCATCCGGTCCAGCCGGATCTCATACTGCCGCTGCAGCACATCCACAACAGCGCCGGCACTGGCACCGGTAGCCAGGGCGGCATCCTCAAAAAACAGCGCGTCCAGGCCCGCGACGGAGGTGTGAATTCCTTCCATCACCCGTGCTGTGCCCGCGCCGTTTCCCATACCAGCATCATCCATCGAGGCGCTGACATTTTGTGAGGGTGCGGCTGATGGACAAACCGGCACAGTCTGAACGGCAGAAATCAGTGCGGCAGCAGGATTCTCCTCACCTGCTGTGCCCGCGGCGTTTCCCATACCAGCATCATCTATCGAGGCACCGACAATTCCTGAAGGTGCGACTGTTGGACGAACCGGCGCAGCCGGCACGGCAGGAAACAGCGATGCCGCACTTACCGTCCCACCTGCCGGATCCTTTCCCATACGAAAATCTTCTATCGAGGCATTGACATCTTGGCTGACGTGCAGGGCAAAGGCTCGCTGCCGCCGTCGTAATGGTCCTCGGGCCGGCCAAAAGCACGCGAAAGATAGTCAGCTTGCTTATTACTTTCAGCTTTCCTAGGCTGGAAGCTGTCAGGCAAACAACTCTCGAAGCGGTATTTCACGCCCTCAATAACGCGCGGAACGCTGCCTCACATGAGGAGGAAAAATGGCAGAGCAAAGCATCGCAGGCAAGAAGGTCGCATTTTTGCTGACGGACGGCGTGGAGCAGATTGAACTGACCAGCCCGTGGCAGGCAGTGGAAGCGGCCGGCGGCCAGCCCACCCTGGTGGCGCCCAAGAGCGGAAAGCTGCAGGGGTTCAAGGGCACGGACAAAGGTGACACGTTCGACGTCGACCTGACGGTAGCCGAGGCGAACGCGGGCGACTTTGACGCCCTGGTGCTCCCTGGCGGCGTTGTTAACGCCGACCACCTCCGGGTGGACAAGGATGCACAGGCCTTCACCAGAAGCTTCTTTGAACAGCACAAGCCGGTGGCATCCATCTGCCACGGACCCTGGCTGCTTATCGAAGCCGGCGTGGTGCGCGGGCGGAACCTCACGTCTTACCACACACTGCAAACGGACCTGAAGAATGCCGGTGCCAACTGGACCGATGAAGAAGTAGTGGTGGACCAGGGCCTGGTCACCAGCCGCAATCCCGATGATCTTCCGGCGTTTAACAGCAAGCTGGTCGAGGAGATTTCCGAGGGCGAGCACGCGGGCCAGACAGCCTAAAACCCAGTTGTTCCCTCAGGGTTCAAGAAAAATCCAGCGAGGAGGAATTACTCCAAGCGGTAGAGTGTTGGAGACTGCAGCGGCATTGACCGCGCACCACTCACTTTCACAACTCCCTGAGGGAACACGCATGTCTACCGAAGTCTCTCCGAACGCCAGCGGCAAGTCCGTCCAAACCGAAGGAACCAAGCCCGCCGCGCCGGAGAAGATGTCCCGCGAATCGGTGACGGTCATCAGCACGCTGCTGGTGGCGACGTTTGTGGTGATCCTCAACGAGACCATCATGAACGTCGCCCTGCAGCGGCTCATGGTGGACCTCCAGGTGGACGCACCCACCGTCCAGTGGCTCTCCACCGGTTTTATGCTCACCATGGCCGTGGTCATTCCCACCACGGGTTTCATCCTGCAGACCCTGTCCACCCGGGCAGTGTTCATGCTCGCCATGGGCCTTTTTGCCGGCGGTACTGCACTTGCCGCAGTGGCTCCCGGGTTCGAGATCCTGCTGCTGGCGCGCATTGTCCAGGCTGGCGGCACCGCGATTATGCTGCCCTTGCTGATGACTACCATCCTCACCTTGGTCCCCCTGGCCAAGCGGGGTGCCGTGATGGGCAACGTCAGCATCGCCATTTCCGTTGCACCCGCCATGGGCCCCACGGTTTCCGGGCTGATCCTTGAGCACTTCACGTGGCGCTTCATGTTTGTGTTCGTCCTCCCGGTGGCCCTCGCCGCCCTCGCCATCGGCGCGAAGTACCTGACCAACATCGGCGAGACCGAAAAGACCAAGCTCGATGCCCTTTCGGTCATTCTTACCGTCCCCGCATTCGGCGGCCTGGTTTACGGGCTTAGCCAGATCGGCGGCGGCCACGGCGGCCAGTCCGGGCCGGGTGTGGTTGCGATCGCCGCGCTGGTGATCGGCGTCGCAAGCCTCGCGGTCTTTGTCCTCCGCCAGCTCCGCCTGCAGAAGGCCGAAGCTCCGCTGCTGGATCTGCGCGCGTTCAACTTCCGCATGTTCACGGTCTCGGTCCTGCTGATGGTGGTGGCCATGATGGCACTATTCGGCGGCGTCATCCTGCTGCCGCTGTACCTGCAGGAAATCCGTGGCCTGGGCTCCCTCGAGACCGGCCTGGCGCTGCTGCCCGGCGGCCTGGCAATGGGCCTGCTGGGCCCCGTCATTGGCCGGTTGTTCGACAAGGTAGGACCGCTGCCGCTCACCGTCACCGGTTCAGTCCTGATGGTGGTGGCCCTTTGGCAGTTTTCAATGCTCGACGCCGGTACGTCCGTCACGTGGATCATCACACTTCACGTGGGGCTGAGTTTCGGCCTGGCCCTGCTGTTCACTCCGGCGTTCACCACCGGCCTGAACCCGCTTCCGCCGCACCTTTACTCGCATGGCTCCGCGATCATGAGCACTACGCAGCAGGTTGCCGGCGCCGCGGGCACGGCCTTGCTGGTGTCCATCTTCGCGGTAGTCTCCGCGGCGTCGGGCCTCGTCGCGGGGATGAGCGCGGCCTTCCTGACCGCGACCGTCATTGCCTTCGCCGCCGTCGTACTCTCCGCCATGATGCGCAAAACCGAAGGTGCCGGCCCCGGCCACGGCGCCCACTAGCTTTGGTGATCGAGCCTGTTGAGCCCCACGGGTTTCGGCGGGCTCTGCCACCGGGCGATGGGTCAGCCGGCGTAGAAGTCGGCGAGTTCCTTGATGAGCTTGTCCGGGGCCTTGATGACGCCGTCGTGGCCGAAGCCGGGCAGGATGGTGTAGCTGGAGCCGGAGAGGACGTCGTGGATCTGGCCACAGGCCACCCCGAAGTACGCGGGGCTCTTTTCGCCCACCACGATCAGCGTTTCGAGCGGCAGTTCGAGGAACGGCTCGGCCGGCATGTCCGCGGCGATGATCGCCTTGATCTCACGGACGCCGGTCCGCATCAGTTCGCGCTGCTGCTTGCCCTCTGACGTGCCGGCGGTGAGCTTGTTGGCCAGGGTCAGCATGGAGAGCGGCATCCGCGACGAGAAGGCGCCGCCGGCTTCGAGGCCGCGCTGCAGGACGGCGAGGGCGCGGTCGTCGTCCCCGGCCGCAATGGCGCGCTCGTATTCGGCAGTCCAGTCCGCCTTGACGCTGTGGTTTACCGAGACGGCGGGATCGTAGACAGCGAGCCGTTCCACGGGCAGGGTCCGTGCCGCGTGGAGCGCAACGGCCCCGCCGAAGCTGTGTCCGAAGACGTCCGTGCTGGAGGTGTACTTCATCACGGTATCAAGGTCGCGGATGTCCACGTCCAGGGTGTAATCCTCCGGCTGCGGGGACGATGAACCACGGCCGCGGCGGTTGAACGTGTGCACCGGGCGGCCCAGGGCGGCGCTGAGCTTCTGCGCGAACTTGGTGTAATCCGCAGCCGTCACGAGGGACGGCGGGACTACCACTACGCCTGAACCGGCGGAAGCCAGTTCCGCACCGGTGGAAAAGAGCTCCAGAGTGCCGCCGTCGGGGGTCCTGATGTTCTCTCGCGTCATGTTCCGAGCCTAGCCGAGCAACCTGAACGCGGGCACCATGGACACTGCAGGTGGCCCCGCCAGCCCTCAGCACTGACAGTTAGCCTGACCGTCAGCCGAGGCGTTTGATGAGCGCCGCGCTCTGCTCCCGGATCGCCGGCAGCGCAGTAGCCAGCCCGCACAGAATGAGCCCGGCATCCGCGGCCTGCAGGGCAGAGGCGGGGGTGGCCATTCCGTCTGCCCGAAGGCTGATCAGGGATTCGACCAGGCGGAAGGCAAGGTCCCCCGGGTTGGCTCCAATGGTGGGCAGAGGGCCCACGGGAGACAGGGCTGCGCCGAGTTCCCCGTACACATTGCGCAGCTCCTGCCGGTCGGCCAGGAACCGTTCGAAGCGCCCGCTGCGCGCCTCCGGCAGGTGGTACAGGACGCCGAGGTTCCAACGGGCGCTGCACAGTTGTGTCCCGTCATAAAGGGCGACGGCGTGAAGGCGGCTCCCAGCGGGCACTTCCGCTGCGGGCAGGGCCGCCACCGCCCGGGCAAACGCCAGCCCGCCGGACACGGTGCCCTCAAGGAGGTCCTCGAGGATGTCGTCCTTGGTCTTGAAGTGGTGGTACAGCGAGGACTGCCTGATCCCGACGGCATCGGCGATGGAGCGGGTGGAGGTGTTGGCGAAGCCCTGGGTGCTGAAGAGCTCGGCAGCCGCGTCCAGGATCTCCTCCCGGGCGGTGGCCCCCGGCCTGGAGGGCTGTTGGCTGCGGGGGCGTCCCGGTCCGGCTGAAGTCACGGCCTCATTCTTGCATCATGATTGGAGCCGTTTGAGCGCCAAGTGAACGGTGAGGGGACGGAAATAAACCGGTAACAAGATGTCTATGCGCCTTTTACAGAGGTGAAACTCTTTGGGGACATCCCGCTGGAAAACTATCAAGTGACCGGTATTCCGCAGCCATCGGCCGAGGGCTGCATTACCGCCGGCCCCCTCGCCGTTCCAGCCCCCGGAGAATCCGATGACCTCAACAGTTCTTCCCACCGTCCACGCGGACGATGCAGATTTGACGTCCCTTGGCTACGAGCCCACCCTGCACCGGAAACTCGGCCGCTACGCTTCCTTTGCCGCCGGCTTTTCCTTCGTTTCCATCCTCACCACCATCTTCCAGCTGTTCGCCTTCGGCTACTCGTTCGCGGGACCAGCCTTCTTCTGGACCTGGCCGGTAGTGCTGGTGGGCCAGCTCCTCGTGGCCCTGAACTTCGCCGAACTCGCCGCCCGCTACCCGCTGTCCGGAGCCGTGTACCAGTGGGCCCGGCGCGTTGGCGGCGAGGGCGTGGGCTGGTTTGCCGGGTGGTTTATGGCCATCGCCCAGGTGGTGACCGCCGCGGCCGCCGCCATCGCCCTGCAGGTGGTGCTGCCCCAGCTGTGGGACGGCTTCCAGCTCGTGGGCGGGGACCCTGCGCTTAACACCGTGACCGGAGCTGCCAACGCTGTGATCCTGGGTGCCGTGCTCCTCGTGGCCACCACCATCATCAACTCATTGGGCGTCAAGCTCATGGCCCACGTGAACTCGGTGGGCGTCACCTGCGAGATCGTCGGAGTCGCCGCCGTCATCCTGGCCCTCATCAGCGCCGCCCAGCGCGGGCCCGAGGTTGTTGCGGACACCACCGTGCTCCAGAACTCGGACCTCGGCGCCGTGGGAGCATTCCTGGTCTCCGGCCTGATGGCCGCCTACGTCATGGTGGGCTTCAACTCCGCCGGCGAGCTTTCCGAAGAAACCAAGGACCCGCGCCGGACCGCCCCGCGAACCATCCTCTCCGCCCTGCTCATCTCCGGAATCGGCGGCGCGCTGATGATCATCACCGCCCTGATGGCCGCACCCAGCCTCGACGACGGCCGGCTCGCCACCGAGGGCCTGCCCTACGTCCTCACCGCCGTCCTGGGCACCTTCTGGGGCAAGGTCCTGCTGGTGGACGTCGCCATCGCCATCTTCGTCTGCACCCTGGCCATCCAGACCGCCGGTTCACGGCTCGTGTTCTCCATGGCCCGCGACGGCAAACTCCCCGCCTCGGCGCTGCTGTCCTCGGTCCACCCCACCCGCGGAACGCCCATGTGGCCCTCGATCGCCATCGGTGCCCTCGCCGTCGGCGTCCTCGCCATCAATGTTGGCAACGCTGCCTTGTTCACCACCCTCTGCAGCGTCTGCATCGTCATGGTCTACATCGCCTACCTGCTGGTCACGGTGCCGCAGCTCCTGAACAGGCTCCGCGGCGACTGGAACCGGGTAGGGCAGACACTGCCGGCAGGGCTGTTCTCGCTGGGGCGCTGGGGCCTGCCCGTCAACATCCTGGCTGTCCTCTACGGGGCCCTCATGGTGGTCAACCTCGCATGGCCGCGGCCCGAGGTTTACGACCCGTCCGGGGAGAACCCCGTCCTGCTCTACTCCGCCCCGCTCATGGTGGCGGTGGTCCTGCTCCTCGGACTCTGGGTCCGGCGCCGGAACCTGGCTACCAAGGCCTGATCCGCTGCATCTCCAACAGCCGCAGCGACCTCCCCGCGAACCAAGTGCTTCCGAACCAACAGTGCTTCCGAACCGACCCAGGATTGACATGACACAAGTAACCGAACGTCCAGCAGGTACAGCCACCACCGCAGGCGCCCGTGCCCACGCCAGGGAGCAGCACGGCAGGACGGCCGACACCATGCGGTACGTGCCCGCCGCCTCCGCCCCGGCACGCCTGACCGCCGGCCTCACTGACGGCGCCGCCGGTAAGCTCACCTGGGCCGAATCCCTGGCCTTCGGCCGCTACACCACGCTGGCCCTGGCCCGCGGCACCCGGATCAGGCTCACGGACACCTCCGGCGATGCCTGCGTGCACGCCCTCCTCTACCGGGCCGGAGCCCTGTACGAGCGCCTCAACGTGGCTGACACCGTCAAAGTCCCCTGGCAGGCATACCCGACCACCGGCCACCCGCTGCTGTCCGACGCCGGCCGCCTGATGGCCACGATCGTCGCCGACACGTCCTCGCGCCACGACGCCCTGACCGGCGCCACCACCCTTGACGCAAACACGGCAAAGTACGGCGCCGGAAGCGTGCACAGCGAGTCCCCCGCCGCCCGCGAACTGCTCACCCTCGGAGCGCTCAAGAACGGCCTGGGCCCGCGTGACGTGGCCCCATCCCTGTCCCTCTTCAAAGGCATCGGCGTGGACCCGGCCGGAAGCATCACCTTCACCGGAAGCGCGGGGCCGGGTGCCGCCGTCGAACTCCTCCTCCAGATGGACACCGTGCTGGTCCTTGCCAATACCGCGCACCCCCTGGACCCCCGCGAAGATTTCACCGGCACCGCCGTGGACATTGTTGCCTGGCACGCGCCGCAGGACCTGGCGGCACTGGAAGCGGGCACGCTCACAGGCCCCCTGGCGCCCGAACACCAGCAGGCACTGCACAACACCGAACACGACCTGACCGCGAGGAACTCACGATGAACACCGCCACCCACACTGAAACCATCGCGGACGCCCGCGACATTGCGCTTACTCCCGGCGACGTGGTGCTTGACGAATTCGTGGAGGCCCGCGGCCCCTGGTCCGCCGTCGTGGCCGCCGGCGACGTGCTGACTATCGTGGACCTCGAAGGCAACCAGGCCGTGGACTGCCTGCTGTACGCCGCGGGGGACACCTCGGTGCGCTACTCCGCCGCCGTCACCATTGCCCGGCAGCAGTCGATTGTCCTCACCACGGGGTCAGTGCTGAGGGCGGACACTGGAGCTCCCCTCATGACAGTGGTGGCGGACGAGGTGGGCGTCCACGACACGATAGGCGGTGCCTGCTCGCAGGAATCCAACACCCTGCGCTACGGCCAGCACACCCGCGAGCAGCACGCCTGCGTGGAGAACTTCCTGATCGAAGGCTCGCGCTGGGGCCTCGGAAAGCGGGACCTGGTGTCCAACATCAACTGGTTCATGAACGTTCCCGTGGATCCGGACGGCGCCCTGGGAATCGTGGACGGCCTGTCCGCTCCCGGCAAGCGGGTGGCGCTGCGGGCCGAGGTGGACACCCTGGTGCTCGTCTCCAACTGCCCGCAGATCAACAACCCCTGCAACGGGTTCAACCCCACGCCCGTCCGCATGATCGTCACCCGGCCGGAGGCTGCACGATGAGCAACAACAACCTGAGCACTTTTGACACCCTCCTGATCGCCAACCGCGGCGAGATCGCCTGCCGCATCATCGAATCCGCCCGGAAGCTGGGACTCCGCACGGTCGCCGTGTTCTCCGAAGCGGACCGGGGCGCCAAGCACGTCCGGCTGGCAGATGAAGCGGTGCTCCTTGGGCCCGCGCCGGCGAAGGAGTCCTACCTCCGCGTGGATGCGCTGCTCGAAGCTGCCAAATCCACCGGTGCGGGCGCCATCCACCCCGGCTACGGCTTCCTGTCCGAGGATGCCGCCTTTGCCGAGGCCGTGGAAGCAGCCGGGCTCGTCTTTGTGGGACCCACCGCCGAGCAGCTGCGCATCTTCGGCACCAAGCACACAGCGCGCGACGCCGCCCGGGCGGCCGGGGTGCCGATGATCGCCGGTTCCGGGCTGCTGGAGGACGTGGACGACGCCGTTGCGGCCAGTACCACGATTGGGTTCCCACTGATGCTCAAAGCCACCGGCGGAGGCGGCGGCATTGGCATGACCGTATGCCGCACCGAGGCCGAACTCGTGGAAAGCTTTCCCCGCGTGGCCCGCCTCGCCGGCGCCAGCTTCGGCACCGCCGGCGTGTTCGCTGAGCGCTACGTGGAGAACGCCCGCCACATCGAGGTCCAGATCTTCGGCGACGGCGAAGGCCGGGTGGTCAGCCTCGGCGACCGGGACTGCTCCCTGCAGCGCCGCCACCAGAAAGTCCTCGAGGAGGCACCCGCACCGGACCTGCCGGACGGGCTGCGCGAAGAACTCCACCGCAGCTCCCGCGCGCTCTGCGCTTCCCTCAACTACCGCTCCGCCGGCACCGTGGAGTTCGTCTACGACTCCGCCCGCCGCGAGGCCTCGTTCCTGGAGGTCAACGCCCGGCTCCAGGTGGAGCACCCTGTCACCGAAGCCGTCACCGGCGTGGACCTGGTGGAGTGGATGCTCCGCTTGGCCCAGGGCGGAAGCGAAGCCGAATCGGTCCTTGCCGGAGCGCCGGACAGCCTGCCGGTTTCGGGGCATGCCGTGGAAGCCCGCGTCTACGCCGAGGACCCTGCACGGGGCTTCCAGCCCAGCGCCGGCACCGTGACCAACGCCGCCTACCCGGCAACGGAGGACGTCCGCGTGGACGCCTGGGCGGAAACGGGAACCGAAGTCTCCACCAACTACGATCCCCTCCTTGGCAAGATCATCACCTCCGGCGCGAACCGCGCCGAAGCCCTCGATCGGCTCGCCGCAGCCCTCAAAGACACCCGGATCGACGGGATCGAAACAAATCTGGGGATGCTCCGCGCCGCCACCCGGCTCGATGTGGTGCGCACCGTCCAGCACTCCACCAGCACGCTGGACAACGTGGGGGACCCCGAACCGCGAATCACCGTGGGGCGCCCCGGCCTGCAGACGAGTGTTCAGGACTGGCCCGGCCGCACGGGCCTGTGGCAGATCGGCGTACCCCCGAGCGGGCCCATGGACGATCTCTCCTTTCGGCTCGGAAACACCGCCCTCGGCAACCCGGAAGGCGCTCCCGGCCTGGAATTCACCATGACCGGCCCGAGCCTGACTTTCACCCACGCCACCACTGTCTGCGTCACCGGCGCGGAAGTAACGGTGACAGTTGACGGGACGGACGTGCCCACCTGGGCGCCCGTCAGGATCCCCGCGGGAGGAACGCTCGACGTCGGCACAGCTGGCAGCAAGGGCCTCCGGGGCTACATCCTGTTCGAGGGCGGCCTGGACATTCCGCAGTACCTGGGCAGCGCCTCCACCTTCACGCTGGGCCAGTTCGGCGGCCACGCCGGGCGGGTCCTGCGCGCCGGTGACGTCCTGAGGGCAGTCAAGCATGCCGGCGGCGCGCCGGACGAAGCCCCTGCCACTGCCGTGCCCCTCGACAGCCGCCCGGCCCTGACCTCCGCCTGGGAGCTTTCCGTCGCGGAAGGTCCGCACGGCGCCCCGGAATTCTTCCAGCGCGAAGACATCGAAGAGCTGTACGCCGCCGAGTACGAGGTCCACTTCAACTCCGCCCGCACCGGCGTCCGCCTCATCGGCCCCAAGCCGCGCTGGGCCCGGACGGACGGCGGCGAGGCGGGCTTGCACCCGTCCAACATCCACGACACTGCCTACTCGGTGGGCGCGCTGGACTTTACTGGCGACACTCCCATCCTGCTTGGACCCGACGGCCCCAGCCTGGGCGGGTTTGTCTGCCCGGTCACCGTGGTGACTGCCGACCGCTGGAAGCTTGGCCAGCTCCGGCCGGGGGACAAAGTCCGGTTCGTTCCCATCCGGGTCAGCCAGGCGCCGTCGGCCAAGGACCTTGGTCCGGGCCGCCAGCTGGTTCTGCCCGGCGACGCCGGGTGGTCCGGGGATATCTCTGCGGTGACCGCCGCCTCCGCGTCCGGCCTCCGTACCCCGCGCGGGGATGGCGACGACGGCGTGCTGGGCCGGGTGCCGGAAGGCCCGGGCAGGCCCGCGGTCACCTACCGCCGGTCCGGCGACGACAACCTGCTGGTGGAATACGGCGAGATGGTGCTGGACCTCGGGCTCCGCGCCCGGGTGCACGCCCTGCACCAACACATCGAACAGCTCCGCGTGCCCGGGATCGTTGACCTTACCCCGGGCATCCGCTCCCTGCAGATCAAGGTGGATCCGTCAGTTCTGCCCACGAAGCGACTGCTGGACATCGTCCAGGAGATCGAGGCTGCACTGCCGGCCAGTTCTGAACTGGTGGTTCCCAGCCGCACCGTCCGGCTGCCGCTGTCCTGGGACGACCCCGCCACGCGTGAAGCGATCGAACGCTACATGGCCGGTGTCCGTGACGATGCGCCCTGGTGCCCCTGGAACATCGAATTCATCCGCCGGATCAACGGGCTGGACTCCGTCAGCGAGGTGTTCGACACCGTCTTCAACGCCGAATACCTGGTCCTGGGCCTGGGCGACGTGTACCTTGGCGCCCCGGTAGCCACCCCGCTGGACCCACGCCACCGCCTGGTCACCACCAAGTACAACCCGGCCCGCACCTGGACGCCGGAAAACGCGGTGGGAATCGGCGGCGCGTACATGTGCATTTACGGCATGGAAGGACCGGGCGGCTACCAGTTCGTCGGCCGCACCACCCAGGTGTGGTCGCGCTACGCGGACTCCGCCCCGTTCGAACCGGGCTCGCCCTGGCTGCTGCGTTTCTTCGACCGGATCTCCTGGTACCCCGTCAGCCCGGAGGAACTCCTGGACCTGCGGGCGGACATGGCCGCCGGAAGGGGCCGCGGGGTGGAAATCGAGGACGGCACCTTCTCGCTCGCCGAGCACGAGGTGTTCCTCGAGGAAAACCGCGGGTCCATCGCGGCGTTCCGGGAAAAGCAGGGCGCCGCGTTCGCTGTTGAACGGCAGGCATGGGCCGACGCCGGCGAGTTTGACCGTGCCGACGCGCTGGCCGCCGTCGTGGTGCCGGCGGCAGACGAGGTGGAGGTTCCGGACGGCGGTTCCCTCGTGGCCGCGCCCTTCGCTGCGAGCGTCTGGAAGGTCGATGTGGCGGAGGGTGACCGGGTGGTCAAGGGCCAGCCGCTGGTGTCCCTGGAAGCGATGAAGATGGAAACCGTCCTGGAGGCGCCGTGTGACGGCGTGGTGCTGCGGGTCCTGCCGGTTGCGGGCTCCCAGGTGGTTGCCGGCGAGGCAGTGGTAGTCCTTGGCAGCGATGACCTGGAACCTGTGGAAGTGGATGTCCCGGAACTGGAAGAGGCAGCAGTATGAGCAACGCAACCACCGGTCCGGCCACCAGGCGGGTGCGGGCTGCCCTCGCCGCCCTGGCAACGATAGACCGGCCGGAGATCTGGATCGCCCTGCGCGGCGAGGATGAATTGCTGGCCGAGGCCGCCGCCATTGATACCGAGGCGGCTGCCGGCGCCGGCAAGCCCCTCACCGGACTCCTGCTCGCCGTCAAGAACAATGTGGACGTGGCAGGAATACCGACGACGGCGGCGTGCCCCGGCTTCGCCTACCTCCCCGGGAAAGACGCTGAAGCGGTGGCCCGGCTCCGGGCCGCCGGAGCCCTGGTCCTGGGCGCCACCAACCTGGACCAGTTCGCCACGGGCCTGGTGGGCACCCGCAGCCCGCACGGCTCCGTCCGGGATTCCCGCCGCCCGGACTTTATCTCCGGCGGCTCCAGCTCCGGTTCTGCCGTTGCCGTTGCACTTGGCCTCGTGGACATCGCGATCGGGACGGACACGGCCGGTTCAGGCCGCGTGCCGGCCGGGCTTCAGGGCATCGTGGGGATCAAACCAACGCTGGACGTTGTGTCCACAGCCGGTGTGGTGGCGGCCTGCCGGTCCTGGGACGCCGTCACGATTTTCGCCCGCAACCTCTCCACCGCCGAGCTTGCCATGGGCGTGATGGCGGGAGGATCACGGGCCTGGCCCACGGACATCCGGCTGGCAGCGCCGGAAAAACCGAGGGTCGCTTACCCGGCAACCCTGCCTGCACTCCCGGAGGCCTGGGCCGCCGAATTCCACCGCAACGTGGACCGGCTCAGGGCGCTGGGTGCGGACGTTCAGGCCATCGAATTCGATGCCTTCCTCGAGGCGGCCCGGCTGCTGTACGACGGCGGGCTGGTGGCGGAGCGTTACGCCGCCGTGGGTGATTTCCTGGAAAACGTCGACGGCGGTGCGGACGGCCAGGCGGGCATCGACCCCACTGTGGAACGCATCATCCGGGCAGCGGGCACAGTGCCCGCCCACCGCTACGTCGCTGATACAGCCCGGCTCGAAGCGCTCAAGGAGCAGGCAATGGCGGAGCTGGAGGGCTTTGACGCCCTGCTCATCCCCACCGCCCCGTTCCACCCCACCCTCGCCGAGGTGGCCGCGGACCCGGTGGGCGTGAACTCCCTGATGGGCACCTACACGAACTTCTGCAACCTGTTCGACCTGTGCGCTGTGGCAGTACCCGCCGGAGAGGTGGACGGTGCCCAGTTCGGGCTGACCGTGGTGGGACGGACGTTCGACGACGCCGTTGCCGCCGACATTGCCCGCCTCCTGGAGGCAACCCCGGACGCTCCGGCGCTCTTCGCCGAGGGTGCCGCACCGACAGCAGCGCACTCATCCAGCCAGCCGTCGTCGTCCGCTCCCTGGCCTCTGGCGGCAGGCGCAACCGCCATGCCGCTGGTGGTGGTGGGCGCCCACCGCAAGGGGCAGCCGTTGGCTCCGCAACTGGAGGAACTGGGTGCGGCCTGGGACGGCCCCGTACGGACCGCGGCCCGCTACCGGATGGTCTCCCTCGACACCGTGCCGCCCAAGCCGGGGGTGTACCGTTCAGACGACGACGGCGCTGAGCTGGCGGGTGAACGGTGGCTTGTGTCCGAGGCGGGGCTGGGCAGGTTCCTGGCCGTCCTCCCCGAACCCATGCTGCTCGGGTCCATCGAACTGGCGGACGGTTCCCGGGCTGTGGGGTTCGCCTGCGATGCCGTGGCGGCTGCGGAGGGGGAGGACATCACCCATTATGGCGATTGGCTGGCAGCCAAGGACCACCTGCGGCAGCCCGGGAGCCTGTGGCAGAACCTGGGGGATGCAGCGTTGGCCGGGTTGAGCCGGGGAAACTAACCCTTGAAGTACCCGGAGATGTCGGTAACCAGTTCGCTCACGGCTGCCGGGATGGAGCCGTGGAAGCACTTGGGGGAGAGCTCGTAGGTGCTGCCGGGGACTGCGGCGTGCAGCCGTTCAGCTGTCGCCTTGTAATAGCCGGGGCTCTTGCCGCCCGCCATGAAGTGGGTGTTGGCAGGGAGCACGCTGAAGTCCCTGGCATGGTCCGGCTCGTTGTAGGCAGCCCGGAGTTCGCCCACGCCGCTGGGCATCACCTCCTGGAACATCCTGTTCACCTTGGTGCGGGACAGCACAGCCATCAGCCCGGCCAGGACGGGTTCCGGGATCCTGGCCATGGCAGAGCCCGGTTTTGTGGCCTTCTTCATGTGGGCCAGGGCGTGGCCCACCTTGCCCTTGTTTACGGCGTCCTCGAACCCGTCCAGCCACGCCGTGTCGATGCTGCCGTCGATGTTCACGGCGGCGTCGTACACGGCGAGCTTGTCCGGGACGTAGCGGGTTCCGGTGAACTCCTGCACGGCGTTGAGTGCCACCGACCCGCCCAGGCTGTGGCCCAGGATATTTCTCGCCCCGGTGGCGTCCAACACCGTGCGGACGTCTTCTATCTCGGTGCCCATCGAGTAATCTGCCGGCTGTTCGGAGGAGCTGCCGCGGCCGCGCCGGTCGTAAACGTCCACGGCCCAGCCCTCGCCCAGGCCCTTTGCCAGCGCAGTCGAGAACGGCCGGTAGATCAGGGCGGTGAGGAAGGCTCCGCCGATCAGCACCACCCGGCGGTCCCCCGGCGCGTCCTTGGCGCCGTAACTGTACAAAGCCAGCCGGCCGCCGTCGTGCGTAGAAAGTACCTGTTCCTTCACCACCCCATCCTAGGCAGCCGCCGTGGAACCAACCGCGAGGCCGGCGCGCCCAACTCCCGGTAAACTTGATGATTGTGACTTCCCAAAACACCCCCTCGCCCAAGAACGCCCCGGAGCCGCTGGATGCCAGCGAACAGATGCGGATCCGCATGGAGAAGCGCGCCAAACTGATCGAGCGCGGCATTGAGGCGTACCCGGTGGGTGTGGAGCGGACGCACTCGCTCGCGGAGATCCGCGAAAAGTACGCCCACCTCCAGGCGGACGACACCACTGGCGACATTGTGGGCGTCACCGGGCGCGTTGTCTTCGTCCGCAACACAGGAAAGCTCTGCTTCGCGACGCTCCAGGAGGGCGGCACGGACGGCAAGGGAACCCGTCTGCAGGCCATGCTCAGCCTCGCCAACGTGGGCGAAGAAGCGCTCGCGGACTGGAAGGCACTGGTGGACCTCGGCGACCACGTGTTCATCAAGGGCGAAGTCATCTCCTCCCGCCGCGGGGAGCTGTCCGTCATGGCGGAATCCTGGTCCATGGCGTCCAAGGCCCTCCGCCCGCTGCCGGTGCTGCACGCCGAGCTGAACGAGGAGACCCGCGTCCGCCAGCGCTACGTGGACCTGATGGTCCGCGACGAAGCCCGCGAAATGGTCTACACCCGCGCTGCCATCACCCGCTCCATCCGCGAGACGCTCTTCCGGCACAACTACGTTGAGGTGGAGACCCCCATCCTGCAGCTGGTCCACGGCGGCGCGCTGGCGCGGCCGTTCGAGACCCACATGAACGCCTTCGACCAGAAGATGACCCTGCGCATCGCTACTGAGCTTTACCTCAAGCGTGCCGTGGTGGGCGGCATCGACCGCGTTTACGACATGGGCCGGGTGTTCCGCAATGAAGGTGTGGACTCCACCCACAGCCCGGAGTTCACCACGCTCGAGAGCTACGAAGCGTGGGCGGACCAGTTTGTGATGGCGGAGCGCATCAAGGAGATCATCCTCGACGCCGCCGATGCCGTGGGTGCCGGCCGTATCCTGCAGACCGAAGCAGGAGAGATCAACCTCGACGGCGACTGGGCCTGGGTCCCCGTGTACCCCGGACTGTCCGACGCCGTTGGGCAGGACATCACGCCGGACACTCCGCTGGAGGTGCTTCGCGGGATTGCCGAAAAGCACGAGGTCAAGGCTGATCCCAAGTGGGACGCCGAGAAGCTGGTGGTTGAGCTCTTCGGCGAAATTGTGGAGCCCACGCTGCTGAACCCGACGTTCGTCTACGATTACCCGCCCTCCGCCCAGCCGTTGGCCCGGCCCCACCGCGAGGACGGCCGGCTGATCGAGGCCTGGGACCTCATTATCGGCGGCATGGAGCGCGGTACTGCGTTCTCCGAACTGATCGACCCCGTGATCCAGCGCGAGCGGCTCACGGAGCAGTCCCGGCACGCCGCCGCCGGCGACGATGAAGCAATGCAGCTGGACGAGGACTTCCTGCGGGCGCTCGAATACGGTGCCCCTCCGATGGGTGGTATCGGCCTCGGAATCGACCGGCTGGTGATGCTGTTCACCGGCGCAGGCATCCGCGAAACCATCCTCTTCCCATTGCTCAAGCCTGAGGGGCACTGACCATGGAATACGTAGCTGTCCTCCTTCCCTCGCTGGTGGTGGGGTTGCTCTTCTGGTTCGCCATGAAGGCGATCTTTAATGCTGACAAGTCAGAACGCCAGGCAGAGGCGAGTGCCCAGGCCGAAGCCGAAGCGCGGGCCGCATCCTCGGCGGACCGGCCGCATCCGGAATCGAATAGATAAACCCCTGACTTTCTGCCTTTATCCCCAGGAACCATTTGGCGCTTTGACGCGTTGCCATAAAAAGAGTCATACTTTTTATGAAACATCCTGCTTTTCTGAAAACCGAACCCTTTCCAAGAGGAAGACCTTAAATGGCACAGAAAGTAAACATCATCCTCGTTGATGATCTGGATGGGGGATCCGCGGACGAGAATGTTAAGTTTGGCCTCGACGGGGCCAGTTATGAGATTGATCTTTCGGCGGCCAACGCCGCTGAGCTCCGTTCTTCACTGGAACGGTTTATTGGCGCAGCGCGGAAGGCTTCCGGCGGCGGCGGCCGGACTGCCCGGACCAAACCGTCGGGCGGAGGCCGCAGCCACGATTCGGCACAGATTCGCCAATGGGCACGGGAAAACGGCTATACCGTTAACAGCCGTGGCCGAATTCAGGCCGAAATCCAGGAAGCCTACCAAAAGGCAAATTCCTAGTTCCGGCAAGAACCCGGTAATAAGCCCTGCTTCCCGCTTCGGGAGGCAGGGCTTTTTTCTGTGCCCGGGCACTCCGTACCACAACCGGAATTGCACCGGGCTGCCGCAATTAGTCCTTCGCCACAGGGATGCCGGGACGGCTGGCTGGAACGCGCCGCAGGAGGCCCGCCGCAGCGAGCTGTTCGGAGAGGTAGAAAACGAACGGCGGGATGTCGCCGGTCTTGGCCAGGACCGCTGCCGAGCCGAGCGCGGCGAGGCCAACGGCTGCTGCCTCTTTTTCCCTGCGGGGCAAGCCGGCCAGGACGCCGGACAGGGCCCCGAGGGCGAGCACATGCAGCCAGGCGTAGGCAAGGAACGGCCATGCCGGATAACGCCGGGCCGCGAAACGCTCCAGATCGGATGCGCGCAACGCGAGCTGCGAGACAAACAACGGCGCCCCGGCGGTGAGAGCGGCAGCGGCTATCCCCGCACACGCCTTAGTCCTGCCCGGCGGAAGGGCGAAGGCAATCCGTGCGAACGCGGCAGGCATGGCGGCGGTGCCTGCCGCGGCGACGTGCTGTCCCAGGATCCATGAGCGCTGCCCCTTGCGCAGCATCTCAAGCCGGCGGACGGGGTCAGGTTCCAGGTACACGCCCGGCACGGGGGTGATGCCCGCAAGCCAGACTGCGCCGGCGGCCAAAGCCACTTTCGCGGGTTTGCGGACGCTTTCCACGTTCACGCTGGACATTCCGTGGCCTCCCCGCGATTTCCCTGATGAAACCAAGAATGGGGCATCCGGTGCAGCGGGACAAGCCTGCCGGCTATGGTCCCTTTTCAGGCCAACAGGACGTCCCGGCAACGCTGCTTTGCGGCGCCTGACGATATTCCCGGCCCGCCCGGGTTTCCCCCGTGGCGAACACGCTCCACAAGTCCCTGCGGGCCACGTAGCATCAAAGTACGTCGTAGCTAGGAGTGTGGCGAAATGTTTGAGCGATTTACGGACCGTGCCCGTCGCGTAGTTGTGCTTGCCCAAGAAGAGGCACGCATGCTGAACCACAATTACATCGGTACCGAACACATCCTCTTGGGTCTGATCCATGAGGGTGAGGGCGTTGCCGCCAAAGCTCTTGAGTCCTTGAGCATTTCGCTCGACGGCGTTCGCGAGCAGGTGCAGGAGATCATCGGGCAGGGCCAGCAGGCGCCGTCCGGCCACATCCCCTTCACCCCCCGTGCCAAGAAGGTGCTGGAGCTCTCGCTGCGCGAAGCCCTCCAGCTGGGCCACAACTACATCGGCACGGAGCACATCCTGCTGGGCCTCATCCGCGAGGGTGAGGGCGTTGCCGCCCAGGTGCTGGTCAAGCTCGGCGCCGACCTTAACCGGGTCCGCCAGCAGGTCATCCAACTGCTGTCCGGCTACCAGGGCAAGGAAACTACCGGTGCAGGCGCCGGGTCGGGCCAGCCCGAAGGTGCTCCGGCCGGTTCCGTGGTGCTGGACCAGTTCGGCCGCAACCTGACCCAGGCTGCCCGCGAAAACAAACTGGATCCGGTCATCGGGCGCGAGCAGGAGATGGAACGCGTCATGCAGGTCCTCTCCCGCCGTACCAAGAACAACCCGGTGCTGATCGGTGAGCCGGGCGTCGGCAAGACGGCCGTCGTCGAAGGCCTTGCCCAGGCGATTGTCCGCGGGGACGTCCCGGAGACCATCCGTGACAAGCAGCTCTACACCCTGGACCTCGGGTCCCTGGTGGCAGGCTCCCGCTACCGCGGTGACTTCGAAGAGCGCCTGAAGAAGGTCCTCAAGGAAATTCGCACCCGCGGCGACATCATCCTGTTCATCGACGAAATCCACACCCTCGTCGGTGCCGGCGCCGCCGAAGGTGCCATCGATGCTGCGTCCATCCTGAAGCCCATGCTGGCCCGCGGTGAACTGCAGACCATCGGTGCCACCACGCTTGACGAGTACCGCAAGCACATCGAGAAGGACGCCGCGCTGGAGCGCCGCTTCCAGCCCATCCAGGTTAAGGAACCCTCCGTGGCGCACGCCATCGAGATCCTCAAGGGCCTGCGTGACCGCTACGAAGCACACCACCGCGTCACCATCACCGACGGCGCGCTGGCCTCCGCTGCCAGCCTTGCCGAGCGCTACATCTCGGACCGCTTCCTGCCGGACAAGGCGATCGACCTGATCGACGAGGCAGGCGCCCGGCTGCGCATCCGCCGCATGACCGCTCCGCCGGAGCTCAAGGCCATGGACGAGCGCATCGCCAAGCTCAAGATGGAAAAGGAGTCCGCGATTGACGCGCAGGACTTCGAAGGTGCAGCTGCGCTCCGTGACAAGGAGCAAAAGATGATCACCGAACGCTCCGAGAAGGAACGCCACTGGAAGTCCGGCGGCATGGATGACATCTCCGAGGTGGATGAGGATCTCATCGCCGAGGTGCTGGCCAACTCCACCGGCATCCCCGTCTTCAAGCTGACCGAGGAAGAGTCCTCGCGGCTGCTGAAGATGGAAGACGAACTGCACAAGCGCGTGGTGGGCCAGAACGAAGCCATCAAGGCACTGTCCCAGGCCATCCGCCGCACCCGTGCAGGGCTCAAGGACCCCAAGCGCCCGGGTGGCTCGTTCATCTTCGCCGGCCCCACCGGCGTCGGCAAGACCGAGTTGGCCAAGGCACTGGCTGAGTTCCTGTTCGGCGAAGAGGATGCCCTGATCACCCTGGACATGTCCGAGTACTCCGAGAAGCACACCGTTTCGCGGCTCTTCGGTGCCCCTCCGGGCTACGTTGGCTACGAAGAAGGCGGCCAGCTGACCGAGAAGGTCCGGCGCCGTCCGTTCTCAGTGGTGCTGTTCGACGAAGTGGAAAAGGCCCACGCGGACCTCTTCAACTCGCTGCTGCAGATCCTGGAAGACGGCCGCCTGACCGACTCCCAGGGCCGCGTGGTGGACTTCAAGAACACCGTGATCATCATGACCACCAACCTGGGCACCCGGGACATCTCCAAGAGTGTTGCCACCGGCTTCCAGTCCGGCACCGACACGCAGACCGGCTACAACCGCATGCGTGCCCGTGTGACGGAGGAGCTCAAGCAGCACTTCCGGCCCGAGTTCCTGAACCGCGTGGATGACGTTGTGGTGTTCCCGCAGCTCACCCAGGACGAGATCATCGAGATCGTGGACATGTTCGTGACCCGCCTCGAGAAGCGGCTCAAGGACAAGGACATGGGCATCGAGCTGACCAAGGCAGCCAAGGTGCTCCTGGCCACCCGCGGTTACGATCCCGCCATGGGTGCCCGGCCGCTGCGCCGCACCATCCAGCGCGAGATCGAGGATCAGCTCTCCGAGAAGATCCTGTTCGGCGAGATCCACGCCGGCGACATCGTCGTGGTGGACGTGGAAGGCGACGGCGACGACGCCAAGTTCACGTTCGCCGGCAACGCCAAGCCGCGCATCCCGGAAATCGCCCCCAGCGTCTAGCACCAAAATCGAAGGCCCCGCCCGCTCCCAGAGCAGGCGGGGTCTTTCGCTTTGCCTCCGCTCGCGTCAAAGGTTGACGTCCGGCGGTTCCCGTGGCTGGCTTTCCGTGCTTCATCCGTGGCTGGGTCTTGGCGGGTCGGGTCCGGCGCCGGACATCAGAGATTTCCCGGCGCCTGCTCCTGCGTCGCTCTGACGGGGCCTACATAAATCCCTGATATCCGGCGCCTCGTGCGTCACCCACCCTCTGCAGGCATTGGATGGTGTGACACAAGCGGCTTTGGCCCGCATGAACGGTGCTGCCCAACACCGTTCATGCGGGGCAGGGCCGTTCATGCTCACGGCCGCTCGGCCGCTGACTATCGGTGCGATACCAAGCGGTGTCGCCGCCCGAGCGCAGGAAGTTCCGGCGATGGAAGAAGTGTGCCGCCGTGATGGACATCCAGAGGCCCACCGTGGCAAAAGGGGCAACGGATACGAGTACCAGGTAGACGGTTGTTGGTGCCACTTCGCTGCTGATCAGCGAAGCCAGGCCGCCCAGCATGCTGACGCAGAGGGCAAGCAGTGGAATGCCGCGCCTGGTGAGTTTTTGCAGCGCCTTGGGGGCGCGGCCTTCATCGGCAAGGGAGAAAAGCATTCGGGCACAGGAAAACAGGCCGCCGTTCCCGGTGGACAAAAGTGCGGTGATGATGACGAAATTCATGATGTCGGCGGCGTCGGGAATGCCCAGTTGTGAGAAGACGGTGACAAAGGGGCGTAGTTCCAGTGACGTTTCCCCGTAAGGCACCGGACCGGCGATAACAGCGACGGCGCCAACAAAGAAAACCATCCGGCAGATAACAGTGGTTCGCATCGCCCTAGGAATACTGACTCCGGGGTTGGCAGTTTCTCCGGCTGCCACGCCAATGAGTTCGGACCCCGAGAATGCATAGAAGACTGCAAGGGTGGTGATCAGGACGCCGGTAATTCCGTTGGGAAACAGCCCCTGCGGCGTATTGAGGTTTTCACCCAGGAACGGATACCCATTTTCGGCCAGCGGATGAAAGCCGAGCAGTGCTGCGCCGCCCAGGACAATCAGCCCGATGACGGCGGCGACCTTTATTAGCGCGAACCAGAACTCCGATCCACCAAAGACCCGGGAAGAGATCGCGTTGAGCGTAAATAGCACCGCAGCAAAAACGAGGCACTAAATCCAAACGTCCACCTGCGGGAACCAGCGCTGCATCAGGAGGCCCGCCGCGGTGAACTCCGAACCCAGGCAACCGCCCAGCAGAGCCAGTAAAGCCAGGCCGTGGCAAAGCCGGTGGCGGGACCTTTCGACCTGGCTGCATAGATGTAGAGGGCACCGGGCACCGGTTAGGCAACCGCCGGCAAATGTCTGGGAGACGGTGCCGAACCTAAGCGGGTGCAGCCAACCATGCCAGCAGGGTGCCATCGAACTAGGATTGCCCTGTGACTGACTCCTTCGATATCCGCCCTGCGCGCACCAGCGATGTGTCCGCCATCAAGAAACTTGTAGCGCCGCTGGCAGAGCAGCGGATTCTGATGGCCAAGGAGACCGTGGCGTACTACGAAAGCCTGCAGGAGTTCCGTATCGCCGAGTCGGCCGACGGCGACATCATCGGCTGCGGGGCGCTCCACGTGATGTGGGAAGACCTGGCCGAAGTAAGGACCCTGGCTGCTTCGGAGGACTGGCGCGGGAAGGGCGTTGGCCACGTGCTGGTGCAGAGCCTGCTTGAGGAAGCCCGCGCCCTGGGTGTGGCACGCGTCTTTTGCCTCACCTTCGAGGTGGACTTCTTCAAGCGCCACGGCTTCGAAGTCATGGAAGACCAGTCCGCTGTGGATCCGGTGGTCTACTCTGAACTGCTCCGCTCTCATGACGAAGGCGTGGCGGAGTTCCTGGACCTTGCAAGGGTGAAGCCGAACACCCTCGGCAACACCCGAATGATCAAGTTCCTCTGACCCGCGGTACTCCCGCTGCGCAGCATTGTCCGGCTCCAGAAGAAAACAGGGCAGCAGTCCTTTGACCTGCGGTTTCTTTTACTAGATTTGATGGATAAACTGAGTGCGGCCGGGTTTGGGGGCCTAGGGAAAGGGATGGTCATTGGGGGCTGTCCCTTTTCTGCGCCTGTGCAAGTCGGGCCCTATCGCCCCGCCACCCGCCGGTAGTAGGGTCGGGAATGTCATCCTCCAGGCAGCAGACCCAGGAGCACCGCCATGAAAAAGCTCATCAACGATCCAAAATCGGTAGTTGAAGAATCAGTGCAGGGTTTCGGCCAAGCACATGCAGACCTTGTAAACGTCAGTGCAGACCCCACATTCATCACCCGCAAGGACGCGCCGGTCAGTGGAAAAGTGGGCCTCGTCTCGGGCGGCGGCAGCGGCCATGAGCCGCTCCACGCCGGATTTGTGGGCCGCGGCATGCTCGACGCCGCCGTGCCGGGGGCCGTGTTCACCTCGCCTACGCCGGACCAGATCCTTCCGGCAACGCTCGCCGTAAACTCAGGTGCCGGCGTCGTGCACATCGTCAAGAACTACACCGGCGACGTCCTGAACTTCGAAACCGCAGCGGAACTCTCGGAAGCTGAGGGCGTGAACGTCCGCACCGTCCTGGTCAATGACGACGTAGCCGTGGAGGACTCGCTGTACACCGCGGGCCGCCGCGGGGTGGGCGGAACCGTGTTGGTGGAGAAGATCGCCGGTGCTGCCGCCGAACGCGGGGACGGCCTCGATGCGGTGGCCGCCATCGGCGACCGGGTCAACACCAACGTCCGCACCATGGGCGTGGCACTCTCGGCCTGCACGGTTCCCCACGCGGGCTCGCCAAGCTTTGACCTGGCCGAGGACGAAATTGAGATCGGCATCGGGATCCATGGCGAGCCCGGCAGGCACCGCATCCCCATGGAGAACGCGGACGGCATCACAGACCGGTTGCTGGAACCCGTGCTGTCCGATCTGGGAATCACCTCGGGGGACAAGGTGCTTTTGTTCGTCAACGGCATGGGCGGCACTCCGCTGAGCGAGTTGTACATTGTGTACCGGCGGGCCGCGCAGGTGCTCGCTGACAGGGGCGCCGCCGTCGAGCGTTCCCTGGTGGGCAACTACATCACGGCACTGGAAATGCAGGGCTGCTCCATCTCGGTGCTGAGGCTGGACGACGAGCTCACGGAACTGTGGGACGCCCCGGTGCACACGGCAGCATTGCGTTGGGGCGTGTAACGGTGTTACTGGATGTGAACTGGACGGTCAAGTGGCTGACGCTGTGCGCGCAGGCGATGGCAGAGCACCGGGTGGAGCTGATTGAGCTGGACCGGGCCATCGGGGATTCCGACCACGGCGAGAACATGGACCGCGGATTCCAGGCCGTCCTGGATAAACTTGCCGAGTCCCCGCCGGAAACCCCGGGTGCTGCGCTGAAGCTCACGGCCATGACGCTGATGTCTAAAGTGGGCGGGGCTGCGGGCCCGCTCTACGGTACGGCATTCCTGCGCGCGGCCACGTCCCTGGGTGACGCTCCCGAAATTGATCCTGCCGCCTGGGCCGTTGCCCTCACCGCCGCCCGGGACGGGATTGTGGCCCGCGGGAAAGCGGAACTGGGGGACAAGACCATGGTGGACGCCTGGACGCCGGCGGCTGAAGCGGCGGGCAAGGCGGCCGCAAACGGCAGCACTGAGCCGTTGACCGTCCTGGTTGCTGCGGCCGAGGCTGCGGAGGCGGGGGCAGTGGCCACCGATCCGCTGGTGGCACGGAAAGGGCGGGCAAGTTACCTGGGGGAGCGCAGCGCCGGGCACCGCGATCCGGGCGCAGCCTCCAGCGCCCTGATCCTGCGTGCTGCGGTGAAGGCGGCTGCGTGAGCGTCAGCATCGTGGTGGTGTCCCATAGTGAAAAGATTGCCGACGGCGCCGCGGAACTTGCTGCGCAAATGGCACCCGACGTCGTCATCCTGCCAGCGGGCGGCACCACTGACGGCAGGATCGGCACCAGCCTGGAGAAGGTCATGGCCGCGCTGGACCAGGTGGCCAACGGCGGTGGTACGGTGATCCTCACCGATCTGGGATCGGCCGTGATGACCGCGGAATCAGCGCTGGAATTTGTGGAAAACCCGGCCGACGTGGTGTTGGCAGACGCGCCGCTGGTGGAGGGACTCGTGGCTGCGGCGGTCGCTGCGCAGGGTGGCGGTGACCTGCAGGCGGTCAAGCGGGCAGCGGAGGCAGTCCGGGGCCCGGCCACGCAGCCCGGGGCTCCTGGAATGCAGGAGGTTGGGAAAGGTTCCGTCACCGGTTCCGGGCCCGACTTCACCGGCGACTTTGAACTCATTAACCAGGCGGGCATGCATGCGCGGCCTGCGGCCAAGATAGCCGGCGGCCTGTCGTCCCTGGATGCCGAAGTCCGGATCAACGGCGTGGACGCCACCTCGATGACATTGCTGATGACCCTGGCGGCCGGTAAGGGAGCGGTGCTGCACATTGAAGCCTGGGGCGCGGACGCCGAACGCGCCGTGAACTACGTCGGCGGGCTCGTGCAGGCCGGCTTCGGCGAGCCGTAGGGCACCCGTTCCCGATGCCTGAACACGGTGCCTGAACAACCCGAATAATGCCCAAGCGGTGTGTTCGCACCGCCTGGGCAGGCTCCTGCGAATATGCTCGATGCCATGGAACGGCCCGACCTCGAAGACAACGCCCCGGATATCGCAGTGCTGGAGGGGCAGACGTCCGTTGAGGAACTCCTTGCTGACCTGGGCTTCGAGTGGTTGCCGGAAGCTGCTGCGGGAGCCGACGGCCCCGGGGTTTTCACGGAGGAGAGCTTCAGCCAGCCCGCGCTGTTCCAGTTCTAAATTCCAGGATCAGGTGCTTTCCCGCAATCCTTGGGCGTCCAGGATCACCGACGCCGAAATGAACCTGCCGCACTGCTCGCCGAACGGGTAGTCGCCCCGCGGGCGGAAATCCAGGGTCCGCACGGGCAGGGGTGATCCGTCCGGCGCAGTTGCGGAAGCCGTCACTGCCATGGGAGATTCTGTCAGGGTATCCAGGAACAGGGTGGCGATCTTCGTGCCGTCAGGGGAGGCAGTCGCGGAGCAGGCCCCCTCCGGCGTGCAGCCCTGGTCGATTGACGCGCTGCCCGCGCGCAACTCCACGTCTTCTTCCTCGCACTGCCCGTCCTGGCAGGCCTTGAGGTGCAGCCTCTGCACCAGCGGCGCGTAGTCGGCTGTAACGGTAACCGCAACAGCTGTGGCTTGAGCGATGGCCGGGCAGGGGACTGCGCCGGGGCCGGGTCCGCACGCAGTGGCGAGTCCCGCCGTCGTTATCACCGCCAAAAGCAGTCCGCCCTTGCCCATACTTCAGCGTAAGGCCGGGCGTGATGCACGCCTGCGGTCAACGCTGAAGTGATGCAAACATCGTTATGGTGGCCGCCGGTCAGGGGTTTGAGAGCGGGCTAGGCGGGGAGCCGGTATCCGCCGTTGTGCACTTCGGCGAGGCCGTCGGCAAGCAGCCCGCTCAGCGCCCGGTCCAGTTGCTCAGGAGCTGAGCCAAGCCTGTAGAGGGCTGCCAGCGGCACGCCGATTCCCTCCGGCGCGAACCCCAGATCCGCCGGCTCCCGCTGGAACATCTCCGCAGGCACCGGCGCCTCCGCCACGCGGAGTACGGCCATCACGGCTCCGCGCACCTGGCGGTCAGTGCCGTGCCAGGCCTGTCCCTTGGGGATGTACGACGGCCGCGGCTCGCCTGCAGCCCGCCAGGCACAGGAGTCCCGGACGGGACAGCCGCCGCACTTGGGTGCTCGGGCTGTACAGACCAGCGCCCCCAACTCCATCACTGCAGCGTTCCAGCGGGCTGATGTGCCGTCGTCGTCCGGAAGGAGCTGGGCGGCGAGCCGCATCTCCGCGGCCGTCAGGGCAGGGGCGGGAAGCGCCGCGCCGGAGATCAGTCTGGCGTGGACCCGCCTGATATTGGTGTCCACCACGGTTTCGCGCCGCCCGAAGGCGAAGGCCGCCACAGCTGCTGCCGTGTAACTGCCTACTCCGGGCAACGCCAGCAATTCGGCGTAGGTGTCAGGAACCTTGCCAGCATGGTCCTGGACAATTGCAACTGCTGCCGCGTGCAGCCGCAGCGCCCGGCGCGGATAACCAAGCCTGCCCCAGGACCGCACTGCCTCTCCGGCGGGTTCCCCCGCCAGGCCAGCCGGGGTGGGCCAGCGCTTCAGCCACTCATGCCAGACGGGCAGTACCCGGACCACGGGGGTTTGCTGCAGCATGATCTCACTGACCAGCACGCCCCAGGCCGAACAGGCGGGGTCACGCCAAGGCAGGTCGCGGGCAATGCCGGCGAACCAGGTGTTGATCCGGGTGTGCAGCGCCTGCAGTTCCGGCCCCGAAGGGAAACGGGCAGGCGCGGCGGGAGATAAGGCTACAGTGTCGATCCCAACACTGTAATGGATCCCGTCCGGGAGCCTGAAAAAGGATGTGGGCCGCCCGGTTTATGGATGTGACCAGAGCGATGGCCCTGCCGGCGGCGTGGTGGCAGGGCAGATCCGCGGCCGTTCTCTAGCCTAGGAGGATGGGCGGGCAAGGCAATTCATCAAGCGGCAGGACAACGGCATCCGGATCCAGCAAGGTCCGCAAGCCGAGCCCTGCCGTGTACCGCCGGCGCCGGCTGTTCCTCGGTGCGGCGGTGCTGCTGGTGATCGCACTGGTGGTCGGCGGCTTCTCCCTCGCCGGCGCCTTCAGCGGCAGGTCCGAACAGGCATCATCCACCGATCCTGCTGCCGGCGCAACCGCGTCCGCTGACCCGTCCAGCCAGGCGTCGCCGTCGTCCTTTGCTCCGGGGCCGACCCCGACGCCGACGCCCACCCCGACCCCGTCACCCACCCCCACCTGCAACCAGAACCTGGTGACCGTTTCGGCTTCCACGGACAAGGCCGCCTACGGCCCCGAGGAAAACCCGATGCTGACCCTTAAGGTGACCAACGGCGGCACCACGCCGTGCGAGGTCAACATCGGAACCTCGCAGATGGAATTCCTGGTGACCAGCGGCGCGGACCGGATCTTCTCATCCAGGGATTGCCAGGCGAAGAGCGAGGACCTGGTGAAAATTATTGCGCCGGGGTCCAGCGAAACCGCCAACTTCCCGTGGTCTCGAAACCGTTCGGTTGACGGCTGCCAGCCCGTGGAAGCCAAGCCGGGAGGCGGCGGCGCCTACTACATCTTCACCGCGAAGCTCGGCTCCAAAGCCAGCCCTAAGGCAGTCTTCCAGCTGAACTGACGGGCTTCTGCCGTGGGCCCACGTTGGCAGAGTCTTCCAGCTGAACTGACGGGCTTGCGAGGCGAGGGCCCCAGTGGGGACTAGAGGAAGCGGTCCAGCAGGCTGGCTTCTGCCATCCGGCTAAGGCCTTCGCGCACTGTGCGGGCACGCTGGTCGCCGATGCCGTCCACGGTCATGAGGTCGTCGATGGTAGCCGCCATGAGGAACTGGAGGCCGCCGAAGTGGTCCACCAGGCGGTCCGCAACAGCCTTCGGAACTGCTTTGAGGCCCGAGAGCAGGCGGTAACCCCGTGGCTGCACAACGGCGTCCAGGTTTGCTTCGCCGCCCGCAAACCCCACGATGCTGGAGATCTTGCCCAGGTCAATCAGCTCCGTCGGACCCAGGTTCACCAGTTCGTTGACTGCTTTTTCGATGTCCTCGGCGGAAGCGGTGGGGCTGGCGTAATCGCGGATGATCACGTCGCTTCCGGGGCCCCGGCCAACTGTGAGCTCATCGAGCTGGAGCGACAGGAGGCGGCCGTCCTCGCCCAGTTCCAGGACGTACTGCGAGATTTCCTCAGAGATGCGGCGGACCATTTCCTGCCGCTGGAGGGTGACAGCGACATCCCTTATCGTCACCATGGCTTCGATTTCCAGGGCGGAAAGCGAACTGGTGACCTGGTCCAGGCGGGACCGGTAACGTTCCAGGGTGGCGAGGGCCTGGTTGGCGCGGGCCAGGACGTTTTCGGATCCCTCCAGGACATGGCGCAGGCCGTTCACGTAAAGGGCGATGATCTGCATGGACTGGCTGACCGAGATGACGGGTACGCCCGTTTGGATTGCCACGCGTTCGGCTGTGCGGTGGCGGGTGCCGGATTCCTGGGTTTCGATGCTGGAATCGGGGACAAGCTGGACGGCGGCGCGGAGGATATTGCCGGCGTCCTTGTCGCAGATGATGGCACCATCCATCTTGGCGAGTTCACGGAGCCGGGTGGGGGAGAAATCGATACCGATATCGAAACCACCCGAGCAGATGGAGTCGATGGTCCGGTCCGAACCCAGGACGATCAACGCACCGGTCCGTCCCCGGAGGATCCGCTCCAGCCCGTCGCGGAGCGGGGTTCCGGGTGCCACTCTGGCCAGGGTTGCCCTGAGAGATTCTTCGGGGCTCCGCGCCATTAAGTATTTCCCTTCAAAGGTGCGGGCCGGACGCCCGCAGGAATGCCGGTTTTATGCTTCGCCGGCAGGATCAAAAAATGCTCATTTCCCGCAAGCTCAATGATAGGGGTAAGAAACCCCAACTTCCGCACGGGTAAGCCCTAAAGTGCCCCGTTAGGGGATGCTCCCAACCGGAACAAATGCGTTCGACGGCGGGCAGCCGGGTAGCCGCTTTGCGGATCCGGCCATTTCCGTTTGCGCCCGCTGCCCCCGGCGATCCTTTCATCAGGCCCAGCGTGAGGGCCTGCCACACCAGCAGGCAAAAGCGCCGCTAGGGCAGCTGCGGGTTACAGCGGAAAATGAAGTGCCACTGGCATCAGAATGCCGCGCTGGAGCGTTACCGCGTCCGCTCGCGGAGCATCCGCTCCAGTTCCCGGCTGACTTTCTTGAGGGACGCCGCCCGCAGCGCTTTCTCCTCCGCCACCGTCTGTTTCCTGCCCAGCCGTTCCTCCGGAGCATAACCCTCGGCGGCCGATTCCGGCCCTGATGCACTACCCGGCGCCTGTTGGCCGGGCAGCCCCTGCAGGGTTTGACTTCCCTGCCTGCCCTGCGTCCTTAACCCTTGCGTCAGTGGCGCCGCCGGCAGTGGCGCCGCCGGCAGTGGCGCCCCCGGCATTGGCGCGGACTTCATTGGCGCGGGCTTCATTGGCGCCGCCGGCAGTGGCGCGGCCGCGAGCGGATCGAAGAAGAGGGCGCCGGAGTACGAAGTGCAGCCCACCTCTTCAGTTCCTTCCGGGAGTGGTCCGGGCATTACCGGGCATCATCATGCGGCCACGGTAGCCCGCACTCATTTCGCGGCTTTGAACTATTGGTTTCGGCGGCGTTAAGCGGACCCGCAGTGATTTGCGGTGCTGAGATAAAGTGGAACTTGGCTTTCCGCCAGTCCGTTCCCGGCCCGGGCCGCAGCGCCCCCGGCGCGCAGTGCCTACAAGGCGCCTGGGCAGTCCCCCGCAGCGAAAGTAGCACCGTGTCCCAAGATGTCCTCACCCCCGCCCGGATCTCGGAGATTCACAAAGAGGCAGGCCGACGCAGGACCTTTGCTGTCATTTCCCACCCGGACGCCGGCAAGTCCACGCTCACTGAAGCGCTTGCCCTGCATGCCAAGGTGATCGGCACTGCCGGTGCCTCCAGCGGCAAGGCCAACCGCAAGGAAACCGTCTCGGACTGGATGCAGATGGAGAAGGACCGCGGCATCTCCATCAGCTCGGCGGCGCTGCAGTTCTCCTACCGGGACACCGTCATCAACCTCCTGGACACCCCCGGCCACGCCGACTTCTCCGAGGACACCTACCGCGTGCTCGCCGCCGTCGACTGCGCCGTGATGCTGGTGGACGCCGCCAAGGGCCTGGAAACCCAGACCATGAAGCTGTTCGAGGTCTGCAAGCAGCGCAACCTGCCCATCATCACGGTCATCAACAAGTGGGACCGCCCCGGCCTGGACGCGCTGGCCCTGATGGACGAAATCACCGAGCGCACCGGCCTGCAGCCGATGCCCCTGACCTGGGCCGTGGGCATCTCCGGCGACTTCCGCGGAGTGTGGGACCTGCGCAACGACCGCTTTGCCCGCTTCCAGCGCAACAACGCCGGTGCGCAGATCGCCATCACCGAATACTTCACGCCGGAGGAAGCAGCCGAAACCCAGGGC
This sequence comes from Arthrobacter sp. SLBN-100, assembly GCF_006715305.1. Taxonomy (NCBI): domain Bacteria; kingdom Bacillati; phylum Actinomycetota; class Actinomycetes; order Micrococcales; family Micrococcaceae; genus Arthrobacter; species Arthrobacter sp. SLBN-100. The sequence continues at coordinate 3,365,404 of NZ_VFMY01000001.1, forward strand.
AGCAACTGGTCCGACGCAGTGGACGAGGCCGGGCTGGTGATCGAGTCCAACCTTGAGTTCGATGTCGAGGCCTTCCACGCCGGCAAGGCCACGCCCATCCTGTTCAGCTCCGCCGCGCTCAATTTCGGCGTCAAGGAACTGCTGGATGCGCTGGTGGACTTCGCCCCGCCCGCAGCGTCCCGCCCGGATATCGACGGCAACCCCCGCCCGGTTGAGTCCCCCTTCTCCGGCTTCGTCTTCAAGGTCCAGGCAGGAATGAACAAGGCCCACCGGGACCACGTGGCCTTCATCCGTGTCTGCTCCGGCGTCTTTGAACGCGGCATGGTGGTCACCCAGACCCGCACCGGCAAGTCCTTTGCCACGAAGTATGCGCAGCAGGTGTTCGGCCGCGAACGCGAAGTCATCGACGAGGCGTACCCCGGGGACGTGGTGGGCCTGGTCAACGCTTCCTCGCTGCGCGTGGGCGACAGCCTGTTCCTGGAAGAAGCAGTGGAATACCCGGCCATCCCGCTGTTCGCCCCTGAGCACTTCCAGGTGGCCCGGTCCAAGGACCCCAGCAAGTTCAAGCAGTTCCGCCGCGGTATTGAACAGCTCGAGCACGAGGGCGTCATCCAGCTGCTCCGCTCCGACCTCCGCGGTGACCAGGCTCCGGTGCTTGCCGCCGTCGGCCCCATGCAGTTCGAGGTGGTGGAGGACCGCATGGCGCACGACTTCAGCGCCCCCATGCGGCTGGAACGGCTGCCCTACTCCCTGGCGAGGATTTCGACGGCGGATGCCATGCCCGCCCTGGCCAACGTACCGGGCGCCGAGGTGCTTTTGCGGTCCGACGGCGAATACCTGGCCCTGTTCAACGATGTCTGGGCACTGCGCAGGATCGAAAAGAACCATCCCGACCTCACCCTGGTGCCCATCGGCACGCACAACCCAGCAAAGTAGGGCCTTATGTCTGCAGGAAACCCCCGCGCGCTCATTACCGGCGTCGGCACCGTCAACCCTCTCGGATCCTCCGTGCCCGAAACCTGGTCCGCCCTGGTGTCGGGTACGTCCGGCATTGCACCGCTCGAGGCCGAGTGGGCGGAACAGCTGCCGGTGAAGATGGCAGGCCAGGTCACCGCGGACCTCTCCGGGCACCTCAGTACCCGCGAGATGAAGCGCATGGACCGCTGCGGGCAGTTGGCGCTGATCGCTGCACGGGAAGCCTGGAAGCAGGCCGGCGCCCCCGAAGTTGATCCGGAGCGCTTCGCCGTGGTGATCGGCTCAGCCTACGGCGGGCTGGGCTCTACGCTGGAACAGGACCGGACCCTTGCCGAATCCGGCCCGCGCAAGGTCTCGCCGCACACCCTCACCCGCCTGATGGTCAATGGCCCGGCGGCTTGGGTGTCCATCGATCTCGGTGCCCGCGGTGGCGCCCGGACGCCGGTCAGCGCGTGCGCCTCCGGGGCAGAGGCGATTGTCCAGGCAGCCGAGATGATCCGCTCCGGTGCGGCCGACGTCGTGATTGCCGGCGGCGTTGACGCTTCAGTCAACGACCTCGTAATCACCGGCTTCTCCCAGATCCGGGCTCTGTCCACCCGCAATGAGGATCCGCAGCGGGCATCGCGGCCGTTCGACGGCGGCCGGGACGGCTTTGTGCTCGCGGAGGGCGCCGGCGTGGTGGTGCTCGAGAGCGAAGAGCACGCCCGCGCCCGGGGCGCAGCGGTGCTGGGGGCAGTGGCCGGGGGATCGGTGACCTCCGACGCGAACGACATTGTTGCCGCCGATCCTGCCATGCAGCGCCGGGTCATGCAGAAGGCCCTTGAATCCGCGGGTTTGGCCGCCGAAGATATCGGCTTTGTGCACGCCCACGCCACGTCCACCCCTGTGGGAGACAAGCTTGAGGGCCAGGCCATCAACGCCATCTTCGGCGCCGGCATCCCGGTGACTTCCACCAAGGGGCATACCGGCCACCTGCTGGGCGGCGCGGGGGCGCTGGCCGCCGTCGTGGTGGTGGAAGCCCTGCGGACCGGAATGCTGCCGGGGACCCTCAACGTGGAGGCTGTGGACCCCGAAGTGCAGCTTAACGTCGTCACCGAAGACGTCCGCCATCTTCAGCCAGGTACTCCCTCGGCCGGCTTGGTGAATGCCTTCGGTTTCGGCGGGCACAGCGTTGCCCTGGTGATCACGGGCTCATAGCAACCGGGCCAGGGGCGGTTTGCGCCCGGATCGCCGGAACGGTGCCGCGACGCCGGAAATTTCCAACGTCCCGGCACCGTTCCGGCGATCGCGGCGCAATCGCTTCATCAGCTAGGCCCGGCTGGGGACCGGAGCCTCGACGCTGCGGTCCTGGGCCTCGGCGGCCGGCTCCGTTTCACTGCGCCCTTCCTTCAGGAAGTACACCAGGCCGGCGGCGATGGTGGACGCGGCAGCAAGGGCGAAGAGGCCAGGGATGACACTTCCGGTCTGCTCCTTGATGATGCCGAAGCCGAACGGAGCCACGAACCCGCCCAGGTTTCCCAGCGAGTTGATGATGGCAATCGCCGGGGCCAGGACCAGGGGGTGCAGCCCCGACTGCGGGATGGTCCAGAACAGCGGGGAAGCGCTCTTGAAGCCCATGGCGGCGATGGCCAGGAACACCAGGGCCATAACGGGGGACGCGACCGCGGCCGCCAACGTGCCGATTGCGGCGACCAGGAGCGCGGCCACCAGCAGCGGGCGCTTGGACTTGGCCTTGTCCTGCCACTTGGCCGCAAAGTACATGGCGAACACGGCGCAGATCCACGGGATCGAGGAGAGGAATCCGACAGTGAGGTCGGTGGTGCCGGGAATCTGTTTGATGATGCTCGGGAGCCAGAACGTATTTGCATAGATGGACAGCTGCACCGAGAAGTAGATGCCGCACAGCAGCAGGATCTGCGGGTTCAGGAGCATCTTCCAGCGGTTGATCCTTCCGCCGTCGGTCGTGGCGTGCTGGGCGTCCTCATCGGCGATGGCCTGGGACAGGGCGTCCTTTTCGGAGACGGTGAGCCACTTGGCGTCCTTGATTCTGGCGTCCAGGAGGAAGAACACGGTGATGCCGACGACGACGGACAGAATGCCTTCGAAGCCGAAGAGCCACTGCCAGCCGCGCAGGCCAAGGGCGCCGTGGAGGCTGAGCAGCATCCCGGCGATGGGTCCGGAAATGGCGGCGGCAATGGACGAGCCGGCGATGAAGACCGCTGTGGCCTTGCCACGCTGGCCCGCCGGAACCCAGCGGGCGAAGTAGAAGATGACGGCGGGGAAGAAGCCCGCTTCCGCGGCGCCCAGCAGGAAGCGCAGGACGTAGAACATGGTTTCGTTCTGCACAAACGCCATCAGGAAGGAAACGGCGCCCCAGCTGACCATGATCCTGGTCAGCCAGACCTTGGCGCCGTACTTCTCCATCATCACATTGCTGGGAACCTCAAAAATTGCGTAGGCGATAAAGAACAGCCCGGCACCGAATCCGTAGGCGGCGGCACCGATGCCAACGTCTGCCTGGAGGTGGTCCTGCGCGTAGCCAATGTTTGACCGGTTCAGCTGGTTGCAGACCAGCATGACCAGCATGATCGGCAACACGCGCTTGAAGAATTTCTTCGTGGCCGAGGCCACGTCCGCGACAGCATTGTCCACAGACATCATTGAATGTTTCCTTTGGGGGTAGATAACGCAGACCGGCTGCGGGCCACAGGTAAAGTAGTGGGGCCCATCACAGCGACCCCACTACTTTACCGGACGGCTGCTACCGAACGAGGCAGGGCCGCTTCGGATCGAAGGACCAACCGTCGATGTAGTACTGCATGCCGACGCTGTCGTCACGCGCGTCAAGGCCGTGCGCAAGGTACAGCTGGTGGGCCTTGTCCAAGGCCTCGCGGTCCAGTTCGATGCCGAGGCCGGGGGCGTCCGGAACTTCGATGGCGCCGCCCTTGATCTGCAGCGGTTCCCTGGTAAGACCCTGGCCGTCCTGCCAGATCCAGTGCGTGTCCAGCGCCGTGATCTCGCCCGGAGCCGCAGCGCCCGTGTGGGTGAACATTGCCAGCGAGATGTCGAAGTGGTTGTTCGAGTGCGAACCCCAGGTGAGGCCGAACTCGTGGCACATCTGCGCCACGCGGACCGAGCCGTGCATGGTCCAGAAGTGCGGATCGGCCAGCGGAATGTCGACGGCGTTGCTGCGGATGGCGTGCGACATCTCGCGCCAGTCGGTGGCGATCATGTTGGTGGCCGTCTTCAGCCCGGTGGCCCTGCGGAACTCCGTCATGACCTCCCGGCCGGAGAAGCGGCCTTCGGCGCCACAGGGGTCCTCCGCGTAGGCCACTACGCCCTGCATGCGCTTGCCCAGCCGGATGGCTTCATCCAGGAGCCAGCCGCCGTTCGGATCGAGGGTTACCCTGGCGTCGGGGAAGCGCTTGGCGAGGGCCGTGACAACGTCCACCTCATCGTCGCCGGACAGCACACCGCCCTTGAGCTTGAAGTCGCTGAAACCGTACCGTTCCTGGGCCGCTTCGGCCAGTGCGACGACGGCGTCCGGCGTCATTGCTTCCTGGCGCCGGAGTTTTTCCCACCGGTCAGCCGGGGCGTCCTCCACGAGGTAGGGCATGTCAGTGCGGGCGTGGTCGCCGACGAAGAACAGGTAACCGAGCATGGGCACAGAGCTGCGCTGCTGCCCGTCACCAAGCAGTTCCGCTACCGGTACGCCGAGGAACTGGCCGTGCAGGTCCAGCAGTGCGGACTCGACGGCGGTCACGGCGTGCACCGTGGTGCGCAGGTCGAAGGTCTGCAGGCCACGGCCTCCGGCGTCGCGGTCGGCGAACTCGGCGGCGACCTCCCGCAGCAGCGAGCGGTACCTGGCCACCGGCTGGCCGCTGATCAGGGCGCCGGCTTCCTCGATGGTGGTGCGGATCTTCTCGCCGCCGGGGACCTCGCCCAGGCCGGTGCGGCCGTCCGAGTCGGTGATGATGACGATGTTTCGGGTGAAGAAGGGGCCGTGCGCGCCGCTGAGGTTCATCAGCATGCTGTCATGGCCCGCTACCGGCACTACTTCGATGCGGGAGATGGTGGGCTGGTTGCTCATGCTCCTACCTCGGCCTTCTCCGCAGCGGGAACTACGTCGCCGTCGATCCGACGGTTGAGGTGCCAGGGGTTGGCGTCCTGCAGCGGGACGGGCAGCAATTCCTGGGGCAGGTTCTGGTAGGCGACGGGGCGGAGGAAGCGGTTGATGGCGAGGGTTCCCACCGAGGTGGTGCGGGAGTCGGAGGTAGCGGGGAAGGGGCCGCCGTGGACCATGGCGTGGCCTACTTCCACGCCGGTGGGCCAGCCGTTGACGATGATGCGCCCCACTTTCTGCTCGAGGGCAGGAATCAGGGGGGCCGCCGTCGGGTAGTCCTCTTCGGTGAGCTGCAGGGACGCGGTGAGCTGTCCTTCGAGCCGGTTGGCGGCCGCGATGAGTTCTTCCACGGATCCGTAGCGGATGACGAGGCTGGCGGCGCCGAAGATCTCCTCATGGAGGACGGAGTTGGACACGAACTCTTTGACCTGGGTGCCGAAGATGGTGGGCGCCGGGGCGTTCTTGGTCGCCCCCGCGAGGCCCTGGCCGATGAGGTCCACGCCTGCTGCGCTGCCCAGTGCTTCGGTGCCGGCATTCCATGAGCCGGCGATGCCTTCGGTGAGCATCGTCTGGCCTGCGCAGGCAGATACAGCGCGGCCGACGGCGGCAGCGAGTTTATCGCCCGGTTCACCTTCGGGGGCGAACAGCAGGCCGGGGGAGGTGCACAGCTGGCCGGAACTGCCGGTGACGGCGGTGACATACTGCTGCGCCAGGGCATCAATTTGTTCGGCGGAGCCGTTCAGGGCGCCCGGGAACACGAACACAGGGTTCAGCGATGACATCTCCGCGTATACCGGGATGGGCTCGCGGCGTGCGGCAGCGGTGCGCATCAGTGCGATGCCGGCACTTTGTGAGCCGGTGAAACCCACGGCCTTGATGGCAGGGTCTGCCACGAGGGCCTGGCCAATGCTGCTGCCCGGGCCGTAAACCAGGGAAAAGACTCCGGGGTGGAGGCCGCAGTCCTTGACCGCTTTGACCACGGCCTGGCCAACAAGTTCACCCGTGCCGGGGTGGGCGTTGTGCGCCTTGAAGACTACGGGGCAGCCGGCGGCGAGGGCCGAGGCGGTGTCTCCGCCCGCCGTCGAGAAGGCCAGCGGGAAGTTGCTGGCGCCGAAGACCGCGACGGGGCCGAGCGGGATCTGGCGCTGGCGGATGTCCGCCCGGGGCAGGGGAGTGCGTTCGGGCAGGGCCGGGTCCACGCGGACGCCGCGGAAGTCGCCCTGGCGGACGACCGCCGCGAAGAGCCGCAGCTGGCCGGTGGTGCGGGCGCGTTCGCCGGTCAGCCGCGCCGCGGGCAGGCCTGTTTCCTGGCCGGCGCGGATGATCAGTTCCTCGCCAATGGCCTCAATGTTGTCCGCGATGGTCTCCAGGAAAGCGGCGTGGATTTCCGGGTCCAGGGTGGAGAAGGATGGGTAGGCGGCGGCCGCGGCGGCGGTGGCCTCCGCGAGCTGGTCCCCTGTAATCAGGGAGTAGGCGGGATCGAGCTGTTCATTGGTGGCGGGATTGAAGCCGAAGGCTGTTTTCCCTTCGCCAATGACGGGCTGTCCGGCGATCAGGGAGTGTCCGGTGAGGGTCACGATGGTTCCTCCTAGTGGGGGAGTGGATCAGGAGACGGTTGTTCAGGAGACGGTGGCTCAGGAGACGGTGGCTTAGGAGACGGTGGCGATGAGGGCTTTGAGGTCCGCGAAATCCTGCTCCGCAAGGTTCTGCAATGGCGGGCGGACCGGGCCTGCGGAGCGGCCGATGGCGTCGAGCCCCGCCTTGACGATGGACACGGAGTATCCCTTGACGCGGTCGCGGATGTCCAGGTACGGGATCACAAAGTCATTGAGCTTCTTGTTGACGGCCACGCGGTCGTTGTTGCGCACGTCCTGGTAGAAGTCCAGGGCGAACTGCGGGACGAAGTTGTACATGGCGCTGGAGTAGGTGCTCATGCCGAGCTGCAGCAGGGGAAGCGCGAAGGTTTCGGCGGTGGGCAGGCCGCCGAGGTAGAAGAGCCGGTCGCCGAGTTTGGCGTAGACGCGGGCGTCGTGCTCGAGGTCTCCCACGCCGTCCTTGAAGCCGATGAGGTTTTCGTGCCGGTCAGCCAGCGTGGCCACCGTGGTGTCCTTGTAGATGGCGTTGGCCCGGTTGTAGATGATGACGCCCAGGGACGAGGCACGGCACACTGCGCTGACGTGCTCAACCAGGCCGGCCTGGTCCGCTTCGGTCAGGTACGGGGGCAACAGGAGGATGCCTTCGGCACCGGCAGCTTCGGCGGCCTTCGCGTTCTCGATGGCCTGGGCAGTGGACCCGCCGGCGGAGGCGAGCACAGGAACGCGGCCGCCCACTTCCTCCACGGCAGTGCGGACTACATGGGCGGACTCCGCCGGCGTCAGCGAAAAGCCTTCGCCTGTGCCGCCGGCGGCGAAGAGGCCGGCAACCGGGAAGCTCGCCTGCCACGCCAGGTGCTTGCGGTAGTTTTCCTCATCGAACTGCAGCCCGGCGTCGAATGAGGTCACGGGGAAGGACAGCAGGCCTTCCTTGAGAATGTCCGCCAGTTCCTGGGGTGAATGCTTTGCCACGGTGTGGTCCTCCGGTAAGTGCGCCATTCGGCGGCGCGCTGATGATTCCTTTCCAGACTAGGAGCGGCGCTGATGCCTGTCTAAGTGCATTTTTATATGTATTGATACCTTGGGGGCATGAAGCCGTGCGGGTCCGGGAAGCTACTCCATCGAGAACTCCAGGTCCCGCAGGAGGCGTAACAGTGCAGGGTTGGTGATCCTGCGGTTCCAGAGTGCATGCAGTTCCACCTGTTCACCTTCGCCCACTGCAAGTGGCAGGAACTCCACACCCTTGATGCCCAGCAGGGTGGCGGAATGGGGCACGAAGGCCACTCCCCGGTTGGCCGAAACCAGCGACACCATGGTGAGGATCTGGCTGACGGTATGCACAACATTGGCGTGCCGGATCGGCAGCATCCGCACCACGAGGTCGTAGAAGTAGCGGGCCTGGGTGGGTGAATGCATGATCAGGGGTTCGTCTTTGAAGTCCTCCGGGATGATGTCCCGGCCCAGCAGCGTCAACGGATGTCCGGTGGGGGCCGCCATGACCAGGGACTCCCGGTACAGCAGGTGGGAATCGAAGGTCTCCTTGTCGAATGGTGGACGGGCCAGGCCAAGGTCGAGCTCTCCGGTCAGCAGGCCGCTGAGCTGATCTCCCGTCACCAGTTCCTGAAGGTCGATGTCCACTTCCGGGATGATTCCCGCGAGCTCTTCGAGCAGCGGCCCCAGGATGCTGAAGCCGCTGGCCGCGGTGAAGCCGATGCGAAGGATGCCGGAGCGCCCTGACGCGATGCGGCGGGCGGTCACCGGAGCCCGTTCGGCCAGGGCCATCAGGCGCCGGGCCTCATCCAGGAACGCCTGCCCGGCGGACGTCAGCTGGACTTTCCTGTTGTCGCGCTCCAGCAGTTCCGCCCCGATGATCTTTTCCAGTTTCTGGATCTGTCGGCTCAGTGGCGGCTGGGTCATGTTCAGGCGCTCGGCGGCCCGGCCGAAATGCAGTTCCTCGGCCACGGCGATGAATCCGGCCAACTGGTCGAAAGTAAACATGATGCCTTCCGGGTATCAAATGATGCTGATTTGGGCTTAGACAAGCATCATAATGGCTCCCTACACTCGACAAAGCGAAAACGGGGTGACCCGCTTCACAGATGATCAGGGCTTTCGCAGCCCACGCGAACTAGGAGTTCCAATGATGCACTTCCCGACCCGCCGCGCCGTCCTCGGAACGGCTTCGGCAATCACCCTGCTCGCACTGACAGCATGCGGCAACGTCGCCGGTGGTGCTGCCAACACGTCCAAATACCCCTCCGGTCCCGTCAACCTCTCGGTCGGCCAGGCGGCCGGAGGCAGCACCGACCTGATCGCCCGCGCCCTGGCCGAGGGCGCTGCCAAGACCCTTGGCCAGCCGATGCCCGTGGTCAACAAGCCGGGCGCCAACGGCGCCCTGGCCACGAAGGAAGTTGCGGGCAAGCCCGCCGACGGGCAGGAGCTGGTACTGCTGAATGCCTCGCTGATCACCATCACGCCCCTGGCTGTCTCGGCTGACGAAGCCGTCAACATCGATGACCTGGACGTCATTGCCGGCCTGTCGCAGGACGACTACGTCCTCGTGGCCAGCTCCCAGTCCGGATTCAAGACGTTCAAGGACGTCACCGGCGCCGGCCGCAACGTCACCTTCGGCACCACCGGCGTCGGCACCGGAAGCCAGCTGGCCCAGACGGTTCTCTTCAAGCAGGCCAGCGTCCAGGGCACCGACATTCCCTTTGACAGCGGCAAGCCGGCCCTGACGGCAGTTCTCGGCAACCAGGTTGAGCTCGCCACCATCCAGCTTGGCGAAGCGATGCCGCAGATCCAGGCCGGAAAGGTGTCGCCGCTCCTGGTCTTCTCGGAGGACCGCACCAGCTTCCTTCCTGACACGCCCACCGCAAAGGAAGCCGGCTACGACGTCCCGGTCGCCCAGTACCGCGCAGTGGCCGCCCCGAAGGGCACCCCGCAGGAGGTCAAGGACAAGCTGCTCGCCGCGTTCCAGGAGTCATTCAAGTCGGACGCCTACAAGGAATTCAACACGAAGAACTCGCTGACCCCGAAGGAGATTTCCGGCGAGGAAGTTGTGACTGACTGGAAGGAATACGCAGCGAAGTACAAGGAACTGGTGGAGAAGTACGACATCAGCCTGAGCGGAAATAAGTGATCCCTGTGACAGGAACACCCGCAGTACCCGCCGGAGGCAGCAGCGCGACTGCCGCCTCCAGCGGGGACGCCCCCCACAGCCTCCCCGGGGAAGTCCTGGATGACCTCACACCCGAGCAGCTTGCGGCCCAGTGGGAGGAAGAAAAGCCGCCCGCGGCCGGTGCCCTCGCAAACGCGGCCTCCTCACTGGTGGTCATCGGTGTGGGCATTGGCGCGGTGGTCCTCTCCATTGCCATGGGGCTGGGCACTCCGGAGAAGCCGCAGCCTGGCCTCTGGCCGTTCATCATCAGCGGCGTCATGGTGGCCCTCGGGCTGTTCCAGCTGATCGCCGGCCGGCACAACCGCGATGCGGAGAAGTTCACGCGGATGTCCGCCGCGCCGCTGACCGGCCTGGTGACCCTCGCCGCCATGGTGGCCCTGATGCCGCTGATCGGTTTCGAGCTGCCGGCCCTGGTCCTGTGCATCATCTGGATGCGCTTCCTGGGCGGGGAAACCTGGCGCTCCACCCTTGTGGTCAGCGCGGGCGTCGTCATTGCTTTTTACGGCATCTTCGTCCTGGCACTCAACACCTCCATTCCCCACCTTTTCTAGGAGACCTACGTGGATTTTCTGAATCCCGTTATCAACGGATTTGCGGTTGTCCTGGAGCCGACCAACCTCCTTTACTGCCTGATCGGCGTCGTGATCGGCATGCTGATCGGCGTGCTGCCCGGCCTGGGGCCCGCGGCAACCATCGCCATCCTTCTTCCGCTCACGTACAACGTGGAACCCGTCACGGCCATCATCATGCTGGCCGGCATCTTTTACGGCGCACAATACGGCGGCACCATCACCTCGGTGCTCCTGCGGCTCCCCGGCGAAGCCTCCTCGGTAGTGACGGTCTTTGACGGTTACCAAATGGCCAAGCAGGGACGGGCCGGCACCGCCCTCGGCCTGGCATCCATCGGTTCCTTCGTCGGTGGCACGGCGGCCATCATCGGCCTGACTTTCCTCGCCCCGCTGGTTGCCAGTTTCGCGCTGGACTTTGGTCCGCCCGAGTACACGGCCCTGGCATTGCTGGGCATCCTACTGGTAGCCACCATCAGCAACGGTGCGAAAGCCAAGGCCCTCATCGCCGCGGCGCTGGGACTGCTGCTCGCTACCGTGGGCCGGGACATCTTCACCGGCGAAAGCCGGTTCACGTTCGGCAGCCTGCAACTCGCCGATGGCATCGACTTCGTGCCCATTGCGATGGGCATCTTCGGCCTCGGCGAGATCCTCTACAACCTTGAGGAGCGGCACCGGGCGGCCAAGGCGCCGTCGAAGGTCACGAATGTCTGGCCCTCGCGCAACGACCTCAAGCAGGCGTCCGGAGCCATCGGCCGCGGATCGGTGCTGGGCTTCTTCCTCGGTATCCTTCCCGGCGGTGGCGCCACGATTGCTTCGATGGCCTCGTATGCCATGGAAAAGAAGCGCGCCAAGCAGCCGGAACGGTTCGGCAAGGGCGCCCCCGAGGGTGTGGCAGGGCCGGAAACCGCCAACAACGCGGCAGCGACGTCGTCGTTTATCCCGCTGCTGACGCTGGGGATCCCGGCCAACGCCACCATGGCACTGATGTTCGGTGCGCTGCTGATCCAGGGCGTTACTCCCGGTCCGCAACTCGTGGAACAAAACCCCGAGCTCTTCTGGGGCGTGGTGAACTCCATGTACATCGGCAACATCCTGCTCCTCATCATGAGCCTGCCGCTGGTGGGGATCTTCGTGAAGATCCTCCGCGTCCGGGCCGCCATCCTGGCGCCTGTCACTGCACTCATCACGCTGTTGGGCGCCTACACCATCAACAACAGCATGTTCGACGTCTCGCTCGTGGTCGTCTTCGGCATCATCGGCTACCTCATGAAAAAGTTCGGCTTCGAACCGGGTCCCCTGGTGCTGGCCTTCGTGCTCGGTGAACTGCTCGAAAGCTCAATGCGCCGCTCCCTGCTGGTCTTTGGCGGTGACCCGTCGGGCTTCTTCGGACGCCCCATTTCAGCCACCCTGCTGGTGGTTTTCGTCCTGGTGGCCGTACTGCCCGCCATCCGCGCCGCCATCGCCAAACGCAAAGGCACGGCGCCGTCCGCCGGCGCCGCTACCCAGGGCGAAGCCCACACGATCAAGGAGAAGGTATGAGCATCATCGTCGGATTCGTCCCCACCCCGGCAGGGGAGGCCGCCCTCACAGCCGGCATCGCCGAAGCGCAGCTCCGCCAGCAGGACCTGTTCATTGTGAACTCCGCCCGCCAGGGCGCCCTGGTGGATAAATCAGTGGCCACCGAGGACGTCCTGGCCCAGGCCGCCAAACGGGCCGCCGACGTCGGAGTAACGGCAACTGTCATCCAGCCGCCCTACCAGCACGATCTGGCCGACGAGTTCCTCGACGTCGCCCGGGAAGTGGACGCGTCGCTCATCGTCATCGGGTTGCGGCACCGCACCCAGGTGGGCAAGTTCATCCTGGGCAGCCACGCACAGCAGATCCTGATGCAGGCCGACCGGCCGGTCCTGGCCGTGAAGGCCGACGGCGGCCATTTCTAGGCCCGAAGGGAAGCAAGATGTACAAGCACAAACCGCTCCGCCGGGGACCGGTCCCGGTAGCCGCCCCCGTCCCCGACTGGTCCAAATTGTGCAGGGACGACCACGTGGAGGTGCGCACGGCGGGTGGTGCACTGATGTCGGGAACCATCGACATGATCGACGCTGACCGCACCGTCTTTTGGCTGATCAGGAATGATGGGGCCGGGCGGACCATGGTGTTTTCCGGCGATGACATTGCCGTCACCAAGGTTGCCCCAGCGGATGCCGGGCAGCAGCGGGAGTACGCGGCCTGACGGGCCTTCTCCCGGCGGTGCGGACAAGGCCGGTGACCCCAAGGGCCACCGGCCTGACGTATGTCCCTTACCGGACGAGTTCCTTGAGGGCGTCCAGGACGGGGAGTTGGCCCTTCACCAGCTTCAGCCGGGCCTCCTGTTCGGGGAACCAGCGGGCATCGTCAATTTCCGGGTAGTGCTGGATCCGGCCTGAGCCCTTGGGCCATTCGAGCGGGAAGGTGTTGCTTTCGATCACTTCGGGGCGGAAGTCCTGCTCCGCGGCGAAAACAGTGATGACCTTGCCTGAAGGCTGCCGGAACCTGCCGAGTTCCCGGTACTCCGCATCCGGTGCGGGCGCGCCCATCTCCTCGGCAAACTCCCGCAGGCCCGCTGCCAGGGGGTCCTCCCCTTCGCTGAATTCGCCTTTTGGAATGGACCAGGCGTGGGCGTCCTTGCGGGCCCAGAAGGGGCCGCCCATATGGGCGATCCAGACCTCCAGGGCGGCGGGATCCGGCCGCCTGTACAGCAGGATTCCGGCGCTGAGAACCGGCATCGTGACCTCCGTGGTGCGTGTGGCTTGCAGTTGGTCCCAAACCGCCGTCCAGCGTTAATCTGCAGTTAACGGCGCTGCTTTAGGTTATTCCTTCAGACACTCTGCTCGAAGGGATCCGTCATGGCCAACATTGCTGAGGTTTTGGGACGGCTTACGCCGGAAGAACGTGAAGAGCTTCGCATCCTTGGCCCGCAGGGCCACCTGCCGAAGCACCTGGTTGAGGCCCTGGACCGCGCTGCCGGGGGTTCCGGCTCGGGCCGCGGGTATTACGTGCTCACTGGAAACGTCAGCGCTACCGGCGGCCCCCTCCTGGTGCTGCGCAGCGATGTTTCCAGCTGGTTTTTCAGCTCCCACCGGGACGACCTGGATTCGTTGTCACCCCACGGCTAGCACTTGAACATAATCTGCAGCTAGCCGATCAGCAGGCTAAGGGCCTCCGTCAGGTGTTCCACTTCCCGGACGGAGAAACCGGCGGGAATGGGGCCCGGGCCGGCGTGGCTGGCGGGAACCACAGCGTGGGTGAAGCCAAGCCGGTGCGCCTCCTGTATCCGTTGGTTGATTCCCGGGACCGGGCGGACCTCACCGGCCAGGCCCACCTCGCCGAAGGCTATGAGTCGGATAGGCAACGGCTTGCGGGCCTTGGCGGATGCCACCGCAAGGGCTACAGCGAGGTCCGTGGCGGGTTCGCTGAGCTTCACGCCGCCCACCGTGGCCACGTAGGAGTCATCCTTGTGCAGCAGCGTTCCGGCGCGCTGCTGCAGGACAGCCAGCAGCATCGAGACCCGGGAACTGTCCAGGCCGCTGGTGGCCCGCCGCGGCTGCGAGTTGGGGCTTTCGGCGAGCAGCGACTGCACCTCCGCCAGCAGGGGACGCCTGCCTTCCATCGTCACCGTGATGCAGGTGCCCGAAACCGGTTCCTTGGTGCGGCTGACGAACAGGCCGCTGGGATCGGCAAGGCCTTCGATGCCGTTCTCATTCAGGTCAAAGCAGCCGACGTCGTCCGTGGGGCCGTAGCGGTTCTTGACAGCCCGCAGCAGCCGCAGCCGGGAATGGCGTTCTCCCTCGAACTGGCAGACCACGTCCACGAGGTGCTCCAGCAGCCGCGGCCCGGCGATGGAGCCGTCCTTGGTGACATGGCCCACCAGCAGCGTTGTCATGTTTCTGCGTTTTGCGGCAGCAATAATGGACGCAGCCACTTCGCGGACCTGGGAGACGCCGCCGGCGCTACCGTCAACATCGGCACTGCTGAGGGTCTGGACCGAGTCCACGATCAGCAGCCGCGGCTCGATCTTCTCCACCTGCCCCAGCGCCTGGCCCAGGTCCGTCTCCGCGGACAGGTACAGGGACTCGGCCACGGCGTCGATCCGCTCGGCGCGCAGCTTCACCTGCGCTGCCGACTCCTCGCCCGTCACGTACAGCACGTCCTGCGCCGTACGGGCGAACTTGGCCGCCACATCCAGCAGCAGCGTGGACTTGCCGACGCCGGGTTCTCCCGCGAGCAGGATGACGGCGCCAGGAACCAGGCCGCCGCCCAGCACCCGGTCCAACTCGTCCACGCCGGTGGGCAGGAAAGCTGCCGTGGTGGCGTCCACCTCCGCGATCCGGCGCGCCGGCTCCACAACTGTTGCGGCCGCCGTCGTACGCGCCACAGCGGTGCCGGTTTCCTCCACGGTGCCCCACGCCTGGCACTCGCCGCACCGGCCCACCCACTTAGCCGTGGTCCAGCCGCATTCGGCGCATTTGTAAGCGGGCGCCTTGGAGGCCCGGGAAGTCTTTGTTGCCATGCGTCCAACCCTAGCGGCGCGCGCTGACATTCCCCGGCCGCACCCTGACCTCACACGTTCGGCCAGGGCACCCTGCGCCCGTGGGCCCACCCGGCCGCACCCTGACCTCACACGTTCGGCCAGGGCACCCTGCGCCCGTGGGCCCACCCGGCCGCACCCTGACCTCACACGTTCGGCCAGGGCACCCTGCGCCCGTGGGCCCACCCGGCCGCACCCTGACCTCACACGTTCGGCCAGGGCACCCTGCGCCCGTGGGCCCACCCGGCCGCACCCTGACCTCACACGTTCGGCCAGGGCACCCTGCGCCCGTGGGCCCACCCGGCCGCACCCTGACCTCACACGTTCGGCCAGGGCACCCTGCGCCCGTGGGCCCACCCGGCCGCACCCTGACCTCACACGTTCGGCCAGGGCACCCTGCGCCCGTGGGCCCACCCGGCCGCACCCTGACCTCACACGTTCGGCCAGGGCACCCTGCGCCCGTGGGCCCACCCGGCCGCACCCTGACCTCACACGTTCGGCCAGGGCACCCTGCGCCCGTGGGCCCACCCGGCCGCACCCTGACCTCACACGTTCGGCCAGGGCACCCTGCGCCCGTGGGCCCACCCGGCCGCACCCTGACCTCACACGTTCGGCCAGGGCACCCTGCGCCCGTGGGCCCACCCGGCCGCACCCTGACCTCACACGTTCGGCCAGGGCACCCTGCGCCCGTGGGCCCACCCGGCCGCACCCTGACCTCACACGTTCGGCCAGGGCACCCTGCGCCCGTGGGCCCACCCGGCCGCACCCTGACCTCACACGTTCGGCCAGGGCACCCTGCGCCCGTGGGCCCACCCGGCCGCACCCTGACCTCACACGTTCGGCCAGGGCACCCTGCGCCCGTGGGCCCACCCGGCCGCACCCTGACCTCACACGTTCGGCCAGGGCACCCTGCGCCCGTGGGCCCACCCGGCCGCACCCTGACCTCACACGTTCGGCCAGGGCACCCTGCGCCCGTGGGCCCACCCGGCCGCACCCTGACCTCACACGTTCGGCCAGGGCACCCTGCGCCCGTGGGCCCACCCGGCCGCACCCTGACCTCACACGTTCGGCCAGGGCACCCTGCGCCCGTGGGCCCACCCGGCCGCACCCTGACCTCACACGTTCGGCCAGGGCACCCTGCGCCCGTGGGCCCACCCGGCCGCACCCTGACCTCACACGTTCGGCCAGGGCACCCTGCGCCCGTGGGCCCACCTGGCCGCACCGTGACCTCACACGTTCGGCCAGGGCACCCTGCGCCCGTGGGCCCACCCGGCCGCACCGTGACCTCACACGTTCGGCCAGGGCACCCTGCGCCCGTGGGCCCACCTGGCCGCACCGTGACCTCACACGTTCGGCCAGGTTGCAGGCAGCGGGCCTTCCGGCCCTACCTCCCTTTTGCACTCCTTCCTACACTTTCATCAGGGGCCAGCCACTGAGAGATTTGGGGTCCATGGTGCAGTTAACAAGAAGGCAGCTCCTCCAGGCCGGTGCGCTGGCGGGAGCCGGAGTGCTGGCCGGAGTCCACCCCGCGGCCGCCCGGATAGCGGCAGGTCCTTCGGGCCTGCCGGGCATGTTCACGGAACAACTTCCCACCCTGGCAGAACTGGGCGTCATTGATATGAGGGGCGGCGGCAGTACGGAGTTGTGGATGCGCAACGCCCGCCACAGTTTCCACCCCGAGCTGGGGCTGACGGACACCCTGGCCTATCAGGCCGCCGGTTCATCCCAGACGTACCTGGGCCCGGTGATTATTGCCGCGCGGGGAACCGGCTTCAACCTCACCGTGCACAATGCCATCCAAATCCACCCCCTTGCGTTTGCCATCGACACTGAACTGGTGCCGGCCGGCAGCAACGATGCGCACTATCCCAGGACATCGGTCCACCTTCATGGCGGCAATACCAGCCCGGAGTCCGATGGCGGCCCGGAACAGACCTTCCTCCCGGGTACTTCCTATACCTACCACTACGACAACAACCAGGACGCGGCCGGGTTGTGGTACCACGACCATGCCCTTGGCCTCACAAGGCTCAATGTTTACGCCGGACTGGCCGGGGGTTACCTGCTCCGGGACACGCCCGGTGGAACCGGCATAGATACCGGTGACGGCACGCACCTTCCCCCGCCGCCGTACGAAGTGCCGCTGATCATCCAGGACCGGATGTTCAACCCGGACGGTTCCTTCGCCTATCCTCCCAATGACGAACTGACCGCGCCCGACGGCACACCCCGTCCCTGGGCGCCGGAGTTCTTCGGCGACATCGCCACGGTTAACGGGAAGTGCTGGCCGAACCTTGACGTGGCACGGGGAAAATACCGCTTCCGCGTGTACAACGGCTCCAATGCCAGGTTCTATGACCTCAAGTTCGTCGTAGACGCCACGGCAATCGTCTTCCACCAGATAGGATCCGACGGCGGCCTGCTGGACCGTCCCGTCAGGCTCAACAAGCTGGTCCTCGGCCCGGGCGAGCGGGCAGACATCGTGGTCGACTTTGCCGGGCTCCCGGCCGGCTCCGCAGTGACACTGACCAACAATGCGCGCACCCCCTTCCCGAACGGGCCCGTAGCTGTCCCGCCGGGCGGGTCCCCGCTACGGCAGATCATGCGCTTCACCGTGCTGAGCCAGCAGGGCTACACCACGCCCCTGCCCGGCCACCTGCGTGCACAACCACTCACAAAGCTGGCCGACGTGGCCCCTGCAGCCACGCGGTACATGCCCCTCGTGGAGGTCCTCAACGGAGCCGGCGTCCCTATCATGGCTCTCCTCAACAACCGGACGTTCAAGAGCCCGGACATCACCAGGGTGCGGTCCGACAGCCTGGAACAATGGGAACTCATCAACACCACCGAAGACGCCCACCCGATCCATCTGCATTTCACCCAGTTCCAGGTCCTCGGCCGGCAGCGGTTCGACGTCGACGGGTACCTCGCTGCCACAGGCTACGTTGACCCTGCCACCGGCCTGGTGGCGCCGGGGCGCGGATATGCGGTGCCGGTGGGGCCGTTCCTGGCCCGCCGTCCGGCTGGCGCTCCAGCCAATGAACGGGGATGGAAGGACACCGTCGTGGCGATGCCAGGCGAGGTGACCCGGATCGTGGTCCCGTTTGGTGCCGCGGCGGCCGGGGGAGCTCCGCTGGCCATCGGCTCATCCTTCAAAGGCGAATACGTCTGGCACTGCCACATCCTTGAGCACGAGGACAACGACATGATGCAGCGGTACGTCATCGAGTAGCTGCGATGGCCCAGGCCGTACTGTGCGCTGATCTGCTTCCCGCCGGAGCGTCCCAACCAGGCCCGTTACAGCGCCGGCAGCACGTCCCGCGCCTCGCGGGCATCCATGCCGGTGGCCTCCAGCAGGTCCACCATCAGCGGCCGGAACAGCATCACTACGGTTTCGCCTTCCAGCCGCTGCACCTCCAGCAGCTTCGGGTGCAGGCGCAGGGCAATCCCGCTGAGCTCGTTGCGGGCCGTGCGCAGGTGGGCGCGGCGGACGCCGTCGTGCGTTTCCGCCAGGCCCAGCGACAACTCGTCAATGGCGGCAGCCGTCTCCTGCAGCACCTCCGCGATGTTCTCCGTCGCCTCGTCGGAGAGGGCGGCGTGGTTAATCGCGCTGGTGAGCCTGCGCGCGAAAACCCGGCTGTTCCTCAGCGCCAGGTCAATGAAATCGAGCGACTGTTCCAGCCGGTCCAGCTCGTCCCGGTGCCTGCGGTAGGCGGGTGCGAGCCTGGCCACCTCCCCGGAGGCCCGCAGGGAGTGCCGCATCCCGTCCACCAGTGGCTGGCAGTTGCGGCCACGGACCAGCGCGTGCCAGGCCCTGGTTGAATCGCTGTCCGCCAGCGCCTCCGCACATTCACGCAGCACCTCCGCCAGCTCATGGAGGAGTTTCCGGACGTCCTTGCGGGGCTCGCGGCGCGGGTCCTTGGGAGCCAGGACTGTGACCAGCAGGGCGAACAGGCCGCCCACCACGGCGTCGATGCTCCGCGTGAACGGCCCGCCAGCCGGCGCCGGCAGCAAAACCACCAGCAGCGACTGCAGGGCCAACTGGGTGGTGAAGATGTTTCCGCTGTCCAGGAACCGGGCGAGCAGGATGGAAAACAACAGGACGACGGCGGCCTGCCAGATCCCTGCGCCCAGCCAGTGCAGCAGCAGGTCGCCCACCGCGATGCCGATGGTGCACCCAAGCCCCACCTCCAGGACCCGCCGCAGCCGCGGCTCCCGTGAGAAGCCAAGGGCAATCAGGGACGAGGTGGCAGCGAAAAGGGGATCTGCGTGGCCCAGCACGAACTCGGCGAAAGCATAGGCGCCCACGGCGCAGACCGTCATCTGGATGGCGGGAACCAGGGAGTTGCGGCTCCGGATCAGGCCTGTGCGGACGCGGCCGCGCAGGAACCGCCTGCTTGCTGAAAGTCCTGCTGCGGGAGCCATGCCGTCCAGTCTATTTGCTGCCTCGTCGGTTTATTTTGCAGCCGGCGCACTATGGGCAGAGATGTGATCTGCGCAATGGGAACCCTGCACTTGTCGGCCAATATCCCGCCGTCGTTAATCCTCCGTTCACTTTGGACCGCCTGTCCCGTTACCTGCGGCCCCTAACTTCGATGAAGGTACACAAGTACGCATCGCGCTGCAGGGTTCTCCGTCCCTGCTCCGCACTGAATATCCCTGGAAGGGGTACACCTAGTGAAGGCACTCCGCTTCGGCCGCCACGCGGCCATCGCTGTTATCGCAGCCGGCGCTCTCGCGCTTACCTCCTGCGGTTCAGACAACGTCACTGGCAGCGGTCCCGGCGGCGGAGGCCAGGCCGCCGGCGGCTCGAAGATCACCGGCACGCTGACGGGCATCGGTTCCTCCGCCCAGGGTGCGGCGATGGACGCGTGGAAAACTGAGTTTGCGGCCGCCAACCAGGGTGCCATTGTGCAGTATTCACCGGATGGCTCCGGTGCAGGCCGCAAGGCGCTCTTGGATGGTTCGGCCCAGTTCGGCGGTTCCGACGCCTACTTGAAGGACGAGGAATACGCCCAGTCCCAGACGACCTGCGGGCCGGATGGCGCCCTCAACATCCCGG